>NZ_FYDY01000032.1:0-53447 GCF_900187435.1 Pseudomonas sp. Irchel s3b5
TGCGCAAGATCATCAAGACCCGAGGTCACTTCCCAACCGACGATGCGGCGACAAAACTGATCTGGCTTGGGCTGCGCAACATCACAGCAAACTGGGGCTCAGCGGCCCATGACTGGAAAAGTGCGATGAATCAATTCGCGATTCTGTACGGAGATCGATTTATCAGGCCTGCCTGGTAAAAGAATGGCCTGCCTAACGGCAGGCCGTTACCGGCCTGCACACAAAATATCTGACAGTCCCCCGCAGCCTCGTTCAGGGTGTTTTCGAGTCATCAACTTCGTTGCTAGAACTGATTCGCTCATTTACCACTAAACGGAAGTAGCCCGTTGGCTTTTGTGCAGATACCATTCGTCAGCAATTTATGTACCTCAAAATTGCAACTGGCTGACCAGGCCGATAGCTCGCATCTCGCATAAAGCCAGGCGCCTTCTCCCTTCACTGTTTCAACCAGGTAGGGCCGATCACCAACCGCCGCATATCTGGATTACTCTTCTATGGCAAATCGAGGAAGTCAAAGCACGACTGGAACTGCAAGTGCTGTAGAAGGGCAAAGTGGATCAGGTGCTGCCTCACTCGCCGGTTATGAGTATCAGATAGACGTTTCAGTTTGGTTGGCACTCGATTTGATTCTGGTTTCGCGACAGGCCCAGGAATTGCTACTTGAGCCCGCAAGCCAAGAGGACCTGGAAGCAGATCTCTCCGATCCTGAGCCTGGGCGGCTTGTAAATCAGGTGCCAATGTCTGGATATACACTCGTTGTCCAGGCAAAGCGGCGCGGAGGTAACGCCTGGACGCCGAAAACACTCAAAAGTTTGCTTGAGCACGGCAGCGATCAGCGGGTCTGCGCGTCGAAACGGCTTGAGGATCCCGACTACCGTTACTTGCTCGTCACCAGCGCAGGCGTGAATGCAGACGCGCAGAAACTCAGTCGTCGCAGACCGGGTATGTGGCCTGGTCAGAGTGCGCTACCGCGCGTTATAGCCGATGGTCTCGGTCACGACATCTCGGGTCGGTTATCGGTTATCGCCAATCAGGACGACGAACGCCTTCGTGGTGATATTGATCGCCTCCTTACAGAAAGCTGCCGCGTACCAAACGCTCGACTGGAGGCTTGCCGTATCAAGCTGCGAGAGGCTGCTCGAGCTCGGATCGCGTGCGTGGGGGGCGGTCGCTGGGGGCGCCAGGAGCTTGAAGACATTATTCGTAAGCACGACGGCTATCTTGCGAGCTCACCGGAGCTTGAAAATTATGTTCGCCCTAATAATTGGGATGAACTGCGCTCGCAGATGGCGCGGAGATCTTCGGCGATTCTGGTAGGTCAGTCCGGTACAGGAAAGACCCTTACTACCCAGATGCTTTATGACGAGTTGCGCAAGGAACTGCCTGGACTGACGCGTGTACTGATCAGGCAAGGCCCTTCTCAACTACGCGACGATACGACACCTTCGCCCGTCCTTTATGACATCGAGGATCCTTGGGGTCGATTCGACTTTGATCGGAACAGCCGTCCGTGGAACGATCAACTCGGCCGTTTCCTCGCGGCCGCGAGACCCGATGCGATGATCATTGCGACGTCGAGACTGGACGTGGCAAGGGAATCAGGTGCTTTTGACACCGTAAAAAACTGGGTCGTCAGACTGGAAGCCGAGAACTATGGAGAGGATCAGCGACACAGGCTTTATACGAGTCGAATCGAAAGCCTGCCTCGTGAGTTGCAAGCACTGACTCGTACATTTGAAACCGAGGTGCTCGACAAACTTGCAACACCTCTTGAGATCCAAAAATTCTTCGATGCCATGCGAACTCAGGATCCTCAGGACGCTAGTAATGATTTTCTTATTGTGCGTGAGGCAATTCGTCGCGCGCACCGAGACTCGATTGAGCAAACGGTCATCGAACAGATCGAAACGCGCGGAGATATCAGCGCAGCAACGATCCTCTGGGCGTTCATGGAGGCAGGCAACAAAGTGACTCGCTCCATCCTTCGCACAATCGAGGATGGTCTTTGTGACATGGACACTGCAATGGAAGCAGGTATTTCTTCTTTCGTGGACTTTTTTGTAGCCGCACGTAATTTTCGCCAGAGCGACGATGGGGTGCTCACTTATTACCACCCGAGAGTGGAAGCCGGGATCACCCGAGCGATTGAAAAGTATCGACAGCCGGTCCGTCAGACCTTACGTCAGCTCATTGATTTTCTTGTTTCGATGCAGAGTCCTGACTCCGAATTGGGTACTGAAGCTGCCGCGCGCATACTGGGGCGCGTTGCCGATCCGTTCGCAATCAAGGCTAGCCAGAGCGCAACAGCCAAAATTGATGACTGGTTGGAAGCCAGGTTGGCTGAAGGCGGGAAGGAGTTTGAAAGTAATCTGAAACTCGCTGCGACAGCAGGGTCAGCTGCAAGCAACGGCGCGGAAGTAGCACGCTTTTTACTGCATTGCGATGTCGACGAAATTACCGACGTGAATTTATGGGAAGCACCGGAGCGAACCTCTGACTGGTATTGCGGGAGAGCGGCCTCCATATCCACCAAGCCTCTCTTGGAAATATTCATTCGCACAGTGCTGACGCGAGATCACTTCCATTACCCCGCGTCATTTGCAGAATATCTTGCCCGTCTTTCGCCCGGGCTGGAGGCAGCATTTATGGATGCAGCGCGGACGGTTGTTGACGACAGTTACATTGATTCAGATGAGGCCATAGCGTATGGGGCACTTCAAGATTTTGATGGTTTTGAAGCCGTTGTGGATTTGGCCGTAGGAGTGCTGAGGCTGACAGAGGACGACTTGCGAGAGCGCGCTGAAACTCGGCTGGATGTGATCAACAATGTATACGAGGATGATTATGCAGACGATGTCGAGGCGAACCTCCGCGGGCATACTGCTGACAAGTTTCTCAAAGCCTACGTTAAATGTGCCCGCAACAACAAAAAACAAGCGCACTTGGCAATACACCGGCATATAGATTGGATAAGGCCGCTTTGGCTGCAGCAAATCATTGAAAGTGCTCGCCAAGATGGAATTGACGAAGATGAGTTCGCGGCGGCTTTCAAAGTTGGATACGGAACCAGGGACGAGGAAGCTCTTTGGCTAGCATTGTCAAACAGATGGAACCCTCAATACAGTTTAGAGCTCGCAGCCCGCATCCGGGACGGTGCTTCTACCTCTGCGGTCGAGCATGCAGCTCTAGCATGCATACTGAAAAACGATTCGCAGACCTGCTTTGCACTTCTGGCCGACTTGGTCAACGACGGGGCGATAGAACGATTGGTGCATATCGGTCGGGGAATCGCTTACCTGTGCCGCAGTTGTACAAACGACGGTGATAACCATCGCGCTGTGGCCGAGGCTGCCGCAGTCCAATTGCCTTCCCCGTACGATGAAATCTGCGCCGCTGAAACTGCGCTGAAAGATGAGAAAGCGCCCGTGCTTTCTCAAACTGCGCGGCAAGTGCTCGAAGGGATTGACGATGCGAGCGGTTTAGTTCGCTCGCTTCGGTTACAACTCGACGAGAGCTTGGCATTCTCGGTTGAGGATGACGTGCGTTGGGCACTGGAAGCCAGCGATGATCCTCAAACCGCTGTCTTTGCAGTGGAGGCTGCAATTCGACACGGGATGTCTCGAGAGGTGGAAGCGGCCCTTGATCACCGGTTTGCGCATGTCGTAGCGCGAGCTCTGACATCCATCGCATCCACACTTGAGACGCCACTGCCGGCACACCTGTTGGCTTTCGTCACGCACCGTGGAAGTCCCGTTCGCCTCGCGCTGGTGGCTGCTCTAACTGCTAGGGTGCATCCATCGTATCAGCAGACACTGGTTCAGCTCGCAGAAGATAAGTGGTCGACACATTACCCCGATGGAGAACAACCCATTGCGCGAGTTGCGATCGCTGGGCTTATTGAGCTTGATATGCTCAAGGATAACGAAGGGATAAAGCTGCTGTATGGCTCCGCGATAATGTCGTCAGATCGAGAAGTCCTCAACGCGATTTGTCTGCTATTGGCGCGCTCCAGCGCGAATATGCAACGACAGATTCTTGACCTTGCAGTAAGACTCGATCATGAGGGGGTTCAGTCTGCGGCAACTGCTGCACTTCTCAGTGCGCACGAATCGATTGATCAGCAGTTGATCGACGGGATTGCCGCAGAGCAGATCGCATCCTGCCACGAACGGGTGGCGAGTGGTCTTGCATTGCTCTTGGGCGCACGTGGCACTCCTTCTTTAGTGTTAGCGAAGGCCAAGGAGTTGGCCACCAACACGGAACGCAGGGTTCTTCTGCTTCTCGTAGCTTGCATGCTGAATGACCGTACCCCCACTGTCGCGAGGGAGATAGCGCAGATGGTATCCGCTGATCGGGAGGTGGTGGATTGGGCCTTGGGGTGTAGAACTACAACCATTCACGAGGATTTAATTGCTAATCTTGGCGATCCGACGATCTGTGCGGAAGTCATCCAGTACATGATTTAAAAAAGGCCGCCACAACCCGACGTTGCAGCGACCCGAGGGTGACAGATAAATCACGGCCCACTGGCATGGACCGGCGAGGGTCAATGCGCGCCAGCAGCCTTGTTCAGATCGCTTTCGGCCCATTCGGTGTACACGCAGGCATCCGCCGTGGCCCAGCGCACGCGCACCGGGTCGCCAGTCTTCAGCGGCATGCCGGCGGCGGAGAGCGCCTTGACGGTCATCGAGGTGCCGACGGAAGTCATCACGGTGCAGGTCTGGCTTTCACCCAGGAACAGCACTTCGCCCACAATGGCCGAGACTTCATTCCAGCCTGCCGCCAGCGGTTCCTGAGCCGCTTGCTCAACGCTCAACGCCAACGCTTTCTCCGGACGCACCATCAGCAGCACATCCTGATCGGTTTGCAATCCTGCAGTCAGTCGAATCGACAACGATTGCCCTTCAAACGACGCCACCGCGTTACCCTGAGCCTTGAGTTTGAGGAAGTTTGAGTTGCCGAGAAACGAAGCGACAAACGCATTCGGCGGGTTCTGGTACAGGTCGAAACCGCTGCCCAAACCGACGATCTTGCCGTGACTGAAAATCGCGATGCGCTGCGACAAGCGCATGGCTTCTTCTTGGTCGTGGGTCACGTAGACAATGGTGATGCCCAAGCGCCGATGCAGCTGGCGCAGTTCATCCTGCAAGTCTTCACGCAGTTTCTTGTCCAGCGCACCGAGCGGTTCATCCATCAGAAGAATGCGCGGCTCATAAACCAGCGCCCGAGCAATCGCCACACGTTGCTGCTGGCCGCCGGACAGTTGCGAAGGGCGGCGATGCGCAAATTGCTCAAGCTGCACCAGTTTGAGCATGGCATCGACCCGGCGCTCGCGTTCGGCGCTGGCCAGTTTGCGAATGGCCAGCGGGAACGCGATGTTGTCGCGTACTGATAGGTGCGGGAACAGCGAGTAGCGCTGGAACACCATGCCGATGTCGCGTTTGTGCGGCGGCACGTTGACCAGCGATTGGCCATTGACCAGGATCTCGCCGCTGCTCGGGGTTTCAAAGCCGGCGAGCATCGACAGCGTTGTACTTTTACCAGAGCCGCTGGAGCCGAGGAACGTGAGGAATTCACCGTCCTTGATGTCCAGCGAGATGTTGTCCACGGCGGCAAAATCGCCGTAGTACTTGTTCAGGTTGCGCAGGCTAACCAACGGTTGGTCGTTCTGATGCGCGGAATCTTTGATCACTGCACTCATGTCGTACTCCTGGGCGCTCAGGCGCTGATTGGATTGCGCCGGCGAAGGGCGGCGGCGATGACCATGACCAATACCGAGAGGCCGATCAGCAGCGTCGAGGCGACGGCGATCACGGGCGTCAGGTCCTGGCGCAGGGTGGTCCACATTTTCACGGGAAGGGTTTGCAGGGTCGGGCTGGCCATCATCACGCTCAGCACCACTTCATCCCAGGACACCAGGAACGCGAACAGGGCGCCGGCCACCATGCCCGGACGAATCGCCGGAAAGGTCACCTTGAACACCGCTTGCAGGCGCGATGCGCCACAGATCACCGCGGCATCCTCGATCGACTGATCGAACAGCTTCAGCGAGTTGATGATTGAAATGATGGTGAACGGCAACGCAACAATGACGTGGCTGACTACGAAAGCGAACATCGTCCCGGTGTAGCCCAGTTTCAGGAACAGCGCGTACACCGCCACCGCGATGATCACCAGCGGCACGATCATCGGCAGGGTGAACAGGCCGTAGAGCATTTCCCGTCCCGGGAAGCGTCCACGTACCAGCGCAAAAGCGGTCGGCAGGCCCAACGCCACAGCAAAAAATGTGGTCAGTACCGCGACCTTGAGGCTGGCCAAGGCCGCGTTCATCCAGTCGGGGTTGGAGAAGAACTGGCCGTACCATTTCAGTGTCCAGCCCGGCGGCGGGAACACCAGCCACTGGGAGGAACCGAAGGACAACAGCACGATGAACACGATCGGCAGCAACAGGAACAGCGCGATCAATCCCGTCGTGAAGTACAGGCCGAAGCGCATGCGCCGGCTCATGGCATTGGGGGTCAGGAGCATGACGGCTTACCTCGCGTTGCTGGCGCCAACCGGGGATTCCGGCTGGAGCTTCAGGTAGAAGTAGAACAACACCAGCGTAATGACGATCAGCAACGCGGCGCCGGCGCTGGCCAGGCCCCAGTTGAGGAATGACTGCACCTGCTGAATGATGAACTCGGGCAGCATCATGTTCTGCGCACCGCCCAGCAACGCCGGGGTGACGTAGTAACCGAGCGACATCACGAACACCATCAGGCCACCTGAGAACAGCCCCGGCCGGCACAGCGGCAGGAATACCCGGAAGAAGTTGGTCCACGGACTGGCGCCGCAAATCGAGCCGGCTTGCAGAATCATCGGGTCGATGGCCTGCATGGTCGCCTGCAGCGGCAGCACGATGAACGGGATCATGATGTAACTCATGCCGATCACCACACCGGTGAGGTTATGCACCATCTCCAGCGGCTGATCGATGATGCCTATCGCCATCAATGCTTTGTTGATCACCCCGGACGCCTGCAACAGCACAAGCCAGGAGTAGGTCCGCGCGAGAAGGCTGGTCCACATCGACAGCAGCACGATGTTGAGGATCCAGCGACCCCAGCCACGTGGCACCAGGGTAATCGCCCAGGCCAGCGGAAAGCCCAGCAGCAGGCTGAACAGCGTCACCAGCCCGGCCACCGAGAACGTGTTGAGCAAGACTCGGGCGTAAGCCGAGTTGGCGAACAGCTGCTCGTAGTTGCCAAGACCCGGGGTCGGCTCCAGCACGCCACGCAGCAACAGCCCAATCAGCGGCGCCAGAAAAAACAGGCCGAGGAACAGCAGGGCGGGAATCAGGTTGCTCGAACCGAGCCAGCGCTGCGCCAGGGAAGGGGATTGCTTCATCACAGCCGCCTTGCCGGAGGCCGAACCGGCAGCGCCAATGGCGCTCCCGGTCGGAGTAGGTTGAAGGGGTGCTGCTGTCATTTTCATTTGACCAGCCATTCGTTCCACCGTGTCGCGATGGCCGGACCGTTTTTGGCCCAGTACGCGAAATCAAGAGTGATCTGATCCTTAGCGTAGGCAGTCGGCAAGTTAGGGGCCAGCACTGAGTCCAGGCGCGCCACGCTGTCGACGTTGACCGGCGCATAGGCGGTCAGGTTGGAGAAGTCAGCTTGTCCTTTGGCGCTGCTGGCGTTGGCCAAAAACTTCATGGCTGCGGCCTTGTTTTTCGAGCCTTTAGGGATGACCAGAATGTCGGCCATGACCAGGTTCTGTTTCCAGCTCACGCCCACCGGCGCGCCATCCTGTTGCAGGGCGTAGATCCGACCGTTCCAGAACTGGCCGATGCTGGCTTCACCGGAAGCGAGCAGTTGTTGCGACTGTGCGCCGCCTCCCCACCAGACGATGTCTTTCTTGATGGTGTCGAGTTTTTTGAAGGCGCGATCCAGATCCAGCGGGTAGAGCTTGTGGGCGGCTACGCCATCGGCCAGCAGGGCCAGTTCAAGCACGCCGGGGCTCGGCCATTTGTAAAGGGCGCGTTTACCAGGGTAGGTTTTGGTGTCGAACAGTGCAGACCAGTCCTGCGGCTTTCCACTGCCTAGCTTGCCTTCGTTGTAGCCGAGGACGAAGGAGAAATAGAACGAACCGACGCCATGGTCAGAGACAAACCGCGGGTCGATTTTGTCGCGCTGAATAACGTTGAAATCGAGGGGTTCGAGCAAGCCTTCGGCGGCGGCGCGCAGGGCGAAGTCGGCTTCGACATCGACCACGTCCCATTGCACGTTGCCGCTTTCGACCATGGCTTTGAGTTTGCCGTAGTCGGTCGGGCCATCCTGGACCACGGTAATGCCGTTGGCTTTGCTGAACGGATCAGCCCAGGCCTGCTTCTGTGCATCCTGGGTGCTGCCGCCCCAACTGACGAAGTTGACGCTTTCAGCCGCCATGACCACGTGACTGGCCGTGGCCAGTAAGCCTGCGAACAGTACTGCGGTTGCACGTTTGTTCAACACCATTTTCACGCCCTCATTTGTTGTGTTTTTGAGCGGGCTTGGTAATGCCCGCCTATCGGGAGCAGTAGGTCCATCTGGCCTCTAAAGGCGACCGTGCCAAGGGCTGTTATTGGTGCTTTCCCTGGCGGGCGCACTTGGCTGAATCGTTCGGTCTATGGAATATCATATTATGGTATTCCAAACTTTGTGCAAGCACTTTGCCTTACCGGCTATCAGCAAAAAAAGTTTTTTTTACCGTCAGGCCACGGGTAGCGGCCTTCACGTTTATAGAAAGAAGCCAGGAATCATTCGGTGAAAGGGATGCTTTCCACGACTTCCAGGTTGTAACCGGTCAAACCCGCGTATTTCAGCGGCGGGCCAAGATGACGCAACTTGCCCACGCCAAGATCCTGCAGAATCTGCGCGCCGGTACCCACTTCAGAATAGATGCGCGATTGGGAGCGGCTGAATTGTTTGGGCGCCTGGGTGAGTTGCGGGACGCGTTCGAGGAGCGCTTGCGACGACTCATGATTGGCCAGCACCACCACCACTCCACGACCTTCCTCGGCTACTCGCTGAAGCGCTGCCCACAACGTCCAGTTGGACGGCCCGCTGTAATCGGCGCCCACCAGATCGCGCAGCGGATCGATCACATGCACGCGCACCAGCGTTGGTTCGTCCCGGTGCAATTTACCCATGACCATTGCCATGTGGACTCCACCTTCAATGCGGTCTTCAAAGGTGATCAGACGGAAGGTGCCGTGTACAGTGGGCAGTTCACGTTCACCGATCCGCACCACGGTGTGTTCGGTGCTGAGGCGATAGTGGATCAGGTCGGCGATGGTGCCGATCTTGATTCCGTGCTTGCGCGCGAACACTTCCAGGTCCGGGCGGCGAGCCATGGTGCCGTCATCGTTCATCACTTCGACGATCACCGAGGCCGGGGTGAAGCCGGCCAGGCGTGCCAGGTCGCAACCGGCCTCGGTATGACCGGCGCGAGTCAGTACGCCGCCTTCCTTGGCGCGCAGCGGGAAAATATGGCCGGGTTGCACGAGGTCGGCGGGCCCGGCATTAACGGCAACCGCGGCTGCCACGGTGCGCGCCCGGTCGGCGGCGGAGATGCCGGTGGTCACGCCCACGGCGGCCTCGATGGACACGGTAAACGCGGTACTGAACACGCTGCCATTACTCGGCACCATCTGCTCCAGCCCGAGGCGTTGGCAGTGGTCGTCGATCAAGGTCAGACAGATCAGGCCGCGTGCTTCCCGGGCCATGAAGCTGATGGCCTCGGCCGTGCAGCAATCGGCGGCCAGCAGCAGGTCGCCTTCATTTTCCCGGTCCTCGTCATCGACCAGGAGCACCATCTTGCCTTGGCGATAGTCTTCGATGATTTCTTCGATGCTGTTGAAGGCCATGTTGGGATTCTCAGTGTTTGATGGAAATATTATGTGGTATACCATAATACAAAATAAACTGAGAGGTCACTATGAAGGCGTACTGGATTGCTCATGTCGATGTCACCGACCTCGATCAATACAGCCAATACACCCAGCGGGCGCCAGCGGCCTTCGCGTTGTATGGCGGACGGATGTTGGCCCGGGGCGGGCGCAGCGAAGCGCTGGAAGGCGGGCCCACGCCGCAACGCAACGTGGTGATTGAATTCGACTCGTACGAACAGGCGCTGGCCTGCTACCACTCAGAGCAGTATCAAGAGGCCAAACGGCACCGCGAGGGCGTGGCCCGGGCTCAGATCATCATTGTCGAGGGCGTGGCGCCCTGAGGGCCGCGTGTAGAAACAGACTCAGCGAATGAAGTGGATCTTGCCGGTATCATCGTTGCCGATGTAGATGCCATACACCCCGGCCTGGCGTTCCTCGATATAGCGTTCGAGGATCTGCCGGATCGCCGGGTAGTAGATGCTGTCCCAAGGGATGTCCTCGGGTGCGAAGAATTTGTAGTCGAGGGTTTCCGGCCCGTACTGCCCGGTGATCTCCAACGCAATGGCGCGGAAGATGATGTACACCTCGCTGATCTTCGGCACGCTGAAGATCGAGTAGGGCGAGAGAATTTCCGCGCGCACGCCGCTCTCTTCCCAGACTTCGCGCAGCGCCGCCTGCTCGGTGGTCTCGCCGCCTTCCATGAAGCCGGCCGGCAACGTCCAGGTGCCAGGACGCGGCGGGATGGCGCGCTGACATAGCAAATACTTGCCGTCCTGCTCGATGATGCAGCCGGCAATGATTTTCGGATTGACGTAATGGATGTAGCCGCAACCGCGGCACATCAGGCGCTCGTGCGTATCGCCCGGCGGCAGCTGGTGACTGAGGTCACTGCCGCCGCACTTTGGACAAAAGCTCGGGCTGAACATTTTTAGCGACCTATACGCGGTTCTTTAAGCGCGATGGGCAGGGTGATTGCCGGGATCGCCCCGGTTTCTTCCTGTTTGCGCTTGAGGTAATCGAGAGCGACGGTTGCAGCGGCGCGCACGTGATCGACGCAAGCCTGGTGGGCGGCGAGGGGATCGCCACTCTTGATGGCCTCGACCATGCGTTCCATTTCCTGATTGCTGGCGCCACGACGGTTTTCCTGGGACACCGATGTCGCCCGCAAGTAGCTGATTCGCGCCTGCAACTGGCGCAGCTGAGTGGCCGCCACATGGTTGCCGGAGCCTTCGAGCAGGACATCGTAGAAACCCTGAACCGAGTCGATCACCTGTTGCAGTTCACCTTCCTTGAGGGCCTTGCGGTTTTCCTCCAGGGCTTTTTCCAGGGCCTTGATGTCCTTGGCCTTGGCACGCAAGGTAAACAGTTGGACGATCAAACCCTCGAGCACGCAACGCAGTTCGTAGATATCGACGGCATCGGCCAGGGTAATGATGGCGACACTGGGCCCTTTGGCGTCGGCGAACTCCACCAGGCCTTCGGATTCCAGGTGACGCAAGGCCTCGCGTACGGACGTGCGGCTGACGCCCAGGCGATCACACAAATCGCGTTCGACCAAGCGGTCTCCCGGCATGAGCTGGAAGTTCATGATGGCGCTTCGCAGTTTATCCAGCACGATTTCGCGCAGGGTAACGGGGTTGCGATTGACCTTGAAGCTGTCGTCGAGTGGCAGGCGTTTCATGGGGTCCGCTCTGAATGTGGCTGTCCATGCAAAAAGAGCACTTCGATCGCAAGAATCTCTGTGCTCGGTCAGGTCAAACAGCCAAGGGTTAACTGGAGGCCTCGGCATCGGCTTCGGCGAAGGCTTCACGGGCGAGCCGGAAACTGTCTACGGCAGCGGGGACACCGCAATAAATACCGACCTGAAGCAGAATTTCGCGTATTTGTTCACGAGTCAGTCCGTTACGCAAGGCGCCGCGTACATGCAGCTTGAGTTCGTGAGGCCGATTGAGGGCCGAAATCATGGCCAAGTTTATCATGCTGCGCTCTTTAAGCGACAAACCCTCACGGCCCCAGACATGACCCCAGCAGTACTCGGTGACCATTTCCTGCAGCGGCCGGGTGAAGTCGTCGGCGTTGTCGATGGAGCGTTTCACGTAGGCTTCGCCCAGCACCTGGGTGCGGATTTTCAGCCCCTGTCTATATTTCTCGTTGCTCATCGCGGTGTGCTCCCGAAGTCTTCCAAGCCGCCCATCAGGGTGTATTTGAGTTCCAGATAATCCTCGATGCCGTATTTGGAACCTTCACGGCCCAGGCCCGAGGACTTGATGCCACCAAAAGGCGCGACTTCGGTGGAAATCAGCCCTTCGTTAATCCCGACCATGCCGTACTCCAACGCTTCACTCATGCGCCAGGCGCGACCCAGATCGCGGGTGTAGCAATAGGCGGCAAGGCCGAATTCAGTGTCGTTGGCCATGTGGATCGCCTCGGCCTCAGTCTCGAAGCTGAACACGGCTGCCAGCGGACCAAAGGTTTCGTCTTGGGCGACTTTCATCGAAGAGGTCACGCCGGCCAGCACCGTCGGCTGGAAGAAGCCGTGTCCGAGGGCATGACGCTCACCGCCGCAGAGTAGTTGAGCACCCTGAGCGAGCGCGTCCTGAACATGGTCTTCGACTTTGGCCACGGCGCGTTCGTTGATCAGCGGGCCTTGATTGATCCCTACCTCAAAACCGCTTCCCACTTTCAGTTGCGTCACGCGCTCGGCCAGCCGCGCGACAAAGGCATCGTGAATACCAGCCTGCACCAGGAAGCGATTGACGCAGACACAGGTCTGTCCGGCGTTGCGGAATTTGGCAATCAGCGCACCCTCAACGGCACGCTCCAGGTTGGCATCGTCGAACACGATGAAGGGCGCATTGCCCCCCAGTTCCAGCGAGACTTTTTTCAGCGTCGGCGCGCACTGGGCCATCAGCAGTTTGCCGATGGCGGTGGAGCCGGTGAACGACAGCTTGCGCACCAGCGGGCTGGCCGTCAGCTCGCCACCGATGGCCACGGCGTCGCCGGTGATCACGTTGAAAATGCCCGGCGGAATGCCGGCCTGTTCAGCCAGCGCGGCCATGGCCAAGGCCGAGAACGGCGTTTCCGGTGCCGGTTTGACGATGCATGGGCAACCGGCCGCCAGCGCCGGACCGGCCTTGCGGGTGATCATCGCCGCAGGGAAATTCCACGGGGTAATGGCCGCGACGACACCGATCGGTTCCTTACTAACGACGATGCGCGCATCGCCTTTGTGGCTGGGAATGGTGTCGCCGTAGATGCGCTTGGCTTCTTCGGCAAACCACTCGATAAAGCTCGCGGCGTAGAGGATTTCGCCCTTGGCTTCGGCGAGGGGCTTGCCTTGTTCGAGGGTGAGGAGTTCTGCCAGCGCATCGGCATTCTCAATCATCAGCGCGTGCCAGCGTTTCAGCGTCTGGCTGCGTTCTTTGGCGGTCAGCGCACGCCAGGCCGGCCAGGCCTTGTTGGCGGCGGCGATGGCCTGACGAGCATGTTCGGCGCCGAGATTCGGCACCCGGCCGATCAGCTCGCCGGTGGCCGGGTTGAAAATGTCCTGACAGGCGCTGTCCGGGGCATCTAGCCACTGGCCGTCGATATAGGCCTGCTGACGGAAAAGTTGCAAGGCTGCTGGGCTCATACCGGCTCCCGTAGTAGTAATAAAAAAAGGGCCACACCGGGGGGTAATTAGATGCAGCCCAAAAACAGACGTCAGGCCAGGGCGGGCAGAGGGCCCAGCTTGCCTTTGTGGTAGATCATCGGTGTCACCGGTTGATCGGGCAGAATCAGGTTCTTCACCGCGCCGACGATAATCGCGTGATCACCGCCGTCGTATTCGCGCCACAGTTCGCACTCGATGATTGCCGTGGCTTTGCCCAGCAGCGGGTTGCCCAGAGCGCTAAGGTGCCATTCGATATCCTTGGCCTTGTCCTTGCCTTTACTGGCGAAGGCATAGGCTTCGGCGGTCTGGTCGGCGGACAGCAAGTGAATCGCAAACTGCTTGCTGTCGCGCAGGATCGGGTACGTGTCAGAGGCATAGTTGGGGCAAAACAGCACCAGTGCCGGATCAATCGACAGCGCACTGAAAGCGCTGGCGGTAATGCCGACAATGCCGCCGTCCGGGTCCAGGGTGGTGACCACCGTGACCCCGGATGGGAACGAGCTCATGACGTCTTTGTAAATGCCGGGTTCGATCATTTCGTCAATCTCCTAGCGCATCACGAAGGGGTCAGGCATCGGTGCCTGGGAGAGGTTGATCCACACCGTTTTCAGCTCGGTGTAGGCCAGCACCGAATCGATGCCGCTCTCGCGTCCATAGCCGCTGTTCTTGAAACCGCCGATCGGCGCCATGGCCGAGACAGCACGGTAGGTGTTGACCCAGATAATCCCCGAGCGAACGTCCCGGGCCAGGCGATGGGCTCGCCCCAGGTCGCGGGTCCAGATGCCGGCGGCGAGGCCGAACTGCGAGTCGTTGGCAATCGCCAAAGCTTCGGCTTCATCCTTGAAACGAATCACCGAGGCCACCGGACCGAACACTTCTTCCTGCATGATCTTCATCGAGTTGCGGTCGCATTCGAACAAGGTCGGCTCGTAGAACCAGCCATCGCCCAGATTCTGCGCACGCTTGCCGCCCAGGCGCAGGCGCGCCCCTTCGGCGATGGCATCGGCGACCAGGCCTTCGACCACGGCCAGTTGCTGCGCGGTGGCCATGGGGCCCATTTCGCTGCTGTCTTCCTGAGGGTTACCGATGCGGATGCGTTTGGCGCGTTCGACCAAACGATCGACAAACTCATCGTAGATTTCGTCCTGCACCAACAATCGCGAACCGGAGACGCAACTCTGACCGGAGGCCGCGTAGATCCCGGCAATCGCGCCGTTGATCGCGCTGTCGAGGTCGGCGTCGGCGAAGATAATGTTCGGCGATTTGCCGCCCAGTTCCAGCGACAGCTTGGCGAAGTTCTCGGCGCTGCTGCGCACCACATGCCGCGCCGTCGCAGCGCCACCGGTGAAGGCGATTTTGCGGATCAGCGGATGGCGGGTCAGGGCCGCGCCAGTGCTTGGGCCGTAGCCGGTGACTACGTTGACCACACCCGGCGGGATGCCGGCTTCCAGCGCCAGACGCGCCAGTTCGAGAATGGTTGCGGAGGCGTGCTCCGACGGTTTGATCACGATGGTGTTGCCCGCCGCCAGGGCCGGGGCGAGTTTGATCGCGGTCAGGTACAGCGGACTGTTCCAGGGAATGATCGCCGCGACCACGCCCATGGCTTCGTGCACGGTGTAGGCAAACAGGTCCGGCTTGTCGAGGGGCAGGGTGCCACCTTCGAGTTTGTCGGCCAGGCCCGCGGTGTAGTGGAAGAACTCCGGCAAGTAGCTGACCTGTCCGCGGGTTTCGCGGATCAGCTTGCCGTTGTCACGGCTTTCCAGCTGCGCCAGGTGTTCCTTGTTTTCGGCGATCAGATCGCCCAGGCGCCGCAGCAGTTTGCCGCGGGCGGTGGCGGTCAGGCCGCGCCAGGCCGAGCTGTCGAAGGCCGTCTGCGCCGCTAGTACGGCGCGCTCGACGTCGGCTTCGTCGGCATCGGGCAGTTCAGCCCAGGCTTGGGCCAGGGCCGGGTTCAGGCTTTCAAAGGTCTTGCCGGACAGGGCATCGACCCATTCACCGCCGATGCACATCTGGAAGCGTGCGAGTGTCATGCAACGATCCCCTTTATTTGGTTTTGTCGGGAGTGCGCGGTGTCGAGAAACCCCAGCAGCAGCTGGTTGACCAGGCGCGGTGATTCTACGGGCATCATATGCCGCTGCTCGGCGAGCACGGCAACTGTCGCGCCGGGAATGCGCGCGGCCAATTGCTCGGCCATTTCCGGTGTCGAACCCGGGTCCAGTTCACCGGTGGCGATCAGGGTCGGCACCTGAATGCTGGCCAGATCGTCAGCGCGGTACATGTCCTGGGTCGCGAACAGTTCGTAGGTGGTCAGGTAACCCTGTGGGTCATTGTCTGCCAGGGTTTGGCGCAAGGCCGCGATCTGCGCCGGGTTGGCCGCCTGATATTCGCGGCTGAACCAGCGCGACAGGGCGGCTTCGGCGTTGGCATCCGGTCCGTGCTCGGCCGCTTGAGCGGTGCGGGCGATGACGCCGGCACGCTGTTCGGGGCTGCGATTGAACACGCTGTTGAGCACCACCAGGCCTTGCAGGCGTTGCGGGTAATGCAAGGCAAAAGCTCGCGCCACCAGCCCACCCATGGAAAAACCGATCACTGTCGCCTGGGGCAATTGCAGGTGATCGAGCAGCTCCAGCAACTGGTCGGCATAGCCGAGCAGGGGGGTGCCGCTTTCCGGACGCGGGCTGGCGCCATGGCCCAGCATGTCGTAGGCAATCACGCGGTACTTCGTGGCCAGGCCAACGACCTGGCCGCCCCACATTTCTTTGTTCAGGCCCACGCCGTGGATCAAAACCACGGGCTGGCCTTGGCCGGTCGCCAGGTAACTGGTGCCAGCCGGGGTAAGTTCAGCGGTGAGCCGAATCATGGAGCGCTCCTGCATGCCTTTTTGTTGTTCTTACCGACCTTGATTACCGGGCGTTCTCGGCAGCCAGTTCTTCCAGGTCGATGTAACGGTTGCCGATGCGTGGGTGCAGGCGGCCGCCGTCGGCGCAACCCAGGACCACCACGACTTCGTCGGCCCGCGGTGCATCTTCGATCTGCATTTCCAGAGTGATGTAGTGCGAACGCAGGCCTTCGTCGTCCTTGTGCATCATCGGGATCTGGATCGAGGTGCCCGGGCCGCCGCGCTTGTTGGTGAAGCTCAGGTAGCTCTTGGCTTTCACCGCTTCACGGTAATGGTTGCCAAAGCGCAGGGTGTGGATCACGGCAGAGGCGTGTTCGATTTCACCGTCGGCGCCCACGACAGCGGCCTTGCCGTAAGCCTCGATCTTCTCGGCGCCGCCAATGATGCCAACCAGGCGCTCGACCATCAGCGCACCGAGATCGGAGCAGTTGGCACGAATTTCCGGTTTCAGGTCTTCGACAAAGCCGCGACCCAGCCAGGGGTTTTTCATCACGACGGCCAGGCCGACCATGGTCACTGGCTTATCGGTGGCCTTGCCGCCTTCGATAAAGGTTTCTTCGATATAGCTGACGATCTTGCGGATTTCGAAACTCATGAGCTGCTCCGTGTAGGGTGAGAGTGTCTGTGCGTCTGATGGTATACCATAATACCGGAAGCGCAAGTCCCTGAAATGAGTTTCTGGCCGGAAGGCGATAAAAGGAGGGCAGGTATTGCGCCGTTGCCCGGAGTACATCGCTGCATCAAGACTGGTTCTATCGATCGTGTAGCGGTCGATGGTTGATAGACGGTGAGGCGTACGACTACGGTACCTGTTGGGTCGAAAACCAGGATGTTCATTGCACCGGGATTTGTTGCTGTTCGGAATCACGCCTTGGGGAGGCTGTTATCGCGCTGCTGCTGTTGACGTCCTTGATTGGACATCGGTCAACCTGCACGTAGGATTCTGGACTGCGGCTTCTATCGAATTCGATGCTCGATGAGTTAGGTGACGTTCGAATCCGAAGACAAGTGCAGTTATGGCTCAGCTACCGAATCGTAAAAACTTGAGATTTGGAGGGGCCTTCATTTGTGATTAAACCAGTGAAGGTAGAAGGGGGCGTGAACCGGCACGTTTTCACGGCGGTTTGACGAGGAACGAAAAAACACCCGGGATATTTTCGTCTACGCGGTGCCCCACTGCGTTCCAGTCGTACCATTGGAAAAGCTCAATGAGGGTACACATAGAGGTAGAGGAATTTTTGAACTTAAAAACTGCCTTTATTTTCAACGACAAAGAGGAAGGTTCGATTCCGGCTTCGGGCACTATTAATCATTTTCAGGTGATTTCAGAATCATCCGAAAGCCAACAAAAAGCCCGCCTAGTGCGCCTAGTGCGGGCTTTTTATTGTCTGTGGTTGCCGAAACTGACCTAGGCAGCCAAAAGTTTGGGGGGGGGGGGGCAGATTTGGGGGCATGGCCGTTCGGTCATCTCGCTGTTAACCCGCTGCGCCATTCGCCTACTGGGCCCGCCAGCTAATCCGCTTCCTTGTTGATCAACTGGCGGCCTTGACCTCGAGTGTTAATGACTCTTATCAGTTACCAAAGCTGAATCGTGTAGTCGACATTAATCCGGGTTTCGTTGTCGCTCCTGAATGTCGAGGCTGCACTTTGCTCATTGCGATACAAGGCATGGCGCAGGCGCAAAGCGAGGCCTTTTGCCGGGCCTGACTGTATGACGTAGGCCAACTCCACGTCCTTCGACGACTCTGTCAGGTCAGTTCCCCCCAATTGGGGCAGGTCAATGTGGCTACCTCTCAAATAGCGAGCCATACCGGTCAGGCCCGGTAGCCCAACAGCGGCGAAGTTGTAGTCATAACGCGCTACCCAGGTCCGCTCCTTCGGGTTGACGAAGTCCGCACTCATGGTGCCGTCGCTGAGCACCGTTGGCTCCCCGCCAGCAATGTAGGCCATTGCTGTGTCGCCCGTCTGGTACATGTAGCCCATGCCCAAGGTGTGGGCCGCGATCTGGTAGCTGAACATGGCACCGGCGTTCAGGTTGTCGACCTTGCCGGCTTCTGCGCGACCGTTCTCCCGACTGTTGTAGATCCGCACGTCCGTTTTGAGTTTGCCTGGGCCGAGGGGGAACTGGTGGATGCCTCCCGCAAAGTCCTGGGTGTATATGTCCTTCAGCTCGGCGTGAAAATAGCGAAGGGTCAACGTGTCAGACCAGCGATAGTCACCGCCCATGAAGTCAAAACGCTCCGAGCTGGCGCCCCTTTTGAAGCGGCCATTGGGCGACGCCAGTGAGATTGGCTGATAGTCAGTGGAATCCCGCAGGTTCACTCGATCCATACGGCCGGTGTGCAGCGTGAGTTTGTCGATGTCTTCGGACATCGCATACGCACCACGAAAGGATTGCGGAACCAAACGTGCAGGGCTCGCGGTGATGACCGGCAGGGCAGGGAACTGCGTTCCAACGGATAGCCGGGTCTTTGAGATTTTCGCCTTCAGCGCCACACCCAGTTCAGAGTATTCGTCCTCAGCCTCACGGGTCATCGGGTCAAAAGGCAGGAGTTGTGTGCCGGTCCGATCGGGCGACGAGTCCAGTTTGAGTCCCAGCATCCCCGTGAGGTCCAGGCCGAATCCGACGGCCCCGTCGGTAAAACCGGAGTTGGCCTTGAGGATGAATCCCTGGGCCCACTCGCGAGCGGCCGAATAGGGGCTGTCGCCTTTGTAGTCCCGGTCCAGGTAGTAATTGCGCGTGGTCAGGGTCGCGCTGCTGTCATCCACGAACCCTGCGTAGGCAGTGGAAGAGGCGCAGGCTATCGCCATGCCCAGGCTGTAGCGCCAAGGGCATAAAGTGTTTTTTTGCATGTGATCGGTCCTGCTTTTATTGTTATGGACGGTCGAATCAGGCGTTGCTGACGGTGTTCAGCTGCAGCAGCCGTTGCGGCTTCAAAAGCCAGACGGCGCCAGCCGCAAGGACGAAGGACAGGGCAAACAGCAGGTAAAGATCGGCGGGCTGCCACTGCGCATCAATCAAACGGCCAGCCACCAATGGCGAGAGAATCGCACCGGCGCGACCGATGCCAATGCCCCAACCCAGGCCAGTGACGCGCTGGGTGGCGTTGTAAATGCTCGGGGTAAGCGCATAGAGCCCCGCGACGCAGCCGTTGACGAAAACTCCGATCATCAGCACCAGGGCGAAGGCCAGGTTCAGGTTGGCAGTGAATTGCACGAAGACGGCCAGCAGCACCGCATTGACCAGAAGGTAGGTCATGAGTACTCGGGACAGACGAAAACGTGCCGCCAGCAAGCCGATCAGTGAGGTGCCAAGAATGCCGCCGACGTTGAGTAGCACACCGCCCGTGATGCCTTGCGTATTCGACAGGCCGGCCGACACCAGCAGCCTTGGCGTCCAGCTCATGACGAAATAGAAACCGAACATCACCAGAAAGAAGGCGCTCCACACCAGCAAGGTTGAACGCAGCAGTGCTGGCGAGAAGAGCTCGGCGAAGGTGGCTCGTAGCGGTTTCCTGGATTCACGTAACGCCTCGGGCAACCGCTCGAGGGACGTGATCGCGACTCGTTGCAGCAGAACATTGATACGCTCCAGCGCGCGCCGGGGTTGGCGAGACAGTAGGAAAGCCAGGGACTCGGGCAACCAGAATGCAAGGATCGGCAGGATCAGCAGCGTCGTTATGCCACCGTAAAAGAACACCGAACGCCAACCCAGGGACGGAATGATTTGCGCCGCGATGAGGCCGCCGATGGTCGCGCCCAGTGCATAGGCCGTGGATTGCAGGCTAATGGCCAGACTGCGCCACTTCTTGTTGGCGTACTCCCCGGCAATGACGTAGCTGCTGGCCAGGATGCCACCGATGCCGAGTCCGGTTATCAGGCGCAGCACCGCGAGCATCTCGGGGGATGTCGCCTTCGATGACGCCAGCATGCCGAGCCCGGCGATGCCTACACACAGCAGAATCAGCGGACGTCGCCCGAAGCGATCGGCCCAAGGGGCAATGAACAACGAGCCGATAGCCATTCCGACAAGCCCTGCACTGAGCAGGTAGCCGAGGTGAATGCCGCTCAGGCCCCAATCGGCGGAAATGGACGCGGCGGTGAAAGCCATCACCAATACATCAAAGCCATCCAGCATGTTTATCAGAAAGCAGAGCGCAACCACGCCCCACTGGAAGCTGACCATGGGTTTTTCGTCCAGCTGTTGCCCAATCGACTGGCTCATGGCGTCAGGCTCCGAAGCTGTGGGTGGAAAAATGCTTTGAACGACGGGCAGCCGAAGCCGCCTCGCTATGCGGAGGTTGCAGTGTGTACATGTCGATACCTTCTTGTTTTTGTTGGTCCGTGGAGCATGCAAGGTGCCTGGGAGCCGGCGGCTCGACTCCGGGGCGGTACGGTGCTCAGGCTCGAGAAGCGCTGGGCGACGTTGATCTAAGGCTCAGGCCGCGCTGAAAGACTTGTGCAGGTCAATCACAAATTTCTTCGGCACACCGGCATCGAATTCGCCGTAACCTTCCGGCGCCTGATCCAGGCTGATGACTTGCACACCGACTACTTCAGCGATGTTGATGCGGTCCCACATGATTGCCTGCATCAACTGGCGGTTGTACTTCATCACGGGTGTCTGGCCGGTGTGGAAACTATGGGATTTGGCCCAACCCAAACCGAAGCGGATGCTCAGGCTGCCCATTTTCGCGGCGGCGTCTACGGCGCCCGGGTCTTCGGTGACGTAGAGGCCGGGGATACCTATCTTGCCGGCCACACGCACCACGCCCATCAGCGAGTTGAGAACGGTGGCCGGTGCTTCGTGTTTGACGCCGTCATGACCGTGGCCGCGGGCTTCGAAGCCGACGCAGTCCACCGCACAATCCACCTCCGGTTCGCCGAGCAGCGCGGCGATCTGTTCGTGCAGCGGCGCGTCTTTCGACAGGTCGACGATTTCAAAACCCTGGGCCTTGGCGTGGGCCAGGCGCACCGTGTTGACGTCGCCGATAATCACCACCGCCGCACCCAGCAAGCGAGCGGATGCAGCCGCCGCCAGACCGACCGGACCGGCACCGGCGATGTACACGGTGCTGCCCGGGCCAACACCTGCGGTTACAGCGCCGTGGTAACCGGTCGGCAGGATGTCAGAGAGGCAGGTCAGGTCGCGGATTTTTTCCATGGCCCGGTCGCGGTCCGGCAGTTTCAGCAGGTTGAAATCGGCGTAGGGCACCAGTACGTATTCGGCCTGGCCGCCGGTCCAGTCGCCCATGTCGACATAACCATAAGCACCGCCGGCGCGGGCCGGGTTGACGGTCAGGCAGACACCGGTGTGTTGCTCTTTGCAAGAGCGGCAGCGTCCGCATGCCACGTTGAATGGCACGGACACCAGGTCGCCGATTTTCAGGTGCTCGACGTCACTGCCTTTTTCGATCACTTCGCCGGTGATTTCGTGGCCCAGCACCAGGCCGGTTTGTGCCGTGGTCCGGCCGCGCACCATGTGCTGGTCGGAGCCGCAGATGTTGGTGGAAATCACCTTGAGAATGACCCCGTGCTCTATCTTGCGACCGCGCGGGTCCTGCATTTTTGGATAGTCGATTTTCTGTACTTCGACCTTGCCAGCGCCGAGATACACCACACCACGATTGCCAGACATGCTTTTTTCCTCGAGGAAGTTGTTGTTATGTTGCGCTGCAAAATGCTGCCTTCGGGGCAGCCAATGTCCTGGAACCTTGAGTTTGGTCTGAAGGACTCAAACGCTGGATTGGCGAAGCTGCTCGATGATTCGGCGGGCGCGATTGGCGCCGACATCGACGTGGATGTCGATCATCGGACGCTCGCCGAACCGGCACATGTTCTGGTACTGGGCTTCGATCACTTCCTTGTCTTCATCGAAGGTCAGGATGGTTTGCTCTACGACCTTGGCCTTGATGGTTTCTGGATCACTCGCCGGGTTGGTGGCAATGGTCCAGAAGTAGTGACTGGTGGTGTCGGTTTCCGGCGTTACCCCGTGGAACCCGCGCATGTGGAAGCCACCGCGATCAGGGTTATCCAGTGAATCGGTACCGGCATCCACCGCACCGGTCCAGATCCGCAGATGACTGACGTGAAATTCGATTTCCTGCCAGCGGTCCACGTTGCCTTTGAAGGGGTAGGCGGCGGTGTAGGTGGGCGGTGGAACAGAGTCCGGCATATGGCGCACGACCCGTACGACGTTGTCTTCACTTTCCACATTCATCTGCGCATTCATATGGATGCTGGCGTTGCCACCGATGGTGCGCAGGTGGACATACCCCAAATGACTCAAGTCCATGAGGTTGTCGTGGATTAATTGATAAGGCGCGTCGTAGTGGTAGACGTTGCCGTCGAACAGGTATTTGCCGCTGCTGTGAACGGAGTAAGTCGGCGGCTCACACATCGGCTCGGGTTGAGCCTGGCTACCAAACCATATCCAGACGATCTGGTCCTGCTCACGCACGTGATACGCAGGCACTTTGGCTTTGCTCGGGATCTTGTCCTGCCCCGGGATTTCGACGCATTTTCCATGGTCATCGAACAGCAGGCCGTGATAACCGCAACGAATGCCGGTCGCTTCCAGCGTTCCGTTCGACAGTGGCAATGCTCTGTGGCAGCAACGGTCTTCCAATGCCGCGACCTCGCCGTTGGCCTTGCGAAACAGCACGACAGGCTTGTTGAGTAATGTCCGGCCTACCGGTTTGTCTTTCAACTCCCAACCCAGGGCAGCGACGTACCATTGGTTGAGGGGAAAGCTGGGCAAGGCAGGCGTCGGGATTTCTTCGGCAAGCGTTTGGAGAGTGGAAGTGTTCATGGTGTTCTCCAGGAGGCACGGTTGATGTTGTTGTTTGAATTCACAGGTCGAGCACCAGGCGTGATGACCTGGCGCGAGAGCAGCAGGGGGTAAAGCGGTCGTTTGCGGCGTGTTCGGCCACTGTCAGGAACTTGTCCCGGTGTTCGGGTATGCCCTGCAGTACGCGAGTGACGCAGGTCCCGCAGACGCCTTGCTCGCAAGATGACTCGATCGCTATGCCGGCCTCGTCGAGCACTTCGAACACCGTACGTTCGGCAGGAATCTGAAAAACCTGGCCACTGCTTGCCAGTTCAACTTCGAACGATGCATTGGCGCTTTGATCGATAGGGTCGGCGGCGAAGAATTCTTTGTGTACCCGGTCTTGCGGCCACCCGGCGTTCTGCGCTGAAGCGAGGATGTAGTTCATGAAGCCGGCCGGCCCGCACACATACAGATGGGTGTCAGCGTGGAAGGGCGTGAGCAAGGCTGGCGCGTCCAGCTTCTGCATCTGGGGGCCGCTGTCGTCATGAAGCTTTATGCGGTCGGCGAAAGGGGTATCAGCAAGCATCGTGACGAACGCCGCGCGCTGGCTCGAACGGAAGCAGTAGTGCAATTCGAAATCGGCCCCTTGATGTGACAGCTCCCAGGCCATCGCCAGCATGGGCGTGATACCGATACCTCCACCAAACAGCAGGTGTCGCTTGGCTGAGTGATCAAGCGGGAAAAGATTGCGCGGAGCGCTGATGCTGAGTGTTTGCCCAGACTGAATCTGCTCGTGCATGGCTCTGGAGCCGCCCCGAGAGCTCGGGTCCTTGAGCACGCTGATCAGGTAGCGGTGGCGTTCCTTGGGGTCGTTGCACAAGGAGTATTGGCGGGTGAGGCCATCGGCAATGTGAATGTCGATATGGGCGCCGGCCTCGAACGCCGGCAGCGTGCTGCCATCGGCGGCACATAGTTCGAAACTGCAGATGCCTTCGGCTTCGTCTGCTTTGCGGGTGACGTTGACTTGAAGCATGACTTGTCCCTCCACACTGAAGTGGCTGCTGAAAAAAAAGCGTCGGTTAGAGCACTGGCCGGGGACGGATCAGCCGGGTGCTGGCACGAGAAAGACGAAGGCGATGAGATTGAAGGGGTTCATGACCAAAACCTGATAATTATTTTTATGAGGCAGGGCGGCGGCATATCATGCAGCGAATCGCCCGTGACGTTCGGTAGAGAAATCCTCCGATTATTTAGTTGCGGTGTCAACTAAAATTCCAAGGCCCCGCCGATCCAAGGTGTTCGCTCAATGTCTGCAGAATCCCAACTGAACCTCACGCGTTATGTCCCGGCACTGCTGAATTTCTTGTCCAACAAGCTCTCCTCAGGCGCATCGCAGTGCTATCGCAAGCATTTCGGTATCGGTGTCGTCGAATGGCGAATGCTTTCGATGCTTGCTGTGGAAAATGACATCACCGCCAACCGAATCTGCCAGACGATCGGCCTCGACAAGAGCGCGGTCAGCCGTTCATTGCAGTCGCTGGAAGGTGCCGGGCATATTTGCAGCCAGGTCGATTCAAAGGATGCGCGGCGCTATACCGTCAGCCTGACGGACAGCGGCAAAGCCCTGCATGAGCGAGTCCTGAAGGTTGCACTGGAACGTGAGCGGCGGCTGCTCAGCGAGCTATCTGCCTCGGAAGTGGACACCCTCGTCGAGTTGTTGGGCCGACTGCATTCCCAGGTCGCCAATGTGAACGAGTACGACCCCGAAGACGCTTGAATCTGGCTACCTGAAACTCGAGTGCCTTTCAGGTATCGCGATTGCCGATGGGTCGCATCCACACAAGCGATTGGTCAGCTTCGCTCTGTCACGTCAACCTGCCCCGATTAAAACAATAATGGGGTTCACTCGATGGCTGATCGCTCTATCGCCGCATACAGGCCGAGCAAGTGAGAGTCCATCGATTGGGTGCTTCGTTGAACCGCCTCAGTGTCGGCGGCAAGTTAACGCTCGGCTTCGGTCTGGTCCTGATCTGCACGATGGGCATGGCGCTCACCGCTTGGTATTCGGTGCGGGTAACGCAATCAAGCACCACACAGTTACGAGAGCTGGATCGCCAGAAAGCCAGTCTTGCCCAGGCGCGGCTTGCCGAGCGGGATTTTGGTTTGCTGCCGTCACGAGAATCGGCTGCGCAGGTCGAGGATTCTTTACGTCAACTACAAGTCGGGCCGTCGCTTGCTCTTTCGGGAGAGGGCTTCAGGCAGACGCTTGCCCAGTCATCCGACCGTTACCTGAAGGCATTTCAGGCCTATGCCGAAGCGCGCTACCAGGCGATTCGGGCGAGGCTGCGTATGCAAGTGCTGGCGGAAACGACAGGGCAGCGATTCAGCGAAGTATTCCTCGACCAATTAGACGATATCAACCTCAATCTTGAGCAACACCAGCTGCCCCAAGCGCAGTCAATGCAGCAGTTGGAAGAGGCGGTGGCATTGCGCGAGCGCTTGGCCAATCTGCGTGACAGCGAGCTGTATTTTTCCCTCGATCCGCAAAACCGATATCGGGACGACTGGGTCAACCGGGTCAATGAGCTTGCCAGCGCGCTAGGCAGTCTGAATTCGCAGCTCGATGGCGATCGTCGTCGTGCACTGGATGAGGCCAGCGCAGCGTTGGCCGAGTACCGCGAGGCATTTCTGGGTTTCGCCAGCAGCGGTGAGCAGGCCATGGCGCAACAAGTGAGCATGTCGGTGTCCGCTGAACAAGTGACGATGGTGCTGGAAAGCGAGCGGGCTCGGGCTGCACAGTCTTATGAATTACTCCAAAGACGTCTGGATCAGCAACTTGCAGTGATGGTGCTGCTTGCCGTGTTGCTCAGTGTCGGCGCGTGCCTTTTGATCCAGCGTTCAATTGTTTCGCCACTGAAAATGATGCTGGGACTGGCGCAACGGGTGGCTGCGGGAAATCTGAAGGATCGACCCGCGCTGCTTGATCGACAAGATGAGTTGGGCCAGCTCGGTAGTGCTATTGACCTGATGTTGCAGGCGCTGCGCCATCTTGTGGGGCGAATCGGCAGCGACGTGCAACAACTGGACGCTGCGGCCGTCTCGCTGGGTGCAGTGGTAGATCGCACCGGGCAGGGTGTGCGCGCACAGCGCGAGCAGACCGCCGAGGTGGTTGCGGCCATGCAGCATATGACCCAAGCGGCGGCACAGGTCAACCAGCAAGTCGCGGGAAGCCAGGCGAGCCTGGGCGATGCTTGCAAGCTGATTCATCATGGCGACGACCTGGTGCGACAGGCGAGTCAAAGCCTTCAGCAGCTATCGCGGGAAATGACCAGCAGCGTGGGTTCCATGCAACTGTTGCAAAGCGAAAGCCAGGCTATTAGCGGTGTGCTGGATGTGATCAGCGCACTCGCCGAACAGACCAATCTATTGGCCTTGAATGCCGCCATCGAAGCAGCGCGAGCCGGTGAGCAGGGTCGCGGTTTTGCTGTAGTGGCCGACGAGGTTCGGGTACTCGCCAGTCGAACGCGAGCATCGACTGGCGAGATCGACAGCATGATCCAACGCCTCTGGAAGGTCACCGGCGACACCGCAACCAGTCTTTTCGACAGTCAGCGACGGACTGCCGAAGGCGTTGAGCTGACAGTGCGCGCCAGTCAGGTCCTGGGTGCGACTACCGAGGCCATCTCGCGAGTTGAATGCAGCGGACAGAGAATTGCCCACGCCGCAGCATCGCAACATGACATAGCCTGCCGAGTCGATGCAGCGCTTGGGCAGGTGGACAGGGTAGTCGAGCAAAATGCCGAGGAGTGTGCTCGGCTGGAAACAGCTAATGGCGACTTGCAGCGCCTGAGCGTCAGCCTTGGTGAAGCGGTAGGGGCGTTTCACCGCGACACCTGAAGCACTCCCGCTGTGTGTGATCAGCGACGTAGTTCAAACACCTGAAAACTTAAACTGGATACGACATGCGTTATCGACGTCTTGACTTGAACCTGCTGGTCGCCTTGGACGCCTTGTTGAGCGAATGTAGCGTCAGCAGGGCCGCCGAGCGATTGTGCCTGGGGCAGTCGGCAACCAGTTCGGCGCTCGGACGTTTGCGTGAGCATTTCAATGATCCGTTGCTGGTCCAGATTGGACGGCGTCTGGAACCCACGGCGTTGGGTCTGGAACTGCTTCCCAAAGTGCGTGAAGCGTTGGCTCTGACCCGTGAGATTGTCGATGCACCGGTCAATTTTGAACCGACCAGTTGCACTCGGCACTTCACTTTGGTGGCTTCCGACTACGTAGCTGGCGTCCTGCTGCCAGCCGTCAGTCTTGAGTTGGCCCGAATCGCACCTGGTGTGCGCTTGAGTCTGCGGGACATGCCTGTGCCGCGTGACGGTGACGTGGTCAGCGAAGCGCTCGACTATCGCCGCAGCGATTGTGTGATTGTGCCGCAGCGGCGATTGAATCCGGCGTACCCCCATCTACCGCTGATGAACGACGAGCTTTGTTGCATCGTCTGCGCTCGGCAACCGCGGTTCGCCGAAGGCTTGAGCCTGGCCCACTATTGCGAGGCGGAGCACGTGGTTCGCGAGTTTGCCGATGGTCGAAATCTGGCGATGGATGCAGCGCACTTGCATGAGTCGGGCGTTCATCGCCGAGTGGCAGTGGCCCTGGAAAGCTTTATGTTAATGCCCGAATTCATTGTCGGTACTGCCCGGATCGCCACCGTGTTTCGCCGCCAGGCGCAGCGCTTCGCTCAACATTATCCGTTGCGTATTCACCCGGCACCGCTGGCATTTCCTGATGCCGTTCAGGTATTGCAATGGCACCCTTATCAAGATCATGACCCGGCGATGGTGTGGTTTCGCGGCCTGTTATCGCAGCAGGCCGCGTTGCTTGATCAGTGCTCTACCTGATCACCGGTATCCGCCACCAGCGCAGCCTGTTCAATAGCCTGTAAAGCGCAGCGCTCGTCGTTGTCCGAAGTGTCACCGCTGACGCCAATGGCACCCAGAATCAGTCCCTCGGCATTGCGAATCAACACGCCTCCGGCGACGGGAATCACCTCACCGCCGGTCAGGCTGTTGATAGCGTCGAAGAACGCCGGCATCGCTTGTGCGCGCCGGGCCAGTTCGCGCCCGCCAAAGCCCATTCCCAGGCAACCCCGTGCCTTGCCGGTGGCGATCTGTGGTCGAAGGAAACTGGCATGTTCATCACGCAAGACTGCCAGCGGATGACCCGCAGCATCCAGCACGGCCACCGCAAGGGGGTTGATGCCCGTTTCCCGAGCGATGCGGATGGCATGGCTGGCGATGTTGGTGGCGGTCATCAGGTCGAGTTGCTGCATGGCGTTGGTCCTCATTGTGCCCACTTGCCCAATTGGGTCACGCGGTCCCGGGTGTAAAGATCAGTCCATTTCAGCGAGTTGAAATCAGAGACCTGTTTGGGGTTGTAGGGGCTGCGCTCCATGCGCACGGACTGGCCAGCCTTGTACACGGCTTTAAGGCGAGAGCGGTCTTGCAGGATGCGGATGTCGTGCAACGGCGAACCGTCGAGCAACAGGAAGTCTGCTTGCTTGCCCACTTCGAGGGTGCCGATGGTCTCACCGCGTGGCATGCAGCGCGCACCGACGTTGGTGGCGGCATACAGCGCTTCTGCGGGGGTGAAGCCCAGCCGGGTGACCAACAGTTCCAGCTCACGAGCGTGCCACTCGCCATAGGGCGTTACCGCAAAACCGCTGTCGCTGCCACACGCGAACGGCACGCCAGCGGCCTTGGCACGTTTGAGCACCGCCGAACCGACTTCCAGGGTGCGGGCACAGTAACCGGCATAACCGGTGCTGATGGCTGGATCGTGGGGTTGGCAGAAGTCCACGGTGTTTTGCGGGAAGGTCATGGTCGGCGCGAGAATACTGCCGGCTTCGAGCAATGCCTCGATACAGTCGTCGTCCATGTAGAAGGCATGGAACACCAGATCGACACCGGCGCGTGCGGCGTACATCACAGCTTCTCGGCCATAGGCGTGGGTCGCCACTTTGCAGCCCAGGCGGTGAGCTTCTTCGACCATCTCATAGGTTTCTTCGGCGGTGAACGCGGCGATGATTTCGCCGTTCGGGCGGCGGTGGGTGCCGTCCATGGCGATCTTGATCAGGTCGACGCCATCCTTGGCCTGTTTGCGGATTTCAGCCAACGCTTCGCTGCGACTGGTGACCAGGCGCGCAGTGAAATACTCCGGAGCACCTACTCGACTCGGAAACCAGTCGTTGAGGCTCTGTCGATTGGTGATGACCCGGCTGCTGGCGGCGATACGCGGGCCTTCGAACAAACCGGCAGCGATTGCGTTGCGCACAGCGATGCTGAGTTGGCCGCTATCGCCCGGGCAGACCATGCTGGTCACACCGGCGGCCAGCACGTGTTGGGCGAAGAACATGCCGCGCAGCGCACGGAACTCGTCGCTGGTCCAGATATCAATGTCTTCTTCGCTCTGCGCGTTGCCGAAGGCCAAATGGGTGTGCACATCCACCAGGCCCGGCATGACAAAATTATCGCCGGCGTCCAGCAGGGTGTCGCCCGGTTGCGTCGGCGGCGCGAGGGCGGTCGGGCCGACGTACGACAGCAGGCCGTTTTCCACGATAAGGGTTTGCTGTTGACGGGTTTGCAGGCCGGTACCGTCGAACAGGGTCTGGCATTTCAGGTGTAGGGCGGGCATGGCGTTTCACTGTGTGGGTTGTTATGCAAAGCGAGGCTAGGGCAGGGCCATGCATGCCACCAGCAACTTGCATCAATGCTCGCGTATTGATGGCGTCAATAGCTGCTGTACCTCGAGCACCCAACTGAGCTCGTTCGGCGCTCAACAAAACGCCATCGCCGGCAAGCCAGCTCCTACAGGATCGTGGGGGAGTTCGGATTGTTTGGTACCACACAAATCGGTAGGAGCCGGCTTGCTGGCGATGGCGAATGTGACATCGCCATCGCTGGCAAGCGAGTTTGTGGAGGGCGCAGGTTACGCGGTGTGGCCGCCTAATGTTTCGGCAATCCAGTCGGCGATGTATTGGCCCGCGTTGATGCTGTTGTCGAAGCTGGAATGCTGCACGCCACCTTCGCGTTCGGTGAAGATTTTAAGCTCGCGTTTGGGGCTGTTGACCAGTTGCTCGTACGTGCGATGTGCCCACTTCAATGGAATCTGTGAGTCCTTTTCACCGTGGGTCACCAGGAATGGAACCTTGATCCGGTCCAGTACGCCATCCAGGTGCACGTTTTCGGAGATGGCCATGAACTCATCCATATCTTTCGCCCCCCACACCCAGCAAACGTGCGCCCAATAGTGCGGAACAGGGAAGCTGCCTTCTTTTTCCAGGCGACGTTTTTGCACATCGCGCCAGTCATGGTTGGCGCCCCACACCACACCGCACGCAAACCGGGGTTCGAACGCCACCGCACGCGGGCAGTAATAGCCGCCGAGCGAGACACCCTCCAGGCCAATACGTTTGGCATCCACGTCGCTACGGCTTTCCAGCCAGTCGACCACCCGACTGGCCCAATGCTCGCTGTCGAAACGGGCGACCAGATTGTGCAATCGCAGCGCTTCTCCTGTGCCGGGCTGATCGATGATCAACGATGAAATACCGCGCTTCGCCAGCCACGCTGGCAGCCCGACGCGATATTTCATTTCTTTGGTCGAATCCAGTCCATTGACCTGCACCAGGATCGGGGCCGGACCGGTCACGCCTTCGGCACGTACCAGCAAGCCGGAAATATGTTTGCCCTCGTAGGGGATTTCTACGCGCTCACAGTTCTCGCGAGACAGTTCGATACCGCGTTTGAACGTCTGCAGAAAACGCTGGTACAGCTCTGTCCGGCCCGGCGCGCCGTGGGCTTGCAAACGTTCGCAGGTCAGGTAGTAGGTGGCGGCGCGGTTGTATTTTTCACCAGCAGACAGCAGTCGGCCATTGCCTTCATCTTCTTCAGCAAGGCCGCAGAGTTTGTCGGCCATCTTTGCCCAGGTTTCGCGAAACGCCTTGGTTCCAGCGGCATCGGGTTGCTGGGCGGCTTCCTGTAGCGGTGCGCACATCTCTTCAATTTCGCCCATACGGGCGCCCATCTCGATGGCCAGGTCGACGGAGAGATTCCATACGTAATTGGTCGGGAAGTAACGGAACATGATTGTTGTTGTCCTTGTGGTTGCCTTGTCGTTCACAAGGCACGTTAAGGACGCCCCGGCTAATTAGCCAATCGTGACTCCGGATGGGAGGTATCGCGAGCGGCGATATGATCGTGTTCAAGATGCTGGATGAATGCGCTGATGCGTTCGCGCAGCCAGCGGTGCATGGGGTCACCGTCGACGCTGCGGTGCCAGAGCATGAACTCGCACATGACCGGAATCTTTACCGGTGGATTGAGGATGCGCAGCGGCAAATGCTCGGCGTACAACCGTGCCAGACGTTGGTGCATGGTGGCGATGCGCTGGGTACCGACGACCAGTTGCGGCAGGGTGTTGAAGTCGTTGGTGATGACTTCGATGCGGCGGTTGAAACCGTACTGGTTCATGAACCACTCTTCGATGCTCAAGTGCCGGCTGCGACCAAAACCGACAGAGACATGGCCCATGTCCATGTACTGCTCAAGGGTCAGGCTGTCGCCGACCTGGGTATTGCCCTGCCAGACGACGCAGACGTGCTCTTCTTCGAACAACAACTGGTGAGGGTGACCTTCGATGATGTAGCGCTCAGGCACGATCATCAGATCGACCTCGCCACGAATCAACAAATCAGCGGAACTGTCACCGGGGCCGATCATTTCGAAGGTGATGTTGGGCGCTTCCTGATGGATCTTCTGTATCACCTGGGCAAACAGCACGCTGATCAGGTAGTCCGAAGTCACCAGGCGGAAATGACGTTTGCTGGTCGTAGGGTCGAACACCGGCTTGGCAGTGATCGACGACTGGATCGTCAGCAGCACTTCACGGATGGGTTTGGCAAGCTCTTGCGCGTAAGGTGTTGGCTGCATTTTACGCCCCACCTGCACCAGCAATTCGTCTTCGAAATAGGTTCGCAGGCGTCCCAATACCCCACTGGTGGCGGACTGCGTCATGTGCAGGCGTTCGGCGGCACGGGTGATGTTCTGCTCTTCAAGCAATACATCGAGTGCGACCAACAGGTTCAGGTCCAGGTGGTTGAAACGCATCAGGCATATCCGCTGTTGTATTTATTTTCGCGATACATTCCGGTTAATTCATCGTCCCGTCAACCCCGTCCGTCTGCCGTTATCCCGCGCACTCAGGTATCGCGTTTGCCGATAGGTCGCATCCTCACTCGCGATTAGTCAACTGCCAAACCGCACGGCAATCTTCGCCGCAGTCGGCCTTGTTGCCGACACCACCACCGGATTCCATGCATCGCTGAGTGCGCTTGCGAGCCGCCAGTGCCTGCTTCCGGATACTAATTTCAATGGAGTGGTAGCGATGAACATCATTGGCCTTGATGCCCTGATCTTTGGCGTCGATGACATCCAAGCCTGTACCGATTGCCTGCGTGATTACGGCCTGGCGCCGGTTGACGTCGACAGCAGCGGCGGGCGTTTTGAAGCACTGGACGGTACGGCCGTGATCATTCGCCGTGCGGACGATCCGACGCTACCGATTGCCATCGGCCCGGCGCCGTCGATTCGCGAAACCGTTTACGGCGTTGCCAGCGTGGCTGACCTCGACGCCATCGAAGACGAGTTGGCGCGAGACCGTCAGGTCACCCGAGAAAACGGCGTGCTGCACAGCGTCGACGACATGGGGTTTGCCATCGCTTTCCAGGTCACCGTCCGCAAGTCCTACGTCGCGCCAGACGATTTGACCAACGCCGCCGGCCACGCGCCACAACGTCCGCTTAACCAACCGGGCATCACCCTCGAGATGAGCGCCACGCCGCGCACGCTGTCGCACGTGGTGTATTTCGTCCCGGATGCCGCCAAGGCCGAAGCCTTCTACGCCGAGCGCCTGGGTTTTCGAACCACCGACACTTTCATCGGGGCAGGGCCATTCATGCGTCCGGCGGGGTCCGATGACCACCATTGCCTGTTCATGATCCAGACTCCGCCGCACATGAAGGGCTGCGAACACTTCACTTTTCACATGGGCAGTGGCACTGAAGTGTTGTTGGCCGGTACACGCTTCGAACAAAAAGGCTGGACCAGTTTCTGGGGCCCTGGCCGTCATCTCTTTGGCTCCAACTGGTTCTGGTACTTCAACAGTCCGCTGGGCTGCCACATCGAATACGACGCCGACATGGACAAACACGATGACGCCTGGGAGGCGCGCCGCGCACCACTGTCGGCGGATAACTCGCAGTTGTTCCTGTTCACCTCGAAAGAAAAATGGGCGCCGGGCGGCCCGCCCCGGTAGGAACGAGCAAGCTCGCGATGGAGGCAAACGATGATGCGGGGAGCCTGATGCCCCGCGGTGCTCTCAGGTTTTTCGCGAGCAGGCTCGCTCCTACAAAGGTTTCTGTCATGGACCACAGCGATTTTTTCCTGTGCCGGATGGACGAATTGGCAGAAGGGCAGGCGCGCGGATTCGATCCATCGCAGTGCGGCAGGGACACAGTTTTTGCACTGGTGCACGAAGGGCAGGTGCGGATTTATCGCAACAGTTGCCCGCATCTGGATGTACGCCTGGAGTACCGCAAGGACCGGTTTTTGTCGGCTGACGGTCAGTTGATCGTCTGTTACGCCCACGGTGCGCAGTTCCTTCCGGACACCGGCGAATGTGTCTACGGCCCGTGTCTGGGCCAACGGCTGGACGCGCTGTCATGGCGTCTGGAGGAGGGCTGGGTGGTGTTGGAAATACCTGTAAAGACGGCGATATCAGAGTCGGATGAGGTATCGCGTTTGGCGATACATCGCATCCCTACTCGCGATTAGTCAAATCCCTGCTTTGACGAGAAGCTGGACCTAACGACGCAGTGCCCGGCGCTGCATCGAATCACAAGAATAAAAAGTGAGTACACCATGAGTGCAGTGAACAAAGTTCTGATCGTGGGCGGTGGTATTGGCGGCTTGTGTGCAGCCATCGCACTGCGGCGCAAGGGCATTGAAGTCGACCTGATCGAACTCAAGTCAGAATGGACCGTTTACGGTGTCGGGATCATCCAGCAAAGCAACGTCGTTCGCGAAATGGCCAAGTTGGGCGTGCTCGACGGTTATCTCGATGCGGCGTATGCCTTTGAAGACGTCGCCATCTATGGCCCGGCCGGTCAGCAATTGGCACGCATCCCGGGTCAGCGCCTGGCTGGGCCTGCCTACCCGGCGAACGTCGGTATCTCACGCCTGGCACTGCATAAAGTCCTCAGTGAAACGGCCCTGGAACTGGGCGCCAAAGTACGCCTTGGACTCAGCGTAGAAACCCTGAATGACCAGGATGACTGCGTCGACGTGTTGTTCACCGACGGCAGCCGCGGTAGTTATGACCTAGTGGTGGGGGCCGATGGTTTGTTCTCCAAAGTGCGCGATTTGCTGTTTGGTGACACGTACACGCCCAGGTTTACCGGCCAATCGGTATGGCGCTACAACTTTCCACGCGACCCGCAAATCGATCACCTCGCCAACTATCAGAGCGCTGACGGTAACGCCGGCCTGGTGCCGCTGGCCGGTGACTTGATGTACCTGTTCCTCACTTCTCACGAACCGTCCAATCCCTGGATGGACCCGCAGTCGCTGGCCGAGCAGATGCGTCAGCGCTTGCAAGGCTTTACCGGCCTCATCGGCCAGTTACGTGAACAAATCACCGACAGCAGCCAAGTGGTTTACAAGCCAATGGAAGTGGTTTTCGTCAATGAGCCTTGGTACCGCGGCCGCGTTTTGTTGATCGGCGACGCCGCCCATGCGACCACACCACACCTGGGTCAGGGGGCGGGCATGGCGATAGAAGATGCCATCGTGCTCAGTGAAGAACTGACTGGCGAGGGAAGCGTCGAGCAAATTCTCAAGCGCTTCATGGCGCGCCGTTTCGAACGCTGCAAGTTCATCAGCGAAAGCTCGGTGCTGGCGGGCGACAAGGAAATGCAACACGACCGCGAGTTCGACCGCATCGGCCTGGTCAAGCAAATGCTTGCGCGCACGGCTGAGCCGATCTGATTCGACAGGGCCGTCACCCACAGCAGTTACCACTATAAAAACAAGAGGTTAACGCGATGGTTAGCTCCATGACTGCGACGCTTGCGCGCCGCCCGGTCTGCATGTCTGCACCCTTTGGTTTCTCGTTGGCCGCAGCGTTGGTGCTGTGCAGCCAGGCTGCACACGCCTTTCAGGTGGATACCGGCAATCCGGATTTCAGCCTGCGTTGGGACAACACCGTCAAGTACAGCGCCGCATGGCGCGCCCAGGATCCCAGCAGCAAACTAAGTGAGGGGCGGGTTGCGCTCAATCAGGACGACGGCGATCGGGCGTTCAAAAAGGGCTTGATCTCTAACCGCACGGACATCCTTTCCGAGCTGGACATGTCGTTCAAAAACGTCGGCGCGCGCCTCAGTGGCGCCGCCTGGTACGACACTGAATATCAGCACGACAACGATAACGACGATCCGGCGCGTGCCAACGCCCGTTCCGTGGCCTACGACGAATTTACCGATGACACCCGTCATCTGCATGGCGGTGACGGTGAATTGCTCGATGCATTCGTGTACTGGAACGGCGAGCTGGCCGATCACGCCACGTCCGTGCGCGCCGGCCGCCACGGCTTGATCTGGGGCGAGAGCTTGTTCTTCGGGGCCAACGGCATTGCCGGTGGCATGGCGCCGGTCGACGTGGTGAAAGCGCAGTCCGTACCCAACACCCAGTTCAAGGAAATCACCCGGCCGGTCAATCAACTGTCGGGGACTTTCCAGCTGACCGATGACGTCTCGCTCGGCGCCTTTTACCAGCTGGAGTGGGAGGAGACGCGCCTGCCGGGTGCCGGCAGTTACTTCTCCACCAGCGACACCATTGGTGAAGGCAACGAACGCTTGATCGTGGGCGCGCCATTTCCCCCATTCCTCGGCGGTAATCCCGGCAGCCCGGCGGCGTTTTTCCACGGCAATGACAAGGAGGCGAAGAGTTCGGGGCAGGGCGGGCTGCAGTTGAAGTACAGCGCGGAAACCGTCGAGTACGGTCTCTACGCGATTCAGTACCACGACAAAACCCCCAAGCTTTACCTCAAGCCCAACAGCGGTGCACCGAATTTCAGCACGGGCCAGATCGGCGAGTACTACTGGGTTTACCCGGAAGACATTCGCGCTTTCGGCACCAGTTTTTCGACCACCGTCGATGAGTACAGCTTTGCCGGTGAAGCGTCGATGCGCTGGAACATGCCGCTGGTTTCCAACGGTCAAACCGTCTTGCCGGGCGTTGTCGCCGATAACGATGACGATGCCCTGTACGCCGTGGGTCGTACCGCTCACGTCAACCTCAACGTGTTGGCTTCGTTCGGCCCCAACTTCATTGCCAGGGAATCGGGACTGGTCGGTGAGATCGCCTGGAACCGACTGCTGAGCGTCACGAAAAACCGCGCTGCGCTTGACCCCAACGCCACTGATGACGGCCTCGGATTCAAGATGGTTTACACCCCGACCTACCGCCAGTTTTTCTCCGGCATCGATATCAGCATTCCAATCGGCGTCAGCTATTTCCCGTTGGGCAAGTCGGCCGTTGTCAGCTCCTTTGGCCCGGATAACGGCGGCGACATGAACATCGGCATCACCGCCACTTACCTGGATCGCGTCACCGCCGGCCTGACCTACACGCATTACTACGGCGCCGAGGACACCAACCTCAACGCGGCCAGCCAGTTCAATTACAAGCAATCGCTGAAAGACCGGGACTACCTGGCTTTCTCCGTCAAGACCACGTTTTAAGAGGACTTGCGCATGACCTACAACAAGAAATCCGGAGCCTTCAAGCTCAAAGCCCTTTGCCTGGCACTGCTCGGCAGCCTGGCCATTTGCAGCCAAGTGACACTGGCGGCGACGGCTGAAGACGCGGCCAAACTCTCGAAAAGCCTGACACCCTTCGGGGCCGAGCGCGCCGGTAACGCCGACGGCTCCATTCCCGCCTGGGACGGTGGTTACACCAAAGTCGATCCGTCGTTCAAGGAAGGCGGCAAGCGTACCGATCCGTTCGCGGCGGACAAACCGCTGTTCAGCATTACCTCGAAGAACCTTGCGCAATACGCCGGCAAACTCAGCGACGGCACCAAGGAAATGTTCAAGCGTTTCCCGGACACGTATCGCATCGACGTTTACCCGACACGCCGCACCGCTGCCGCGCCGCAGTGGGTGTATGACAACACCCTGAAAAATGCCACCCGCGCCAAGCTGGTGGATAGCAGCGCCGGCCCGGTACCCGAAGGCGCCTTTGGCGGCATCCCGTTTCCGATCCCGCAAAACGGCGCCGAAGCCATGTGGAACCACGTGTTGAATTGGCGCGGTACCTCGGTGTCGATGCATTTTCGTCACTACCTGATGACCGCCGACGGCAAGCAGGTCATGACCACTGACGGTAAGGCCATTCAGGAGATGCCGTATTACTACCAGGAAGGGACACCGGAGTCCTTTGCCGGTGACTACTGGATGTTCCGACTGCTCAACGTCGGTCCGCCATTGCGCGCCGGTGAACAGATCATGGGCCGTACCAACATCAACGGCGACCTGTCCCAGGCGCACGTTTACCTGACCGGCCAACGTCGCGTACGCAAGCTGCCGAATGCCTGCTGCGACACGCCGACGCCGGCGACTGCCGGGGTGATGTCGTTCGACGAGTTGAGCGTATTCCAGGGTCGCATGGACCGCTTCAACTGGAAGCTGGTGGGCAAGCAGGAGATGTACATCCCCTACAACACCAACAAAGTTCAGGCCGCTGCCAAACCTGAAGACCTGTTTCTCGCTCACCACATGAACCCGGATTACGTGCGCTGGGAATTGCACCGAGTGTGGGTTGTGGAAGCGGACCTGGCACCGGGCAAGCGCCATCAGTTGCCGAAGGGTCGTTATTACCTCGATGAGGACACCTGGCAAGCCATGCTCGGCGACCGTTGGGACGCCAATGGTCAACTGGCCAAGACCCTGTGGTCGTTGCCGGCAGTACTCCCGGACCTGCCTGCGCAAGCGCAATTGTCTTCGGGCTTTTACGACCTGACCTCCGGCGCCTGGTTTATCCAGAACGTCTACACCGGTCAGCCCGAGCAGTACGGCATCGTGGATCGCTACAAGGCCTCCGAGTTTTCGCCGGCGGCGATGGCGGGTGCCGGGGTTCGTTGAGACGGACCGGATCACGGTTTGCGAATCGTGATCCGGTTTCAAAAGGTTTGTCGAGGTCGGTAATGAACAGATTCTGTCAGGTGATGGGTCGGCTGATGTGCCTTATGGCGTTGCCGTTGTGCCACGCGCACGCCGCTACGGTGGGCGACGCACTCGAAACGCCGGCGATGCAGGCGCCGCAAGCGAAATCTGCGGTGCTGCTGGACCTGGAACGGGCGGGCGCACGGCTGGTGGCGGTGGGTGAGCGGGGCATTGTGTTGCTGTCCGATGACAACGGCGTCAGCTGGCGTCAAGCGGCGGTGCCGGTCTCGGTCAGCCTTACGGCGGTGCAGTTCGTCGACGCCCAGACGGGCTGGGCCGTCGGGCATGCGGGTGTTGTATTGGCATCGCGTGACGGAGGTGAGCACTGGGTGGTGCAACTGGATGGCCTGCGTGCCGCACAGCTTGAGTTGGCTGCCGCGCGCCAACAACTGCCTTTGGCCAACGACCAGGATGCCGCCGCCGCGCGTGTGCAAACGGCTGAAAGACTGGTGGGTGACGGGGCTGACAAACCGTTTCTGGCCGTGCAGTTCGTCGACGCCCGACACGGCCTGATTGTAGGGGCGTACGGCCTGGCCTTTCGCACCGACGATGGCGGCTCCACCTGGCAATCCATCGCGGGGCAAATCGATAACCCCACGGGCGCGCATTTGTCCGCGATCACTCAACAGGGTCAACACTGGTTCCTCGCCGGCGAGCAGGGCTACCTCGCGCGCTCCGACGATTCGGGCCAATCGTTCACGCAGTTGGAAAGCCCTTACATGGGGAGCTTTTTCACCCTGCAAATGCGCGACGACGGTGTGTTGCTGGTGGCCGGGTTGAAGGGCAATGCGTTTGCCTCCCGCGACCTGGGCCAGAGCTTCCAGCCTGCGCCGGTGTCGATGCCGGTGTCTTTCAGCGATGCCATCCGTACCGACGACGGCCAGTTGTTGCTGGTCAATCAGAGCGGCGCCTTGTTTCGCACCAACAGCCAGCCCGGCGCAACGCTCGTGCCCTATGGCAAACCGCTCGGCAAGCCCGTGTCCAGTGTTATCGAGGCCGCCGATGGCAGCCTGACGCTGGCGGGTTTCACTGGTTTGACGCGCCTATCGCCGTCAAACGCCAACGCTTCGGAGTGAGGTTATGAAGTCTTTCGACAACGCCACGGCCAGCCTGGCGAATTTCGATCCACGCTCCGGTTCAGTGGTGGAACGCACGCTGTTCAACCACCGCCTGTGGGTCCTGCTGGTGTGTGTGCTGACGACCCTGGTATTGGGTTATCAAGCCACCCGTATCGAGCTCAATGCCAGCTTCGAAAAGATGATCCCCACACAGCAGCCTTACATTGCAAACTACCTTGAGCATCAGAAACAGCTCACGGGTTTGGGTAATGCCCTGCGGATTGTGGTAGCGAACAAGCGCGGCGACATCTACGACGCCGAGTACCTGAAGACCCTGCAGGCCCTGAGCGACAAGCTCTACCTGCTGCCGGGTGTCGACCGTGCGTACATGAAGTCGCTATGGACCCCAGCCACGCGCTGGGTCGCGGTGACCGAAGATGGCCTGGATGGCGGTCCGGTGATCCCGGACGACTACAGCGGCACCGCTGCCAATCTCGATGCGCTGCGCCGCAACGTGCAACGCTCCAACGAACTCGGTCAACTGGTGGCCTTCGACCAGACCTCCAGCATCATCTATGTCCCATTGTTGGCAACCACCACCGACGGCAAGGCGCTGGATTACGCGGTGCTGTCCGAACAACTGGAGACCCTGCGCAGCACCTATCAAAGTACCAACATCGAGATTCACATCACCGGTTTCGCAAAAAAAGTCGGCGACCTGATTGCCGGCCTTAAGCAGATCCTGCTGTTCTTCGCCGTTGCGATCCTGATCACCACTGCCGTGCTGTTCTGGTACACCCGTTGCCTGCGCAGTACGGTGCTGGTGGTGTTGTGCTCGCTGGTGGCGGTGGTCTGGCAGCTCGGTCTGCTGCCATTGCTGAATTACCAGCTGGACCCGTACTCGGTACTGGTGCCGTTTCTGGTGTTTGCCATCGGCATGAGCCACGGCGCACAAAAAATGAACGGCATCATGCAAGACATCGGGCGTGGCATGCACCGCGTGGTGGCTGCGCGATTCACCTTTCGCCGGTTGTTTCTCGCCGGGCTGACAGCGCTGCTGTGTGACGCTGTAGGTTTTGCGGTACTGATGCTGATCAAGATCCAGGTCATTCAGGACCTCGCCGTGATCGCCAGCATTGGCGTGGCCGTGCTGATTTTCACCAACCTGATATTGCTGCCGGTTTTGCTCTCTTATGTCGGCGTGACGCCGCGTGCCGCACAACTGAGCCTCAAGAGCGAACAGGCCGAGCAAAGCGGGCAGGCGCGCCATGCGTTCTGGCGTTTTCTGGACCTGTTCACTCATCGGCGCTGGGCCAGCCTGTGCATCGCCATCAGCCTAGCCTTGGCAGCACTCGGCTTTCTGGTCAGCCTGCAACTGAAAATCGGTGACCTCGACGCCGGTGCGCCGGAACTGCGTGCGGACTCGCGTTACAACCAGGACGATGCTTTTCTGACCCGTCATTACGGCGCCAGCAGCGATCTGTTCGCGGTGATGGTGAAAACCCCGGCCAGCAGCTGTGCACGCTACGACATCCTGGCCAAGGTCGATGCCCTTGACTGGCAACTGCGCGCTTTGCCAGGCGTGGATTCGACCAACTCGCTGGCGTTGCTGAACCGGCGCATGCTGGTCGGGCTCAGTGAAGGCAACCCGAAGTGGTACGAGCTGCAGAACAATCAGGCGATGCTCAATATGATCACCGCCAGCGCGCCGCGAGGGTTGTACAACGAAGATTGCAGCCTGTTGACCCTGTACGCCTACCTTACCGACCACAAGGCCGAGACGCTGACCCGCCTGGTTGAGCATGTGGAAAAATTTGCCGCCGAGAACAACACCGACGAGGTGCAGTTCCTGCTGGCGGCGGGTAACGCCGGCATCGAAGCGGCGACCAATATTGTGGTCAAGCAAGCCAATCGCGAAATGCTCGTCTGGGTCTACGGCGCGGTCATTTTGCTGTGCCTGATCACCTTCCGCTCCTGGCGCGCGACGGTGTGCGCGGTGATTCCGCTGATGCTCACCTCCATCCTCTGCGAAGCCTTGATGGTCTGGCTGAACATCGGCGTGAAAGTCGCCACGCTGCCCGTCATCGCCTTGGGCGTCGGCATCGGGGTCGACTATGCGCTGTACGTGATGAGCATTCTCCTGGGTCACCTGCGCCAAGGGGCGAGCCTGTCCGAAGCCTATTACCGCGCACTGCTATCCACCGGCAAGGTGGTGATGCTGACCGGAATCACCCTGGCCATCGGCGTGGCGACCTGGACGTTTTCACCGATCAAGTTCCAGGCCGACATGGGCGTGCTGCTGGCCTTCATGTTTGTCTGGAACATGGTCGGTGCATTGGTGTTGCTGCCGGCGCTGGCGTACTTCCTGTTACCCGCAGGGCGCAATGCGCAGGACGCCGTTGTACCAATGCCGGTCACCCATAGGGCGGGGGCCGAGCCAGCAGTGGTCGCGGACGTTCATCACCTGCGCCTCAAGGAGCACTGCCATGGTCGCTGATACCTTCGTAAAACCCATCCGTCAGGCCGGTTTGGCGCAGTCGATGTTGTTGCTGCTGGGCAGCTGCCTGCCGGTATTGGGTGCGGTGTTGCTGGCCCCGGTGTTGCCGCGGATGCAGGCGCACTTTGCTGGCGTCGACGGCAGCGCCGTACTGGTTCCCATCGTACTGACGCTACCAGCGTTGGTGATTGCCTTGCTGGCGCCGTTCGCCGGGCTGATCGCCGATCGCCTTGGGCGCAAGCCCTTGTTGCTGGCGAGCATGCTGCTGTATGTCCTCTGTGGTGTGCTGCCGCTTTGGCTCGATTCACTGCAGGCCATCGTACTCAGCCGGGCGGGTATCGGATTGGCCGAGGCGGGCATCATGACCTGCTGCACCACGCTGATGGGCGATTACTACAGCGGTGCCAGGCGTGAGCGTCTGTTTGCCTTGCAGATGGTCGCCACGTCGTTGTCGGCTGCTGTGTTCATCGCGTTGGGTGGCTTCCTGGGTCAAAACGACTGGCGCACCCCGTTTGCGTTGTACGCCGTGGGTTTGATTTTCCTGCCACTGATGGCCTGGAAGTTGTGGGAGCCGCAAGCCCGCCCACAAACCGGACAACCCCTGCAGTCGTTGCCAACCGGGAAGTTTCCGTGGCGTGCGCTGATGCCTATGTATGTGCTGTCACTGCTGGCAGGTTTGAGCCTGTTTATCGTGCCGGTGCAGGCCGGTTATCTGCTCAATCTTCTGCAAGTAGATGCCCCGCAACAAATCGGTATGACCATGGGCGCCAACCAACTGGGCGTGCTGATCGGTGCGCTGAGCTTTCGTTTGTTCAGCGGGATGCGTGGGCACCACATGCTGCTGATCGCCTATGTGCTGGCAGGTATCGGCGGGTTGCTGATGGCTGAGGCCTTGACCCATGTGCAGGTCGTGGTCGCAGTGACCATCAACGGCTTGGGCATTGGCTTGATGTTGCCGACGCTGATCACCTGGATCATGGCGCAAGTCAATTTCCATCAACGCGGGCGGGCGGCGGGGTGTTTTACCGCGGCCATCTTCGCCGGCGAATTTATCAGCCCCCTGGCGGTTCTCGCCTTGACCCATGGTGACGCCATGGCGCTGCCCCGTGCGTTAGGGATCGTGGGCGGATCGCAACTGCTGGTGGCGGTGTTTTGCCTGGCCGTACCCAGGCTCGGCGGTCTGTTGCAGCACGCGAATGTTGAAGCCGGTGGCAAGACCATTGGCGACGGAAACTGAACGAGGATTTTCCATGCAAGCGCTTCCTGAATTCAAACGAGTGGTCACCGGCCACGATCAGCAGGGCCAGGCCATCGTCGCCAGTAGCGGACCCACGCCGAACGTGTTCCCGCTATCGGCCGTGCCGGGCACCGTGTTTTACGAACTGTGGAACAGCAGCACCAGCCCGGCTTTGCTCGACAACGCCAGTGACCCAAGCAGCAAGCCCCTGCAACTCAGTCCCGGGCCACAGGGCAGTGTCATTCGCGTGGTGGATATTCCACCGGACAGCGTGCAGAACCAGGTCAGCGCCGAAGATGCCGCGGCGGTGTTCGCTGAAATCGGCGAGTCCCAAGCGGGCACCGGTCAACACGACTCCAGGCATAAATTGATGCACCGCACCGAGACCCTCGACTATGGCATCGTCACCGAAGGAGAGGTGTGGCTGGTGCTGGATAAGGAAGAGGTGCACCTCAAACGCGGCGACGTGGTGGTTCAACGTGGCACCAACCACGCCTGGAGCAACCGAACCGAAGCGATGGCGCGCATGGTCTTCATTCTGCTTGATGGGCGTTTCGCCGCTGAGTTGAGCAATGGCAAGGGAGCATCGGCATGAAACTCGCCACCCTGAAAAACGGCAGCCGCGACGGTCAGCTCGTCGTGGTCTCGCGGGATCTCGCCCGGGCAGTGGATGCCCGTTCCGTGGCGCTCACCTTGCAACAGGCAATCGAGAACTGGAGCACTACCGAGCCTCGCTTGCAGTTGCTGTCGGCTCAGTTGAATGCGGGCGAGGTGGCGGATGCCTTCGCCTTCGATCCCGCCCAGGCGATGGCGCCATTGCCCCGCGCTTATCAATGGTGCGATGGCTCGGCATTTCTCAGTCACGGTGCGCTGATGCAGAAAGCGTTCAACCTTGACCCCATCGACGGGGTCGAAAACACGCCGCTGATGTATCAGGGCGCCGGCGACGATTTCATTGGCGCACGGGACGATATCGCGCTGCCGAGCGAGAGCCAGGGCATCGATTTCGAGGGCGAGTTTGTGGTGCTCGTGGATGATGTGCCGATGGGCTGCGCCGCCGAGGTGGCACAACAACACATCAAACTGATCCTGCAAATCAACGACGTCAGCTTGCGCGCCCTGGCCCCTCGGGAAATGAGGACGGGGTTTGGGTTCTTGCAGGCCAAGCCGTCCTCCAGCTTCGCCCCGCTGGCCATCACACCCGACGAACTGGGCGATGCCTGGCGCGACGGGCGTGTGCATTTGCCTTTGCAGGTGCACTGGAATGGCCAATGGTTTGGTCATCCGCACGGCGGGCAGATGAACTTCAGTTTTGGCCAGTTGATTGCCCATGCCGCGCTCACTCGCAGGCTGCGAGCGGGCACGCTGATTGGTTCCGGTACGGTCTCCAATGCCGACAGAAGCGCGGGATCGGCGTGCATTGCCGAGCGGCGCGCCATCGAGATGATTGAGCTGGGTGCCGCACAAACTGGCTTCATGCGCTTTGGTGACCGCGTGCACATGGATGTCACCGGCAGCGATGGCCAGTCGCTGTTCGGGGCAATCGATCAATGCATCGTTCAGGCCCAAGGCTGAGGAGCGCTTTATGCGTGTATTGATTACCGGTGCCAATGGTTTTGTCGGACGTGAACTCGTGCGCTGTCTGCTGGCGCTGGGCAGCTTGCGAGGGCAGGCCATCGACTCGTTGCTGGTACTGGACAAAGACTTGCAGGGCCTGCCGGAAGATGCCCGTCTTCGTCGTCATTTCGGCAGCGTGACGGATCTGGCCTTGATGCGTCGGGTATTGGCCGACGGCATTGATGTGGTGTTCCATCTGGTGAGTGTTCCCGGTGGCACGGCAGAAGAGCAGTACGACCTCGGCTACCAGGTTAACCTGCTGGCCAGCCTGGAATTGCTTAATCAGCTGCGCAACAAAACCCATCCGCCAGTTTTGGTGTATGCCAGCAGCGTGGCGGTGTACGGCGGTGTTCTACCCGCACGGATGAACGAGACGGCCGAGTTGCGTCCCGAATTGTCCTATGGCACTCACAAAGCCATGGTGGAAAGCGCCATCAGTGATCTAGCCCGGCGGGGTGATGTGGACGGTCGTGTGTTGCGCCTGCCAGGCATCGTCGCCCGGCCCCGCGAACCCAATGGATTGCGTTCTGCATTCATGAGCGACCTGATGCGAGCCTTCGCCGACGGTCAATCCTATCAATGCCCGGTTTCTCCAGAAGCGACGGCGTGGTGGATGTCTGCCCGTTGTTGCGTGAACAACCTGATCCACGCCGCAGAGCTGGATGGCACCTTGCTTGGCGCGCAACGGGTGTGGCAGTTGCCGGTTCTGCATCTGTCGATTGCCCAGGTGATCGACGCATTGGCCGAACGTTATGGGCAGGAGCGCCGCGCATTGATCGGCTTTGTGCCGGACGCCCGACTGGAAGCATTGTTCGGACGTATGCCGCCCTTGAAAACACCGCAGGCGCGCGCTGCAGGATTCAACCATGACCGTAACGCGGCCACGCTGGTGCGCAACGCCCTCAACCCTTCGAATCCCAGACATATGCCGCTGACCGGAGACACCTTTCATGTCGCAGCCAACTAAGCCAAAACGTCGCCTCGTCGACCTCTCGGTCACCCTCGACAACAACCCCTACACCGATCCGCCACCGTTGTTGCCGAAGATCGATTACATGGATCACCAGCAAGGCTGGCCGGAAATGGCCGCGATGTTTCCCGGCTTGCAACTCGAGCAGATGCCGGGAAACGAATCCTGGGCCGCCGAGCGACTGCACATCACCACTCACAGCGGCACGCACATGGATGCACCTTGGCATTACGCCTCGACCACCGATGGCGGACAGCCGGCTTTTGGTATCGATGAGTTGCCGCTCGAGTGGTGCCTGCAACCGGGTGTGAAGCTGGATTTTCGGCACATGGCCGATGGTCATGTGGTGACCGCGGACGAGATCGAAGCGGAACTGGCTCGAATTGGTCACACATTGCAGCCGTTGGACATCGTGCTGATCAACACTCGGGCCGGCGCGCTGTTCGGCCAGCCAGGATATCTCGATGCCGGTGTGGGCATCGGTCGAGAAGCCACGTTGTATCTGCTGGAACGCGGGGTGCGGGTCGTTGGCACTGATGCCTGGAGTTGGGATGCGCCGTTCAAATATACCCGTGAGCGTTTTGCAGCCGACGGCGATGCCTCGATTATTTGGGAAGGGCACAAGGCCGGACGTGATATCGGTTACGGGCAAATGGAAAAACTCGCCAACCTGGAATCCCTGCCGGCCAGTGGCTTCGAGGTGTCGTGTTTCCCTTACAAGATCAAGCATGCGTCGGCGGGTTTTGTTCGGGCGGTGGCGATATTCGAAGAGTAGGGCGCCTGCGGAAAAAGCAGTCCTCGAACCACCACGATAAGAGAAAACACATGGCTCTTTTGCGTCTGCCTAAAACATTACTGGCGACCGTGCTGGCGCCAAATCGATACTTAGACGAGAGTCCACATAATCGATGACGGGTTGCTTCTGGCCGGTTTCAACCGGTCGCCACCATCAGCTTTGAGTCGAATGCGGCCGTGCTTGATGCGACTACGAACCGAGCAGGCCGACGGCGAAGACACTGATGGCAGCCACGACCAAGCAGGCCTGTCCCTGGCCATCGGCAAGATTGACGGTGGTGTGGAGCATTACACCGGATTCGGTGCCGGGAATAACGTGCTGCGTGCCTACAGTCTGGGCGGTTACTGGACGCACTTCAGTCCCGAAGGTGCCTACGTCGATGGTGTGCTGCAACTCCACCATTTCGATATCGAGGCCAAACCGGGCGATATCGATGAGCTGGACAGCAAGGGCTGGGGTTATACCGCGTCACTGGAAGGCGGCTACCCGTTCCTGATCGATGAAGGTGAAGGCGAGGACAAGTTCGAAAATCTCTACCTCGAACCCCAGGCTCAATTGATCTATTCGCGCATCGACCTCGATGACAGCAACGACATCGCTGCCGACGTGCGTTTCAAGGACATTGACTCGCTGATCGGCCGCTTGGGCGTGCGCCTGGCCAAAGACTGGTTTCGCGAAAACGACAAAGGAGAAACTTTGCGAACCAACGGCTGGCTGCGTCCCAGCGTCTGGCATGAGTTCAAGGGCCAGCCAAAAACCGAGTTTTCTTCGGCCGACGGCTTCGTGCCCTTCGAGGCCGATATCGGCGGGAGCTGGTGGGAGGCCAATTTGGGCGTCGATTATCAGGCGGACAAGAAAGTCACGTTCTACATCTCCGCGGGCTATCAGAAGGCCTTCGATGGTGATAGCCACAGCTACGAGGGCATGCTTGGGGTCAAATACGACTTCTGAACCCTCCGTGGTCGAGGAGGTGCTCAATGACATCAACGGCGACCTGGTGACGTTGTACCGCGTGGTGCAGAACCACCTCGAAGCGTTCGTGCGCCAGTTCAAGTGGGCGCTCAGCTCACGCCAAGTGTTCGGGTGCCGAACGCTACGACCCTGCTCCTGCCGTCCACTGCATGGACCGGCCGTATTGGCAGACCGCCGGCTATGGCGTGGAGTTTCCGTTTGAGGACTATGAACGCGTGGCAGACTTCATGCGCCGGCCCTTTTTTAGTCGTCAAAAACCACAAGCCCAGACGTTCTCTAGGAAGATCATGGGCTTGTGTTTTCATAGTGTGGCGGTGAAGGGAAGGGGAAGTGGCTGGGCTGAACAGAGGTCGTTTCCTGCGGTCTTTGATCTCGACCGCTGCCTCCTCTACGTCAAGTCAATCGTCACCTTGTCGGCTGCCATCGCCACACGCCGTCAGTTCGTTTTAGCCACCCAGGCATTGAAGTGCTGCTCAAGCTCTTCACCATGGTTGACCCAGAACTCATTGTCGATCGGCATCGCCTGTCCCAGGTTCGTCGGGGCGGTGTTCAGGCGAGCCGCCAAGGCCGGCTCAAGCAATGCAGCGGTTTGCTGGTTGGTCGAACCATAACCTAGCTTTTCAGTATGAACTTTCTGGTTTTCCGGGCGAAGGGAGAACGCGATAAACTGCTCGGCCATCGTTTTGTTCTTGCTGCCTTTTGGGATCGCCCATGAGTCGATGGCATAGATACTTCCCTTCCAGACGATCTGTACATTGGCCCCCGATTCCTGGCCAGCGAAAACCCGACCGTTGAACGCTGTACTCATGACCACATCACCGCTGGCAAGGAACTGCATCGGCTGCGCGCCTGCCTCCCACCATTGGATATCAGGTTTTATCTGGTCAAGTTTGCGAAACGCTCGATCAACCCCCTCCTGGGTAGACAGCACTTTGTAGATGTCGGCATAAGCCACGCCATCGGCCATCAATGCGGCTTCCAGCGTGTACTTGGCCCCCCGGCGCAGGCCGCGTTTGCCAGGAAACTTCTGTGTATCCCAGAAGTCGGTCCAGCCGGTCGGCGCGACCTTGAGTTTGTCAGCGTTGTAAGCTATCGCCATCGACCAGACGAGCAGACCGGCACCGCATTCGGAGAACGTGCCGGGCACGAAGTCCGACGGCTTGCCGAACTGTGCCGTATCCAGATGTTCAAACAACCCCTCGTCACAACCGCGAAGCAGCTCTGGCCCCTCGACCTGTACCGCATCCCAGTTGACGCTGTTGGTGTCGACCATGACCTTGATGCGGCCCATTTCACCGTTGTACTCACTGGCCACCACCTTGTTGCCGGTGGCTTTTTCGAATGGTTTATAGAACGCTTCCGACTGCACGTCCTTGCTCACTCCGCCGAACGAAATCACGGTCATTTCACCCGCCATGACACTCGACGTGATGGCTGTGAGGAACAAGGCTCCGATTGTTTTCTTATTCATGTCTACCTCTAGGATTATTGGTTTTGGCAGATTTGAAACACGCTTGGCAGTGTTCAGGGGGATCACTGACAGCTATCCCATCCCTGACTCTGGGGCCAGTAGAAGGGTGACTCCTGTCATCGGCAACGGTCTGACCGTCGACCGTACTTCAGCACCGGTAATCCTCTCGATCACCGGCAATCAGGCGCAGTGCGGAAGTCCAGGCGAGTTGGTGCAGCTCTTGATCGATCTCGTCATCGGACTGCCGCGCGGTTAATTCGCACACTGCCTCAGGGGGCGTCCGCAGCGGCCGGCCGCCGGCCAGGGCCTGAACCTGGGCCTGGCAAGCGCGCTCCAGAAAATAGATCTGATTGAACGCTTCGGCGATGGACCGGCCTGCGGCGAGCAATCCGTGATTGCGCAGAATCATCGCCATGTGCAAACCCAGGTCTAAAACCAGCCGGTCGCCTTCTTCGGGGTTTAACGCGATACCCTCATAGTCGTGGTATCCAAGCCGTCGGTAGAACTTGAGTGCATGCTGGCTGATCGGCAGCAGCCCCTCTTCCTGTGCGGAAACCGCAATACCGGCTGACGTGTGGGTATGCACGATACAAGCGATGTCGGGACGTGCCGCATGGATCGCCGAGTGGATGTTAAACCCCGCGCGATTGACACTCCCGGGGCCGTGATGTGAGTTCACGGCATTGCCTTCATGATCGATCTTGATCAGATCGCAAGCGCGCATTTCGTGGAACAGCACACCGTAGCGATTGATCAGGAAGTGCCCCTCCTCACCGGGTACGCGGGCGGAGATATGCGTATCGATCAGATCGGTCATGCGAAAGTGGGCGAGCAATCGATAAAGTGCAGCCAGATCGCATCGGGTTTCCCACTCTTCGCTGGAGATCCGGCTACGATCGAATTGATAGCTGATGTCGTGCATTACGCATCCTTGTTCATGGTATGTTTCGACCGAATTGGTCGACCGGCTATGGGGTGATCGTGCAACACCCTTTACCGGGGCACCATGAACAGAAAAGACTTCTGGGCTGCATCACTGTTATGGTCGTTTTACCGATACACCCACCGCAGAACGCCACGCTTGGACGGTTGTTTCTATGATGTTTTTAGACCCCAGCTCGGAGGAGTCGCTGGTCAGCCAGATCGTCACCGGTATCAGCCTGGCGATCAAAGAGCAGCGCTTGCGCCCCGGTAGCAAATTGCCGTCTATTCGCAAATTTTCCCAGACTCACAAAGTCAGCCACTTCACAGCGGTCGAGGCCTATGATCGGCTGGTTGCGCTCGGTTATCTGACACCCGTGCGTAATGCTGGCTTCTACGTGCGCGACATGTCGGGCGGGACGCTTGCCGAGCCACCACCAGCGACAACCGCGACAGACAACGAAGTCGATTTCGACGCCTATCTGCTGCTGCAAAAGGTCTTTCAGCCAATGGGTATGGAACTGCGTCCCGGCGTCGGTTTGTTACCCGAGCAGTGGACCGATCACGAAGGCCTGCAACGCAGCCTGCGTGCCTTAGGCCGTAGAGAATTGAGTGATTTTTCCGGCTACGGGCTCGCCAAGGGTAGCGCACGATTACGGGCCAAGCTGGCTGAGAAACTGGCAGACACGCGCATTGCTGCGCACCCGGAGCAGATCATGTTGACCAGCGGCGGTAGCCATGCGTTGGACTTGGTGGTGCGCTACCTGGTGCAACGCGGTGACAATGTACTGGTCGACGAGCCGGGTTATCACAACCTGTTCCTCAACCTGCATATGCAAGGGGCCAAGCTACTGGGCGTACCGCGCACCCGCGACGGAGTTGACCTTGCCGTACTTGAAGCACTCATTCTCCTTCATCGGCCCAAGGTATTTTTCACCAACACCCGCCTGCAATGCCCCACCGGCACCAGCCTGTCGTTGGCCGTCGCCCATCGACTACTGCAACTGGCGGAAAAATACGATTTCCTGATCGTCGAGAACGACATCTACGCCGACCTTGACCCGACCGGTCAACAGGCGTTGGCCGGCATGGATCAGTTATCGCGGGTGATCTATGTCGGCAGTTTTTCCAAAACCATCGCCCCGGCGCTGCGAGTCGGCTTTATCGCCGCTCACCAGGAATTGATCGACGAAATGGTGCCGCTAAAACTGGTCAGCGGCCTGACTACTTCGGAAATAGCCGAAGAACTGGTACTCGATGTGCTACTGCAAGGACGGCATCGCAAACACATCAAACAGCTGCAAAACAATTTGGCGCACGCTCACGAAACCGCGGCTCGGCGGCTGGAATCCGTGGGAATGGAAATATTTGTGAAGCCACACGCAGGACTTTTTCTGTGGGCTCGCCATCCGCTGATCGAGAATTCCACCGAACTCGCCATGAAGGCCAGGGATGAAAAAATCCTGCTTGCACCTGGGCAATTGTTTATGCCGGATGCTCGAGTAGTGCCCTGGATGCGCTTCAATGTAGCGCATTCGATAGATGACCGGATTTATGAGTTGTTAGCGCGCGAATCTGACGGACCGCTGGGTCACTGAGTAGAAAATAGTCTCGGCGCAACCCCGTTCAGCCTGAAGTGCTCAGGCTTTTATCGGGCTTGAAATAGGCGTGTGCGAATGACTGCTTCTGGCGGATTCTGTTGAAAAAGTCGGCCATGGTTTCCACGGCAGAAAAATACGCATGTGAGATTGAAATCTTTACTTTTAGCAGAGGCTTCCGGGCTCGGATTTCAGGGGGGATTACCGCGCGACACTAAAGCCGAACAAGGAGTTACGCATCGGACAAGGAACGCTATCAGACACAATCGACGGAAAACATTACGCCAGATGCATCGTCTACTGATAGTTGGGATGCCAACCAGCTAGCATAGGTTTGAGGCAAACCCAAGTCCGGTCAGTGCAATCATCGGCAAGCAAACGCCGCGAAAGGAGCAAAGCCTATGTACTCTTCAACGTTCATCTTTGCCAAAAAGCAGTTTGATGAAGCCTTCCACCGACTCGATCAGGAAATCGCTGCAATCGCAAAATCGATCCCTGGCTACCTTGGCGAAGAAGCTTGGGAGAATCCACAGACGGGTCTCTTCTCCAATGTGTACTACTGGAGTTCTCTCGAAGCACTTCAGGTATTGGTTGAGCATCCCCGTCACCTTGAAGCAAAGGCTGCTCAGGAAAATTGGCTTGCCGGTTATCAAGTCATCATCTCTGAGGTCATCAAAACCTATGGTGACTCCAAGCTTGGCGAGAAATGGCCAATCGCGACAGCTACTTAACCATTCCATCGAGCGGCCGTAATGGGTCGAATAGCGAAGGTCTTGCATCATCGACCTCGATGCCCAAGTACCTGACGGTGCTTTCAAGCTTCGTATGTCCCGGGAAGAGTTGAACTGCTCTCAGGTTTTTTCTCCTGCGATAGATCAACGATGCCTTGGTTCGCCGTAGCGTGTGAGTACCGTACATGGTGGGTCAAGGCCAATGGCTGTCACCCACGCGTTGACTATTCGAGCGTATCGCCTGGTGGATAGATGGTCGCCTAGACTTACCGGATTCATACTTTTATTGTTGTAACCTGGCAGGCGCAAACTTTACTGGCACAAAGCTTGAAGCTACCGCTTGGAAAGGATGCAGGGGATCGAAAGCAAAATTTAAATCGGCCCTACTCAATGAGTCAAAATTCGAAAGCTCAGACTTTAATAACAATGACTGGCAGAATTGTCGTTTGAGCATGGTTACATTTACGGAATACAAGTTGACGGGGGGCTAATGTCAGTGGGGCTGTTTCATTGGGGGTTACCTTCAAAGAAACATTGCTGGTGGGTGCATTTCTCCTTGGTTCTTCTTTCTTAAGTGTGAGCTGGATAATTTGGATTTTTCCGACGCTGATCTAAGGGAGGTGATTTTTCGTCACTCTGTATTCAAAGGCGGGAGTCTAAGTAATGTCCGGGTAAATGGTGCCCGCATTTGACAATGCCGACCTACGCGAAGCTAGCTTGCACGGACTGAAGCTAATGGAGGCGAAGCAGTCCAAGGGGGCGATTATCTCTAAAAGTCAGGCAGCGATGTTATTGAAAAATCTCGGGCTTACAGTGGCCTGATGTCGACTATACTCGTCAACATATCGCTGCGAAAATATAATAAAGCAGATCATTCTCTAGGGATGGTCTGAAGTAGTCACGCTTTTCTGGCTGACTTCAGCCTCCGCTGATTTTGAAAACGGCGAATCGACCAAAACGATCAGATCATCCGCTTATTTCTGAGCTTTTAGCCGCCGCGAGCACC
>NZ_FYDY01000031.1:0-55212 GCF_900187435.1 Pseudomonas sp. Irchel s3b5
GTAGAGGTACACTTTTTCGACTTTGGTGTCGGGTCGCATCATGACGGGCTGGCTCCGGAAAGAAATCGAGAGCACAGCATCAGACTTTAATAAGCGGCTTTGAATGTGGGGTTCATGGATCCCTTACGATGTGATTTTGAGAACTGCAAACAATAACTTGCCGACCGACACCAATCGGCTAATCGACAAAAACAATGAAAAAAGGAAATACCGGGCATGTATTCAGACAAAAAAAATGGCAACCATGCGGTTGCCATTTTTATTTTGAATCAGGGGCTTAGCTTATGAAGAAAGAGTCCGCCCAGTGCAAAGGCCTCGGCAATCCATGCACTGGTAAAGAGCCATGGCACTGAGCGAACGAGGGGTATTTTAGTAGAAGTAGCGGGATATGTCCGTATCGCGAAGATGAAATTTATCACATGATATTTAACTACATGTCGAATTAAATACTATGGGGCAAAACTTCCAAACTCACTTGTTCGTTCATTCAAGCGGGCCGTTCTTGTACAAAACTTGCACAAGAACAACCCGCATATATAGAGCTACTACTCGATTTTAGTGTTTGGTGGTTACTGTGAGGATATCGGTGTAGGTCACAATCACCGACTGGCCAACTTTCAGGTCTTTGAGTTTTGCCTGAACTTCCGGCTTCTTGACATCGACAGTCTTGGTATTGCCCTTCGGCCCTTCGAACGTCACCTGGTTCTTGGCCAAATCGATGTGGGTGATTTTCAGCTGGACTTGCACTTGGCGGTAAGCTTCGCCACCCGGGGTATCGCTGCCCGGTGCGGCACGAACTTCACCGGCGCGTTCGACGCTGCCTGGCAGGCCTTTGTCGATATCAGTATCGAGGTAGGCGGCGACGGCGCTAGTGACGCGGATGTCGACTTCATCGCCAGCCTTCAGCTTGTCGAGGTTTTTCGCTTTGTCGGTAAGCGTTACTGGAAACTCTTTGCCGTCCGGCCCCTTGAGCACCACATGATGGTTGGCAGGATCAACCGAAACGACTTTAGTGGCGACCACATCAGACACTACGACCTCAGACAGCGCAACGTCTTCGGCAACGGCGTTAAAACTGGCGGCGGACAGCAAAGTGGCGAGGGCGATGGCTTTGGTCAATGCATGGCGTTTCATAGGCAGAGCTTTCCCTGTGATAGATGGCAACAGACGGCGTACCACTAGGTTCAACGCCGCGTGTGCGATCAGCATAGACGTTGTACAGCGAGTGTTGGCAGTTTCTTGTGCAAGGGTTTCATCGCTCGGCGTGTTAATAGCGCTTTTCTTGAGCCAGATCAGTTCGCCTGCCTGCAAAAACATCGTGCCTCGCTCGATTTTTCGGGTGGCCGTGGCTCGCCGGAGTTGCGGGGCCGTCACTTGGAGTTCCGGCTGATTTCAATACCCGGTCATTTCCAGATAACCCCGCCCGGCATGACTGCCGCTCAAGCGCACCGGGCCTTCCCAGTAAGGAATGCGCAAATCCATCCACGCCTGGGTATTGAGCGCGTTGATCACGATATCGAGGTGTTTACCGGGGACTTTGATTGCCCAGCGCACCGGCATTGTCCGCCCGGCGACATTGGTGGCGTCCTGTGGAATGAGGGTGATGTCACTCGCGTGCAGCAACTGTGTCCGGCCCTCGGCGTCGATCCACGTCCCGGTGAGATAAGGCTCGCCGTCCTTTTGCCGCATGCGGTAAAGCATCACTTGCTCGCCGCTGTCCAGGTGCAGGGAAAACCAGTCCCAGCCGCTCTGGTTGGCGGTCAGCGGTTGGCTGCTCCATTCGCGATCGAGCCAGGCCGGGCCGCTGACCTGAACGCTTTTGCCGTCGATTTCCAATGTGCCGCTGGCCTGGAAAAACGGCTGGCTGTAGTAATACGAAGCCTGGCCCTGTTCGGATTTCTGGCTGAAGCCCTTTTCACCCTGAAGCACCAGCGGACGCGTCGACGTCAACTGCAATTGATAGCTGAACGTCTTGTCGCGTGCGCTCAGGTGCATCTGTGCCAGTGGGTTGTCCGCCGTGGCCTGACTGCTGAACTGCCAATCGTCGATCCATGCCTTGAACGGCCCAAGGCTGACCCCCGCCTGACCCACGCCGCCACGGGCATAGCGTTCGGCCGCATGATGCAGCGTCGCCGACGTCACGGCTGCGTGACCCAGCCAAATCGCTTGATTGCCCCAGCCCGCCTGCTCGGGCGCGGCCGTCAGGGCGCTGCGAAACAACGTCCATTGCGCGCCGAATTCGTTGCCTTGAGCATCCTTGAGATTGGCGGTGACGTACCACCACTCGATGCGAAAGCCGTCGTGGGGACCGTGATCCGCCGGAAAAATGAACGCACGGCCGGGCACAACCGGTGTGAATGTCGCAGCCTGGTTACCCAGGCCGGCGAAGCCTTTTTCATCCGGTGCGGGTTGATCGCAACCACTCGACAGCAGCGCCAGAATTAATACGCTGACCTTAATCCTCATGGGCAAACGTCCTCAACAGGTCCGCCGGTTGCGTGCGGTACAAACTGTACAGCGGCCACGCCGAAGCCAATAACGTCGCCAGCATTGCCAACCCCATCAGTTGCAACAATTGCAGCGGGAACACCCGCAGCGGCAGTTTCCAGCCAAAGGCCTGCACGTTGATGACCGTGTCCAGGCACCACGCCAACGCGATGCCCAGTGGCAACGCCAGCACCAAGGTCAGTAACGCCAGCAACCAGGTTTGCCCGAGGTTGAGCAGCATCAGTTGCCGACGCGTCACGCCCAGCGCCCACAGGGGTGCCAGTTGCCCGAGGCGGCTTTTGCTCTGGGTCAGCAGGCTGATGAACAGCGCCACGCCGGCCACGCACAACGTCAGGCTGTTGAGCGCGGCGGTGGCGGCAAAGGTGCGTTCGAAGACCTGCGTGGACCAGCCCTTGAGCCGCGCCTGATCGACAATCCGGCTGTCATCCAGGGTGAAACGCGCTTGAAGCGTTGTGACAAACCCGGGGATCGATGCCGGGTCGATGCGCAGGTTGAAGCGGTTCGGCGTGAGCTGTGGCCAGCCGCGCAGCAGGTGATCGATATTGACCAGGACATGGCCCTTGGGATTGCCATAGTCGGCATAGATCCCGACGATCTTCGGCGACCACGGGCCATTGGGTGTTGGCAAGGTCAGGTGATCGCCCAGTTTTACGTTCAGCCGCCGGGCCAATTGTTCACTGAGCATCACCGCGTCTTCCTTGGCCAACTGTTCCCACGCTCGCTCGCCCGACGCTTCCAGCAACGGCCAGTGCTCGCGATAGGTCGGGTGATCAATGATGCCAAACACCTCGGTCGGCCAGCCTTGCAGCTGAATCGATACCTGCCAGTTGGGCAGCACGGCCGCCAGTTGCGGCTGCTGATCGAGCCAGGTGTGCAGCTCCCGCGCCTGCGCCGGGCTTTGTGGATTGAGGTAGAGCTCGGCGGTCAGGCGATGTTCGAGCCAGTCGCTGAACGTCTGGCGGAATCCGGCGGTCATGCTGCCGGCGCCGATGTTCGCCGCCAGGGCCAGCAACAGCGCCATCAACGCCAGGCTCAGGGCTGGCAGTTGCTGGCGGCAATCGGCGAGAAACCATTGGCCGAGCACTGAGTGACTGCGTCGCAACGCGAGGTTCAGCGACGTACTGAGCGCCACCGGCAACGCCAGCGCTGCGCCGATCAACAGCGCGGCCATCAGCACGAAACCGCTGACCAGGCTGTCGCCGAAAATCAACGCCAGCAGTGCGATCACGCCCGTCAACGCTGCCACCCAACCCTGGCGTCGCAACCAGCGTGCGTGGGCCTGATGCCAGGCTTGCGGGTCGGCCAGCGCCAGCAAGGGCAAACGCGCCGCCCGCAGCAGGCTGTTGGCCCCGGCGAGCATGGCACCGAACAGGCTCAAGCCGATGCCGCTGAACCACCACAACGGGCTCAGGCTCAACTGCCCCGCTACTTCGGCGCCGTACAACCCGCGCAGGCTGGCGGCGACATCCGGCAGCAACACGCTCGCCAACAGGTAGCCGCTGGCGACACCGGCCACACCGCCGAGGAAGGCCAGCGCGCCCAGTTCCACGGCGAGACAGCTCAACAACATCCGCGCACTGACCCCACAGGCGCGCAGGGTTCGCAGCAAACCGCGTCGCTGCTCCAGTGCCAGGCCGATGGCGGCGTGCACGATAAACAGCCCGACCACGAACGACAGAACGCCCAGAGCATCAAGGTTCAAATGAAAACTCTCGGTCAGGCGCGCCAGGTTGTTTTCTTCGCCGCGGGTCTTGAGCTGGAGTTGTCCCTTGAGTTGATCGGGCAACGGCGCGGTGAAATCCTTCGGCAGCAGCAGGCGCGACAACTGATCCGGCAACCCCAGAATCTGCTGGGCGAATCCAATGTCCACCAGCAACAGACCAGGGGCCATGTCGGTTTGCACGTGCAGTGGCGGCAGCGCCTGACCGTTGACCGCCAGTGGACGATCAGCCTCGTGCAAGCCCAAGGCCTGCAAGGTCTGCGGCGAAATCCAGGTCTTGCCTGGCGGGCTGAAAAAATCGACCACCTGCTCAATCGCCAATGCCTGCCCGGCCACCGCAGTCCCCATCGGCAGCGACACGGGTTCGATGCCCATCAATTGCAAGCGCTGGTCTTCGTGGCCTTTGAGCGTCACGCGACCTTGCAGCACCGGCGACACCGGCCACCCCGCACGGCGCAGTTCGATAAACAGCTGCTGCGAGAACGTTCCGCCACCCGGCGCGCCGAGACTGGCCTGGGGTTCGCCGCCGATCAATTGACTGGCCCGGGCGTAGCTGTCCCGCGCCTGACTGTTGAGCGCCTGCACACCGGTCAGCAGGCTGGTGGCCAGCCACAACCCGGTCAACACACTGAAAAACTGCACCGGATGCTGTCGCCAATGACTGAGCAGCGCCCGCAGTGTTTCAGCAAAAATGCGCATATCAGTGCGCGTCCACACCGGCCAGGCGACCACCGTGCAAAACCACTTTTTCCGCCATGCGTGCGGCAACGCTGGGGCTGTGGGTGACCATCAACAGTGTTGTCGGGCTGTCATCGAGCAGTTCGAGCAGCAACTTCAACACCTCACCACTGGTGGTTTCGTCGAGGCTGCCGGTGGGCTCGTCGGCCAGCAGCAGTTGGGGTTTCGAAGCCAATGCCCGACCCAGCGCAACCCGCTGCTGCTGGCCGCCGGAGAGTTGCTCGGGATAGCGCTCAAGCAAATCGCCCAACCCCAGGCGCTGCACCAGATGCGCCTGCCAGCGCGGGTCATGGCGACCGGCAAGCCGCGCCTGAAAGGCCAGGTTGTCCATTACGCGCAAACTGCCGATCAGGTTGAATTGCTGGAACACCAGCCCGATCTCGGTGCGTCGCCAGTGGGCCAGTTGCCCTTCTGTCATCCGTTCCAGCTGATGTTCGCCGCTGCGGATGCTGCCGCGATCGACCTTGTCCAGCCCGGCAATCAGGTGCAACAGCGTGCTCTTGCCACTGCCGGATTCGCCCATCAGCGCCAGGCTGCTGCCAGGCTTGAGCGTCAGGTCGACACCTTGCAGCACCGGCAACGGTCCTTGCGGTGTGGCGTAGCTTTTGAAAACGCCGTGGACTTCGAGCATGGGCAAAACCCGTTCGATACGCGTGGGCCAAGGATAGCGGCCCTGAATGATTTTTGTCCGATACTGATGATCGGCCTGCCCGAGCACCGCCCTACCCTCGAGGCTGGTCTAACCATAACGATAACAATCGGAGACGCCATGCCTCGTTTCACTTTGAGCCCTCGTGGCCTGTTGGCCTGCCTGATCACTGTGTGCCTCGCGCAATCGGTGGTCGCCGCCGATGCGCCGGTCGCGGCCAGCGCCCTCACTGCTGCCAACAACGCCGCGGTGCTGCAACAACTGCCCTTCACTGATCGCACCGATTTCGAGTCAGTCAGCAAGGGCTTGATCGCGCCGTTCAAAGGCCAGGTCAAGACGGCCGAAGGCAAAGTCATCTGGGATATCCAGGCCTATGACTTTCTCGCCAAGGATCAGGCACCGGACTCGGTCAACCCCAGCCTGTGGCGTCTGGCACAGCTCAGCGCGCATGCCGGTCTGTTCGAAGTCAGCCCTCGGCTGTATCAAGTGCGCGGCCTCGATCTGGCGAACATGACCATCATCGAAGGTGACGACGGCCTGATCATCATCGACCCGCTGACCATGGCCGAAACCGCCAAGGCTGCGCTGGATCTGTACTACCAGAACCGTCCACGCAAACCGGTGGTAGCGGTGATCTACAGCCACACCCACGTCGACCATTTCGGCGGTGTACGCGGGGTGATCGACGAGGCGGACGTCAAGGCCGGCAAGGTCAAGGTCTACGCCCCCGCCGGGTTCATGGAACACGTGATGAGCGAGAACGTGTTCGCCGGCAATGCCATGAGCCGCCGTGCGCAGTTCCAGTTCGGCAGCCTGCTACCCCGGGGTGAAAAGGGCCAGGTCGACGCCGGCCTGGGCAAGAGCTCGCCGAGCGGCGGCACCGTCACGCTGATTCCGCCCACCGACCTGATCGAAAAAGAACTGGAGAGCCGCACCATCGCCGGCCTGGAGGTGGAATTCCAACTGACGCCAGGCACCGAAGCTCCAGCGGAGATGAACCTGTACCTGCCGCAGCTGCGCGCCTTGTGCATGGCCGAAAACGCCACGCAAATGATGCACAACATCCTCACCCCGCGCGGTGCGCAAGTGCGCGACGCCAAGGCCTGGGCGCAATACCTGGACGGCAGCCTGGCGCGGTATGGCGATAAGTCCGACGTGCTGTTTGCCCAGCACAACTGGCCGACCTGGGGCGGTGAACGCATCCGCACGTTCCTCGCCGATCAGCGCGACATGTACGCCTTCCTCAACGACCGCACCTTGCACTTGTTGAACCAGGGCCTGACGCCGCTGGAAATCGCCGACACGATCAAGAAGCTGCCCGGCAGCCTCGACCAGAAGTGGTACACCCGCGGTTACTACGGTTCGCTGAGTTTCAACACCCGTGCGGTGTATCAGCGCTACATGGGTTTCTATGACGGCAACCCGGCCAACCTCAATCCGCTGCCGCCGGTCGACACGGCGAAACGTTCGGTCGAGGCCATGGGCGGTGAAGCGGCGGTACTGGACAAAATGCGCGCGGCGATGGCCAAGGGTGAATACCGCTGGGCGGCGCAGCTGGGCAATCAATTACTGTTCGCCAACCCTGAAAACGGCGATGCGCGCAAAGCCCAGGCCGAGACGCTGGAGCAAATGGGCTATCAAAGCGAGAACGCCACCTGGCGCAACATGTACCTGACCGGTGCCATGGAGCTGCGCAACGGCGTACCGCCCAATACCGGCACCTCGGTGTCAGTGGATATGGTGCGGGCGATGAGCCCGGAGATGTTTTTCGACTTCCTGGCGATTCGCCTCGACAGTGAAAAAGCCATCGGTCATGACCTGACCCTGAACTGGACCTTCGAGGATCAGAACAAGGACTTCAACCTGACCCTGCGTAATGGCGTGCTGACCCACCGTAGCGGGCTCAATCCCCAGGCGGATGCCGGTGTCACCATGAGCAAGGCAACCCTGGAACAGATCAGCCTCAAGCACCTGGACATTCCGACGGCGATCCAGAAAGGCCTGATCAAATTGCAAGGCAATGGCAAGAAGCTCGGCGAATTGATGAACAGCCTCGATACCTTTGCGCCGCAGTTCAATATCGTGACTCCGTAAATCAAAGCAAAAGATCGCAGCCTGCGGCACTCCTACGGTGACCGCCGCAAGCTGCAGTATTTCTTGTAGGAGCCGGCTTGCCGGCGAAGGCGGTCTCAAGCATTGCGCCGGGCACACGGCCCTCTTCGCTGGCAAGCCAGCTCCTACGAAGAGCCCGCGTGGCGGCATGATTCCATGCAGAAGCCAATTTGCGCACTGAGGTGCAAGACGGTATCTACGGTGACCGCCGCAAGCTGCAGTATTTCTTGTAGGAGCCGGCTTGCCGGCGAAGGCGGTCTCAAGCATTGCGCCGGGCACACGGCCTCTTCGCTGGCAAGCCAGCTCCTACGAAGAGCCCGCGTGGCGGCATGATTCCATGTAGAAGCCAATTTGCGCAGTGAGGTGCAAGACGGTATCTACGGTGACCGCCGCAAGATGCAGTATTTCTTGTAGGAGCCGGCTTGCCGGCGAAGGCGGTCTCAAGCATTGCGCCGGGCACACGGCCCTCTTCGCTGGCAAGCCAGCTCCTACGAAGAGCCCGCGTGGCGGCATGATTCCATGCAGAAGCCAATTTGCGCAGTGAGGTGCAAGACGGTATCCGCCGTAGCTGCGATCTTTTCTTTAGACTTGCTCAACCACCGGCATCCGCCAGCGCTGCTCAATCACTTCCTGCTTCGGCCCGTACAACCGCAAAATCACGGTAAACGCGCCCTGCGCCGGGGTCGGCAGCCAGTTGCTCGACGATGATGGCGCCGAAGTTTGCAGGTCCAGCGTCAACCCACCGTCCGCGTCCATCTGCAAGTGATCGCGGCTGCTCAGGCAGTAACGGTCAATCGGATTGGCCACCAGTTGTCGGTCCGGCAGGTCGTACAGCGTCAACGACCAGAATTCGCTGGCCGGTGGCAATTGCCCCGGCGCAAAGCGCAGGCGATAACGACGCCCGCCCTGCAATGGCTGTCCTTGATTGTCCTGACGACTGCCGACGTAGAACGCCTCCTCCACACTGTTGCCGTAGATGCCGACATTCGCGGCGACGGCGCGGTTGAGGTAATTGCCATGCAGCACTTCGCGGGTGCCAAACAGGCCGAGGGTGCTGCGCGTCTGACTGACCGCCGTTCGCAGTTGCGCTTGCGCATCCTGAATGCCGGCGATCAGTGCCTCACGCACATCCGCTGGCAATGCTGCCGCATCGAACGCCTGGCCCGGCACGATGCCGATCCGGGCGAAACGTGCGCGCAAGGCCTGCTCCGATGGATGCACCGGGCACAGGCTGAGAATCTGATTCAGCGCCGCAATAAATCCCGGCCCCAACCCGGTCTTGCTGTCCCACGGTTGCCAGGCAATCGCAGGGGCGGCAACCGGTGGCGCACTGCCGGTGTACTCATGCAAAGAACGCAATTGGTACTGCTGCTGCAACGCGCGCACAGAGGGCAGATCCTCGGTATTTTTCAGACCGGTACGCCCCAGAACCATGACGATCTCGGTTTCGCTGCGCAGCACGGCCTTGATACCGGGCGGCGTTTGGCCTTGCCATTGCGGCCCGGCGACCAGGTAATCCCCCGCTTCGCGACCGGTGCTGAGCGCGCCGACATAGGCGAAGTTGTGGGTGTATTGGTCGACCAGTTGATGCACGTAGTAACGGTCCGCATCGACCGCCGGCACGCTCAACACTTGCGGCTCGCTGCGCAGGTCAAGCCAGGCCCAGGAATACGGCGTGTCATTATTCGGCGTGACGATGTCGCGGTTGCTCGGGGTGAACAACTCGCTGTAGTGACGAAAGCGATTGAAGCCGCCAACGTACTCCGGCGCGGCCGGGTTGAGCGCCTGTTTTTCCATAGTCTGGTAGTGCATGAGCATCGGGTAGGCGTAGATCCACGCCTCCTGCGCGATCGCCCGCAGGTCATCGGAACCGGCCGCCAGCAACCAGCGCGGCAACATCAGGCTACCGCCCATTACACCCATGCCGCCCAATACCTGGCGGCGACTGACGATTGAATTCATGGTTCGACCCTCGCAATGGTCGGCAAGCGATAACGGCCGTCCAGCGCCCCGTCTTTCGGCAAGTACAGGCGCAATAACAGGTTGAATGGGCCTTGAGGCGTTGGCAGCCAGTTGCCCTGCGGCGCATTTTCCGGCGCGTCGGATTGCAGGATCAGGGTCAGGCCGCCGTCGGCGTCGTACTGCAAGCCCGGGCTGCGATCCCCCAGGGAGTAACGCTGGATCGGGTTGGCCGCGAGCAATTGGGTCTTGCCGTCGTACAGGGTCAGCGACCAGAACGCGTTCACCGGCGGCAGTTGCCCGGCCGGAAAATGCAGGCGGTACGCATGTTGGCCATCGAGCAGTTGACCTTGGGCGTCACGCAGCGCCATCGGGTACAGCGCTTCCACCGGATCGTTGGCGTAGATGTAGCGCCAGGCAACCGCGGCGCGGGTCAGGTCGTCGTCACCGAACTTGCCGACATTGGTCGGCGAACGCAGCCAGCCCTGCTGTTCCACCGACATCCGGCTGGACGCTTGACGCACTTGCTCGCGTCCCGCTTCGGCGCCTTGGGCAATGGCATCGCTCAAGTCCGCAGGCGGTTGAAATGCGACGCCAGGCTTCACGCCGATGGCGGCGAAACGGTCGAGCTTCTTCTGTTCACTGGCAGTCCATTGGTGCAACGGTGCCAATGCGTTGAAGGTATCGAACAGCGTCTGGGCGGGACCGTGCTTGGTGTCCTGATAAGCGGGCAGTTGCAGCGGTGCCAACGGTTCAGGCGCCGCGCGACCGCTCACTGTGGACAGGGGCTGCAACGCATAACTGCTCAAGACCTTGGCGGCGTCCTTCTGGTCGGCTTCACCCTTGACCTCGGTGCGCCCCAGCAGAAACACCAGACGACTCGGCGAGCGAATCACGCCGCTGAAACCCGACGGCACCTCACCCTGCCAGTCCGGTCCGGCGATCAGGAAACGCCCGGCCTGATTGCCGGTAGCGCGGGTGCCAATGTAATCAAGGTTGTCGGTGCGCAAGTCGACCAGTTGAAAGCTGTAGTAACGGCCTTGCACAGCCGGCACGTCCAGCACCATCGGTTCGCTGCGCAGGTCGAGCAAGGCCCGGGAATAGAAGGTGTCGTTGTTTGGCGAGACGACTTTGTTGTCTTGCGGGCCAAGCAAGCGCGGTTCGCCGTAGAGTCGGTTGAACGGCAGTTTGGCGGCGATGGCGGTGAGCACTTTGTCGTGCTCGACGGTGGCGTAGGCGAACACGTAGGCCTCTTGGGCCAGCGCTTTCGCCTGGGGTTGGTCGAGGGTTTCTGCGTGAACGGTGCCCAGGCTTGCGCCCAGGGCCAGAGCGGATATCCAGTGGCGCATGGTTGATCTCCTTCCTCATAAACATCAGCACACACCCTTCCCTGTAGGAGCCCGGCTTGCCGGCGATGGCGTCCGTAAGATCGCCATCGCCGGCAAACCGGGCTCCTACAAAGGGGTTTGCGGTGCACTCGGGCCAATCGGGTTACTTGGCCCAGCGCCGCAGGTCCGACGGGGTGTAGTCGTCGGTCTTGGCGGCGAAGCCGACGCGCATCGGTTCGGTCTCTTCGTTGGCCAGGCCACCGGCGTAGTAACGCCCGGAGATCAGGTCATAGGAGGTTTCCAGCACGTTGTAGGTGAAGCCATGGTCGTACTGCTGAATCGCGTGCAGTTCGCCGCTGCGCCACAGTTCGCCGCGACTGTCGTACTGGTCGGACTGCGCGATCTGCCAGCTGTCCTCGTCCACATAGAACCGGCGTTTGGCGTAGATGTGCCGGGCGCCAGGCTTGAGGGTGGCTTCCACCACCCACACCCGATGTTTCTCGTAACGAGCCAGGTCCTGGTTGACGTGATTGGGTTTGATCACGGCGTCGTACTTGAGGTCGCGGCTGCCGATTTTGTAGCTGTTGTACGGGATGAACAGCTCCTGCTTGCCCACCAGTTTCCAGTCGAAACGATCCGGTGCGCCGTTGTAGCCGTCGATGTTGTCGGCGGTGATCAGGCCGTTGCTGTAACGGGCGCTGTTGTCGTACGCAATCATCGGCGCGCGGCGCACGCGACGTTGGCCCGGCAGGTATTGCCAGGCGGAGCGCGGTTCCGCGACCTGGTCGATCGGTTCATGCACCAGCACCGCTTCACCGGACAAACGCGCCGGTTCCAGCACTCGGCTCTTGAACATGAACAACACGTTGTTGCCCGGCTCCAGCCCGCCCACGGTGTCGGCGAAGTTGATCAGCGACTGGTTGCGCACGTAGCTGGTGGCGCCGTTTTCGCGCACCAGCGCCGAGCTACTGATGCGCTCGTAACTGCCGCCGCGGTAACGGGTCATGTGGTTCCACATCACCTCAAGACCTTCGGTGGGCAGCGGAAACGGAATGCCTTTGGCGTAGTCATGCAAACCGTTACCGCCATCGGCCATGCTGGTTTTGGCGACGTTGTCGCGGCTCACCGCCAGCACCTCCTTGGGCAGGTTGGCGCTGCGATGGGTCGGGTAGATGTTCATCTTGTAGGTATCGGGAAAACGCTTGAACAGCGCGATCTGCCCGGGGCTGAGAAATTTCTCGTACTGCGACAGGTTCTTTGCGGTCACGGTGAACAATGGCTTTTCAGCGGCATACGGATCGCTGTAACCGCCCTTGCTGTCGACGGTGCCGGCGTTGCTCGTCAGGCCTCCGGTCCAGGCCGGGATGCTGCCGTCGGCGTTGGCCGCCATTTCCGAACCCATGGGTGTCAGGGTCTTGCCCAGGGCCGCCGAGTCGGTGCCTTTGGCCTGTGCCAGGCCCACGGTGCAGGCCAGGGCCAGCACGCACATTTGCATACGCATAACGGTTCTCCTTAGAAGTCTGCCTTGAAGTTGACGGATGCGAAGTCGCGGTCGTCGAGGGTGCTGTAGTCGTTGGAACCGAAGAACGTGTTGTAAGCCAGTTCCACGCTGTAATCGTTCATGTAGACGCTGGTCAGGCTGACGCCCAACGCTTGCTGGCCTTCCTGGAACGGTCCCTGCGGATCGTACGAATAACCCTCGACGTCATGCCGCCAGTTGACGGCCGGAATCAGGTTGATGCCCGGCAACACGTCGCTGTATTCCAGGCTGGCGCGCAGGCGATAACCCCACGACCAATCGGTGGCAAAACCCTTGTCGGTGCAGTACTGATTGGTGACGCCCGAGGCGGCGGTGTTGCACGGTGTGCCGTTGCGCGTCGAACTGCGGCCGAATGCGGCGTTGCGGCCCAGACGCTCGTCACCCAGATCGTCGATGTGCACGACACCGGCTTCACCAAACAGGCTCAGTCGCGTGGCACCCAGAATGTTGTCAATGGCCTGGGTCGCCGAAGCGGTCGCCTGCCACACGCCCTTGCGCTCCCACGCGTCAAAACGGCTGCCGCGGTTGACGTTGAACCCGGGCGGCAGTTGCACCCAGGAACTGCCCGCCGCACCGGAGATCACCGCGACGTTGACGTCCGGCGCGTTGATCGCCAACGGCATGTTCGGGCGATAACTCACTTCACCGGCGAGGGAAATCCCGGTGATCGGCTCGACGCCATTGAGGCTGATGCCGTACAGACGAATGTCTTCCGGAAACGCCGCCGCGTAGCTCGGTGCCTGGATGCGGCCGGGGAAGGTTCCGCGAATGGCGGTGTTTTTCGCATCGAGAGTGAAGTACGGCAGACGCGAGTGATAGTTGATGAAGTAGACCGCCGCTTCGGCATCGTTCAGCGCCGGGATCATCTGGCGCAAGGCGAAGCCGAACTGACCATTGTCGGACGGTGATTCGTTGCCACGGGACGTCGCATACAACCCCGACGCCTGCATCTGTTGATCGGTCTGCACCTGGCTCAGGTACAGCGGCCCACAGCCCTTCTGGATCGCATCGCTGCTGGCGAAGAACGTGCCGCAACCGTCGAGCACGCTGGGGCGCCAGTTGTACTGGTAGAAGCCTTCGAGGTTGGTGGTGTCGGTCAGGCCGAAGCTGAAGGAAATCATCTCCACCGGCAACTGGCCTTCCTTGATTTCCACACCGGGTCGGTTGAACGCGGAAACATCCAGCGGGTTGATCACGTTGATGCCGTTCTGGATCAGCAGCGCCTCGCCCCAGGACAACACCTGGTTGCCGACTTTCACGTTCAGTGGGTGCTCGGCGATCTGGAAATCTTTCCAGACGTACGCATCGAGCATTTCAAAGCCCTTGAACTTCGACAGGTCATCCCAACCCGAATCGTCGAAATCCTTGAAGCGTCCCTGCCGGGTTTCGTAGGCATGGTCGTACCAGTATTTGAAGCGAACGAACGCCCCCTGGCCCTGGCCATCGAGGCTGAAATCGGTGAGGCCCTTGAAGACCTGCGAAATGGGGTCGCCGTCCTCGAAGTTCAGCCGGTTGTCGTCGGCACTGACGCTGCTGCCATTGGCTCTCACGCCCTGCGCTTGCAGGGCGTTGGCGCGGGTCATCAGGCTTTTGTCAGGGCTTTGCGTGGACCAGCTGCTGCCCACGGACAGACTGGTCTTGGTCGACAGGCTCCAGTCTTCGTTGAGGTCGAAGGTGGTGGCGGACGCAGGGCCCGCGAGTACAGCAAGCACCGCCAGTGCAAGGGGTTGCGGGCGGGTGTGGCCAAGCCGGGTCAGTCGTTGGCGGACTGGGGCTGTGGCCGAGCGGTTTTTTATCATTATTAGGCTCCGGTCAGGGTTACTCAGCTCTGACACGGTGCCTAAGTGTCAGGCATGACACGCAAGCGATGGCTGACAAAAAGTAATCATTGGGGGTTGGTTCAGGGTTTTGTGCATGCACAAATTATTCGAACGACACCCAACCTGTAGGAGCAAGCTTGCTCGCGATGAGGCCAGACCATCCAACATCGATGTTGACTGACAGACCGCCATCGCTGGCAAGCCAGCTCCTACAGTGTTTGCGTCGAACACAAATGATTCGAACGGCACCAAGCCTGTAGGAGCAAGCTTGCTCGCGATGAGGCCGGTACATCCAACATCGATGTTGACTGACAGACCGCTATCGCTGGCAAGCCAGCTCCTACAGTGTTTGCGTCGAACACAAATGATTCGCACGGCACTAAACCTGTAGGAGCAAGCTTGCTCGCGATGGGGCCGGTACCTCCAACATCGATGTGGACTGACAGACCGCCATCGCTGGCAAGCCAGCTCCTACAGTGTTTGCGTCGAACACAAATACTTCGAACGGCACTAAACCTGTAGGAGCAAGCTTGCTCGCGATGAGGCCGGTGCATCCAACATCGATGTTGACTGACAGACCGCCATCGCTGGCAAGCCAGCTCCTACAGGTTCGAAGTACAGTCACAAAACCCAGATCGGCGCCAAGGCTACAACCCCAACCGAAACTGCTTGGGCGTAATCCCGAACTGTTTGCGAAAGGCCCGAATAAAATTACTCGGTTGCCGATACCCAAGGCGTTCGGCAATCCGCTCGATAGGCTGATCCCCTGCTGTCAACCAATGCCGCGCCATTTCCAGGCTGTCGCTGCGGCTGTGTTGCGCGGCAGACGCTTGCCAATGCCGCAACATGCTCTGATGCAAAAACGGATTGGCCCCCAGCAGCGTTTCATCAAGCCAGGCCAATGGCAGGCTCAGACACGGATGCGGCCCTTCGCGCACATCGACACCGACGCCACGCAACCATTGGCCAGCGGCTTGCTGCGCCGTCAGGCTGACGCTGGCAAACACCTCGCCGGGCGCCCGCCCAAGGCGCCGGGCAATGTTGCGCACCAGGCTCAGCGTCGCGGCGTCCAGGCCAAAAAAGTGCGGCTGCCGATCCGCGCCGCGCAAGTGCAGCCGCGCCTGTTCATTGGTCTCTTCGACTTCGGCGATCACGTAGTTGGTCACCCGTGGCAAAAACTCGGTGAAGCACTCAAGACTCGCACGCAGGGTCGCGGCGGAGTCCAGCAGAATGTTCAAGCCCTGCAACGTGGTGGTCGCCATGCCATTGACCAACTCGCAGCCGAAAGAAGCCCCCGCACCCGCACGTTCGCATTCATTCCACAGGCGTTCGACCAGATGCGCGGGCACATGCGTCCCCTGCCCGTCCAACAGGGAAAGACTGATTCCGGCGCGCTCCAGCAATTGTTCCTCACACAGCCCGGACTGCCCGGCATGGCTGAGAATGGTGCGGGTGAAAGCACTGGAAATAAACGGTTGGCTGGTCATGGCAGGCTACGGCGAGAAGACAGGCATGTACTTATGCCAGTGTCTGTGATATCGATCCAATGCATTAAAAGTATCCGCTGAATGCAGGAGACGCATGATGGATCTACGACAGCTCCGCCACCTCGTGGCACTGGCCGATTACCGCAATTTTGGCCGCGCCGCTGAAGCGATCAATCTCAGCCAGCCTGCCTTCAGCCGCAGCATCCAGACCCTTGAACGGGACCTCGATTGCGCCCTCGTCGAGCGCAGCAGCCGCGAGTTTCGCCTGACCGGCCAGGGTGAGCTGGTGCTGCAACATGCCCGACGCCTGCTCGCGGGCAGTCAGGCGTTGCACAACGAACTGACCCAGTACAACGGCCTGACCGGCGGTGAGCTGAAATTCGGTTGCGGCCCCTACCCGGCCCAACTGTTGGTGCCCGAGGCGCTGGCGGAATTTATCCAGGCGCATCCGGCGATCCGCATCAGTTTTGATCAGGGCGATTGGGAACAACTGGCGTTGTGGCTGCGCGAACAGCAGATCGAATTCCTGGTGGCGGACTCGCGCTACTTCACCGGCGATCCGCAGTATCAGGTGCACGTATTACGCCCCCGGCGCGGGCGGTTCTTTTGTCGTGTCGGTCATCCTTTGGCCCAGCGTGAAAACCTGTCCCTGCGTGCCCTGCTCGACTATGCGGTGGTCGGCACACGCATCCCGCCGATGATCCGCAAGATACTGGCCGATGTGCAGGGCGAACCGGACTTCAACCCCAGCGTGGAGTGCGCGCAATTCGACGCGATTCGCCGCGTGGTGATGCGCTCCGACGTGGTGGGGATCGCCACGGTGGAAGCCCTGGCTGAAATGGTCGATCAAGGCCTGATCTGTTTCCTGGAGTTTTCCGACGTGCCCAAGGATGATCCCGGCCTGCAACTGCATTACGGCATCGTCAGTCGTGCCGGGCATTCCCTGACACCCGCAGCGCTGGCAATGGTCGATGCGATCCTGAGCGTTGACCGGCGTTTGCTGGCGTCGAATTAAGCGCGATCTCGGTGCCTGACAGCGCATTTGTGGCGAGCGAGCTTGCTCGCGCTGGGTTGCGCAGCGACCCCAAAAAACTGGCGCCTGCTTCGCAGTCCCAACGGGAGCAAGCTCCCTCGCCACAAATGATTATTCGCACGTGAATAAGTGAAAATCAGGCACGCCGCGCCAACGCCTGCAACGCCCGCGGCTCACCCAGGGCGCGCAGCAGACAATGCATCGCTTCTTCGCGACTGCGTTCAAAGCGATAGCGGGCCTCGATGTACAGCGCCAGTTTCAGCTCCACCGGTTCATCCAGTGGCAGCGGCACTTGCTGCAATCCCAGCACCGTGGCGACGCGGCTCGGCAGGCTCATGCCGAAGGGCTGGCGGTCGGCAATCAGCTTGGCGGCCAGGGTGCTTGGGGTGCTCATCGCCAAGGTCCGGCGCAGGCCTTTGAGGCCAAGCTGCAAGTCCACCGGGCTGAGCCCGTCGCGGCGGCTGGAGATCTGAATCTGCGGTTGTTCCAGATAGGCTTGCAGGGAACGCGGTGGTTCCTTGAGCGCCGCGCCATAAGCGAACACGTAATGATCGGCCGGCAGCGATTGTTTGTGCAGGCCGGCCAGTCCGGCCAGGGGCTGGTCGAGGTCGATGAGGATATCGAGTTTGCCGCTGGCCAGGTCCTGCAAGGCGTCGCGACGCCGCGGCTGGAAGTAACGCACCTGCCAGTCGGCGTGGGGCGATTCGAGCAAGGCATCGAGCAACACCGGTTGCAGACAATCCAGACAACTGATGCGCAGCAACGGGTTGTTCTGCCGCGCAGCGGGGATCATGCGCAAGCCATCGCGCAACGACTCCAGCGCCGCTCGCACGTAATCGGCCAGACGATGGGCGACCAGTGTCGGCGTCACCCCCAGACGACTCTTGATGAACAGCGGGTCGCCGCACAATTCGCGCAGGCGACGCAACGCATTGCTCATGGCCGGTTGCGACAGGCACATCACCTCGGCGGCACGGGTGACGCTGCGCTGCTGATAGATCGCATCGAAGGCAAGCAACAGGTTCAGGTCGAGCTGGCGTAAATCAAGCATGGTCTTGCTCCGGCAAATCGCTTAACGTCGGGCAGCCTAACCAGTGTTCCGAAACAAGCTGTGAGCCCTACATGACAAAAAGCGATCAGCCATTGCACGTTCAACCCTCAGCCAATGCGTTCTACGCCCCGACGTTGCTGCCGGCCATTGAAGAATTGCTCGCACGCGGGATTGCCCGTGAACGCATCGAAGACCTGTTTCGTCGCAGCCTGTTCGAATTGCGCACGCCGTTCATGCGCATACCGCTGTTCATGTCGCGACGCTTCTGGGCGTTTGCCCTGGAGCAGACCGGCGATCCGTTGATCGGTCTGGCGGCGGGTCGGCGCTTCGTTTCCACCGCCACCAATGGTCTGACCTATCTGTTCGACGTAGCCGCCTCACTGGACAGCGCCTGTGAGTATTTCGTGCGTTTCTTTCCGTTTTTCAACGGTCACTTTCAAGCGCAGATCGTGCGCGGTGAAAACAGTGTCGAGTTGCGCCTGCTCGACTGCGGCAGCGTCAAGACCCCTGCGGCGACCGCCGACTACATTCTCATCAGCCTGTGCAGCATGTTGCGGCGAAAATTCCTCGCCAGCGGGCTCGAGCGCGATCCGGTGCTGGGTGTCAGTCTGCCCGGACCTGCCCCCGCCAACCCTCAGGAACACGAACACGCCTTGCGCGCCACCGTGCAATGGCAGCAACCGCACTATTCAATTCACCTCGATTCTCAGCTGTTCGTCATCGCACTGACACCGGGCAATCATGAGCTGGAACAAACCCTGGTCGAACTGCTGGAGCAGACCCGGCGCAACAGCGAACCCACCTTGCTGGAGCAAGTCAGCGACTACCTGATCGCCGATCTCGCCGATGCCAACTGGCAGCAGTTTTGCGCCGCCCACCATCTGCTCGAACGCACTGCAGCCCGGCGCTTGAAGGCACTGGGCTGGAGTTTTTCAGAGTTACTGGATGAATACCGTCGTTGCCGCGCCGAAGACTTTTTGCAAGCGGCGGACCTGGAGCTGGTAGAGATTTCCGACCGGTTGGGCTACAGCGATGTGCAGAGTTTCAACCGTGCATGTTTGCGGTGGCTGGGTTGTGCGCCGGGTGTGTACCGGATGCGCCGGAGCAAATAAGGTAGGGAGAACCGCGTCATGCGGCTCGCCCCTACAGGGTGATCAGGGTTATTGATCGGATTTGATGGCGGTCCAGACTCGTGTGCGGACACGTTCGAGTTTTTGCGGCAACGGCTGCACGACGTAAAGCGTCTTCAACGCTTCGCTGGTCGGCGTCAGGTTCGGGTTGCCGGTGATTTCCTTGTTGATCAGCGGCAGCGAATCCTTGTTGACGTTCGGGTAGCCGAGGAAGTCGCTGGTCGGTGCGATCACTTTCGGGTCCATCAAGTGGTTGAGAAACTCGTGGGCTTCGGCAACGTTTTTCGCACTTTTTGGAATGGCGAACGTATCGAACCAGATCGGTGCGCCTTCTTTCGGCAGGCGCCAATCGACGACGACGCCGTTGCCCGCCTCTTTGGCGCGATTGCCGAATTGATAGAAGCTGCCGGAGTAGCCGATGGCGACGCAGATATCGCCGTTGGCGATGTCGGTCATGTATTTGGCCGAGTTGAAGTAGGTCACGTAAGGCCGAACCTTCAGCAACAGCGCCTTGGCTTTTTCGTAGTCATCCGGGTTCTGGCTGTTCGGGTCCAGGCCCAGGTAATGCAGAGCGATCGGCAGGATTTCCGACGGTGAATCGAGCATCGCTACGCCACACGACTTGAGCTTTTCCATGTTCTCGGGTTTGAACACCAGGTCCCAGCTGTCCACCGGCGCGTTTTCGCCCAATGCCGCCTTGACCTTGGCCGGGTTGAAGCCGATCAACACGGTGCCGTACATGTAAGGCATGCCGTACTGGTTGCCGGGGTCGTTCTTGTCCAGCAGCTTGAGCAGGGCCGGGTCCTGGTGCGCCCAGTTCGGCAGTTTCGACTTGTCGAGTTTCTGGAACACGCCCGCCTTGATCTGGGTTTCGATGAACTGGTTCGACGGCACTACAAGGTCGTAGCCCGAGTTACCGGTCAGCAACTTGGCTTCGAGGGATTCGTTGGTGTCGAAGGTGTCCCAGGTCACTTTGATCCCGGTGTCCTTGGCGAAATCCTTGGGCACGGACGGCAGGATGTAATCCGCCCAGTTGTACACGCGCAACTCGCGCTGTTCTGCCTGCACGGCACTGGCCAGCAGCGACAACCCGCAAACAGCGGCGCCCAGTATGCGTTTCATTGTGTCCATGGATTTTCCCCAAGTGTGGCGTGAGTTCGATGGTTTTTATGTTCTGTACACGGCAGCGGCCTTGAAAATGGCCAAGGGCAAGGATCTGGAGATTCTAGTTGTGGTTTGGGTGGTCGTTGCACTATCGGCAACCGGTGCCTGATTCTTGCCGACGGGGTGGCCGGAGCACAGCGTGGGGTTGGCCAAAAGGGGATCGTAATGGCCAATTTTGCTGTCCGGATGGATGCCACCGTCCCGATGAGGCGAACCCATCATCGCAGTGACACCCGATTCAGTGATTGAGCTGCGCTGGCTACAACCCTGGCAAAGCGCGCCAGGCCGGATTCTCGATCAGCACCGCCATGCCCTGCCCGCCGCCGACACAGGCGGCGGCAATGCCGTAACGCAGGTTGTGTGCGCGCAGTTGCCGGGCCAGGGTCATCACCAGGCGCAAGCCGCTGGCGGCCAACGGGTGACCGAGCGCAATTGAGCCGCCGTGGACGTTGAGTCGGGAACAGTCCAGTTCCAGCGCCTGCGCCACGGCGAGCACTTGGGCGGCCTGGGCTTCGTTGATTTCGAAGCGGTCAATCTGATCCAGATTCAGACCGCTGCGTTGCAACAACAGGCGGATGGCCGGTGCCGGACCGATGCCCATGAACTCCGGCGCCACCCCCACCACGGCGCTCGCTCGCAGCAACGCCAGCGGCGTATCCCGACAGGCCGAAGCCGATCCGACCAGCGCCGCTGCGGCACCATCGACCACCGCACAACTGTTGCCGGCGGTTTGTACGCCCCCTTCGTGCACGGCGCGCAACCGGGCCAGTGCGGCGACATCGCCGGGGCGCGGATGGCTGTCTTCACTCACCGCTTCGATGCCGCGTGGCAGGCGAATGCTGCGCGGCTGATAGCCTGGCAGCTCAAAGGTTTGAGCACTCACGGCAACGATCTCGGGCGCCAGCCACCCCGCTTGCTGCGCCGCGAATGTGCGCTGATGGCTGGCACACGCGTAGGCGTCCACGGCGTCGCGGCTCAAGCCATAACGCCGCGCCAGGTTATCGGCGGTGGTGATCATGTCGACACCGGGAGCCGGGTCGTACAGTGCCTCCCACAGAAAATCCTTGAACTGCACCTCGGCACCCAGGCGAAAGCCACCGCGATGGGTGTAGGCCGCAATCGGATTGCGTGACATCGATTCGGCGGCCACGCACAGCGCCAGTTGCACGCCGTCATCCAGTTGCCTGGCGGCCTGGTGCAGCAGTTCGAAGCCGGTGGCACAAATACGCTGCACCCCCAACGCCGGAACCGATTGCGCCACGCCGCTGTAGAGGCCGATGTGCCGAGGCAGCATGTAGGCATCGAAACTGGCCTGGGCCACGGAGCCTGCGAGCACGCTGTCGACCGCCAGCGGATCGACATTGGCGCGGGCCAGCACTTCGCGTCCGACCTTGATGCCCAGGTCGATCGGCGAAACCTCGGCCAACGCACCGCCGAGGTCCACCCACGGCGTGCGCAGCGCATCGAAAATCGCCGCATCGGCAAAAGCCGAATACCGCCCGTTAGCGCTCATGATTTCGCACCCGCGCGCAAAATGCTCGGATCGAGCCCGCGATACAGCGCCTCGACCTTTTCCGCACGCCACTGCAATACCGCACGCTGATTGATCGAGCCCTTGTCGGTGATTTCACCCCGGTCAATAGACGCCGGCTCGTCGAGCAAGGCGATCCATTCCAGCCGACTGGCATTGCCCGTGGCCTCGCGATTGAGCCGCTGCAACCAATCGGCGAACCACTCGCGCACCGGCGCACTGGCCAACACTTCGCTGTCGCTGGCACTCGCCGCCAACCCTGACAGCCGTCGACATTCGAACATCCGCGCAAACACCAACGCGCCCAGGCACTCGCGATCCGGCGCGGTCACCACCAGGTCCTGAACATACGGCGAACCTTCGAGCACCGCACGATTTCGCAAAGGCCCGACGCTGACAAACACCCCGGACGACAGCTTGAAATCTTCAGCGATGCGCCCGTCGAACATCAGCCCCAATTGCGGATCACGCGGATCGGCAAGCTTGAGCGCATCACCGGAACAGTAATAGCCCTGCGCGTCGAACGCTTCGCGCGTCTGCTGCGGTGAGCGCCAGTAGCCGGGCATGATGTGCGGCCCGCGAAAGCGCCCTTCCAGCTTGCCGTCCACCGGCACCAGGCGCACCTCGCAACCGGGTGCCGGCAGGCCGACATAACCGGCCATGGACAACGGCCCGGTGGTGAAGGTGCAGGACGGCGAAGCCTCGGTCATGCCGAGCCCGGCCATCATGCGGATACGTTCACCGCAATGCTGTTCGCTGACGCGGTCGAGGCGGTCCCAGACGCTTTGCGACAGACCGGCCGCGGCGAAGAAAAACAGACTGATGCGCTTGAAAAAAATCTCGCGCAATTCGGCGTCCTGCTCCAGCGCCGAAGCCAATTCTTCCCAGCCTTTGGGCACGGTCAGGTAGGCGGTCGGCGACACGTCTTTGAGATTGCGCAGGGTTTGCGCAAAACCTTGCGCCGTCGGTTTACCGTCATCCAGGTAAAAGCTGCCGCCGTTGTACAGCACGATGCCGACGTTGTGACTGCCGCCGAAGGTGTGGTTCCACGGCAGCCAGTCCACCAGCACCGGCGGTTCTTCGCCGAACACCGGAAACGTCTGCAACAGCATCTGTTGGTTGGAGCACAGCATGCGCTGGGTGGTGATCACCGCTTTGGGCAGTTTGGTCGAGCCGGAGGTGAACAGGAACTTGGCGATGCTGTCCGGTCCCGTACCGGCAAACGCGGCTTCGGCCTCGGCAGCACCCGGTTGTTCAAGCAGGCTGGCAAAGCTGACCTGGCTGCGCCCGGTGATGTGGCCACGAACCGTGATCAAAGGCGTTTCAGCCGGCAGCACCGCCTCGATGGCTCGCTGGTACGCCGCCGCATCGCTGACAAACACCAGGCCGGGTTGCAGCAAGTCGCAGACGTGCCGCAGTTTCGCGAAATCCTGGGACAGCAGCGAATAGGCCGGGGACACCGGGCAGTAGGGAATGCCCGCATACAGGGCGCCGAACGCCAGTTGCAAATGTTCAATGTCGTTGCCCGAAAGCAGCACCAGCGGTTTCTCTGCGCACAGGCCATAACTGAGCAAGCTCTGGGCAATGGCGCGAACGCTGTCGAGCATCTCGGCGTAGCTGACGCGGCGCCACTCACCGTCGGCCTGGCGGGCGGCGATGAAGGTTTGCTCGGGACGCACGTTGGCCCAATGCACCAGGCGATCGAGCAGTCGTGGCGGACACTCGGCCAATGGCTCCAGGGAACGCATGTGCAATGCGCCCTGCTGCTCTGTCACCTCGACCGCGGCGCGACCGATCGACACGTGACGATAGCGCGGCGCGCTGGCTTCGGTGTGGGGTTGCGATCTGAATTCGGAACTCACGTGCTTGTTCTCCATCAAGGCACGCTACCACCAAGCCGCACGAATGGGCATGGTGGTGGCTGCAGCCTTCTTATTGTTATTTCTGCGGTTCAGATCGGGTAGTGCCGCGGTCCATGCTGCAAGGTCACCCAGCGCAACTGGGTGAAATGCTCGATGGACGCCTTGCCGCCAAAGCTGCCGTAGCCGCTGGACTTGACCCCGCCGAAGGGCATTTGCGCTTCGTCGTGCACGGTCGGGCCATTGATATGACAGATGCCCGACTCGACCCGTTGGGCCAGCGCCAAAGCGCGCCCGGTGTCGCGGCTGAAGATCGCTGCCGACAATCCGAACTCGGAGTCGTTGGCCAGGCGCAGCAACGCTTCATCGCCCTCCCCGCGCAACATCACCGCCACCGGGCCGAAGGACTCTTCGCGGTACAGACGCATGGTTTCGTCGACGCCGTCGAGCAGGGTCGGCTGCAAAATGCTGCCTTCCAGCTGCCCGCCAATCACCAGCCGCGCACCCTTGGCGACGGCATCGTCGATCAGCGACTTGATGCGCGTGCCGGCACTGGCATCGACCAGTGAACCGAGCACCGAATCCGCCGCCGCAGGATCACCGGCGCGCAAGGTCTCGACCTTGGCCGCCAGTTTGGCGACGAAGGCATCGGCAACCTTGGCATCGACGATCAACCGTTCGGTGGACATGCAGATCTGGCCCTGATTGAAATACGCGCCGAAGGCTGCCGCCGCCACCGCTGCATCCAGGTCGGCATCATCGAGCACCAGCAACGGCGCTTTGCCGCCCAACTCAAGCAGCGCCGGTTTGAGGTGACGCGCCGAGAGTTCGCCGACAATGCGCCCGACGTGGGTTGAACCGGTGAAGTTGACCCGTCGCACCGCCGGGTTGGCGATCAGCCGTTCGACAATCGCCGCGGCATCGGCCGGGGCATTGCTGATGACGTTGACCACGCCATCGCCCAGACCTGCATCCTGCAGGACCTGACCGATCAACCGGTGCACGGCCGGGCTCAGTTCGGAAGCCTTGAGCACCACGGTATTGCCGCACGCCAGCGGCATGGCGATGGCACGGGTGGCGAGAATCACCGGGGCATTCCACGGGGCGATGCCCAGCACCACACCGCAGGGTTGGCGCAGGGCCATGGCAAAACTGCCGGGCACATCCGAAGGGATGACTTCGCCGTTGATCTGGGTGGTCATCGACGCCGCTTCACGCAGCATGTTGGCCGCCAGCCGCACGTTGAATCCGTACCAGTTGGCCATGGCCCCGGTCTCGCCGGCCGCTGCGATGAACTCGTCGCTGCGCGCCTGCAACTGCTCGGCGGCCTTGAGCAAACGGGTGCGACGTTCATTGGGCGCCAAAGCAGCCCAGGCGGGAAACGCCGCCTGAGCGGCAGCCACCGCGGCGTCGGCATCTTCCAGGGTGGCAGCGGCGACCCGCGACACCAATTCGCCGGTCACCGGGTTACGGCGTTCAAAGGTTCGACCGTCGCGGGCAGGAAGCGACTGGCCGCCAATCAACAGGGGCACGTCCAGCATGGTGATTCCTCTTTATTGTCTTTGTCGGGAATGCATTCGAGCGATACAGCGCGCCGGGGCGGACAGGCACCCGGCGATCAGTCTCAGCGCTTGTAGGCCTGCAGACCGGGCTTGATGCTCTTGTCGTCGAGGAACTGCTTCATGCCCTGCTCGCGGCCACCTTCGGTGTCGAGCAGCCGCGACTGGTCAAGCTTGGCGTACAGGTAGTCTTCGTTCTGCTCCCAGGTCAGCTCGCGGCAACGTTTGAAACCATGCTTGGCCGCACGCAGCACCACCGGGTTTTTCTCCAGCAGGTTGCGCGCCAGCTCGACAGTGACTTCACGCAGTTGCGCCAGCGGCACGCTTTCGTTGACCAGGCCCATCTCGGCGGCTTTCTGCCCACCGAAGGTCTTGCCGGTCATGATGTAGTACAGCGACTGACGATGGCCCACGGTGTCGGCCATGGCTTTGCTCACCAGGTTGCCCGGTGGAATGCCCCAGTTGATTTCCGAGAGGCCGAAGGTCGCTTCGTCGGCGCAGATCGCCAGGTCGCACGCCACCAATGGGCTGAAACCGCCACCGAAGCACCAGCCGTTGACCATCGCGATGGTCGGCTTGGCGTACATGCGCAGCAGTTTCCACTGCCATTGCGAGGCTTCGCGGCGGATTTTTTCCTGAAGGATTTCCGGGCCCGCATCCACTTCGCGGAAGTACTCCTTGAGGTCCATGCCCGCGGTCCAGGCGTCGCCGGCACCGGTCAGTACCAACACGCCGGCTGCCGGATCCTGCTCCAGGGTTTCCAGCACATCGATCATTTCGCGGTTGAGCGTCGGGCTCATGGCGTTGCGTTTTTCCGGGCGATTGAGGATGACCCACGCGATGCCTTCTTCCACTTCGACTTTGACGGTTGTCCAGCGACCTTCGTAATTGCTCATGGCGATGCTCTCTTGTTCTTGGCTTGAAGATGACTGGAAATTAAAGGAGCAATTTAGTTATGTCAATTAACTATTATTCAAATTAACCATTTTTCCTTCTCAGAAAAAAAGCCCTCACGCCCATCATCAATTACCACAGCCATAGCTATCGGTGGCCAACCCCGGCAAACTAGATAGCCTTGTTAACCTCTACTTCTTCAGGATTCACCTGCCATGGCCAAGTCTTCTCCTACCGCCGACCTGAGCGAGTCCCCGCCCGTCGATGCCCAGACGCAGGCACCGCTGGATTCAGCGCTGGACGATTTGATCGGGTACGCCATGCGCCGGGCTCAACTCAAACTGTTCCAGAACCTGATCGGTCGTCTTTCTGCCCACGATCTGCGCCCTGCCCAGTTCTCGGCCCTGGCGATCATCGATCAGAATCCAGGGCTGATGCAGGCCGACCTGGCCCGCGCACTGGCCATCGAGCCGCCCCAAGTGGTGCCGCTGCTCAATAAACTGGAAAGCCGCGCACTGGCGGTGCGGGTGCGCTGCAAACCGGACAAACGCTCCTATGGAATCTTCCTGAGCAAGACTGGCGAAACCCTGCTCAAGGAGCTCAAGCAGATCGCTGCGCAGAGCGATTTCGACTCCACGTCAGCGCTGACCGGCGGGGAACGCGAAGAACTGCTGCGCCTGCTGAAGAAGGTTTATCAGGACTGAACGCGAAACGCCGGCACACCCCCGAGGGGTGGCCGGCCAGGAACATCGAACAACCCGGCGCTACCAGATCGGCAAGGTGTAGAGCACCTGGAAGCGGGTCTGGTTTTCATCACGAAAGGCCGTACCACTCGGGAAGTCATTGCGATAGATCGCCTTACGCGCCAACAGCCCGACGTTTTTCAGCGGGCCGCTCTGGATCACGTAACCCAGTTCCATCTGGAACTCGCGCTCCTTGCGGTCCTCGGCGTTGAAGGCCGCCAACTCGATATTGTCACCGCGCACGTAACGCAACCTGCCCTTCAAACCGGGCACCCCGGACGCCACGAAGTCGTAGTCATAGATCGCTTGCCAGGTGCGCTCCTTGGCATTGAGAAAATCCGAAGCCATGGTCTGTTCACTCATGCCCATCAACTCGGTGCCGGAGATGTAGGGCGTTGCAGTGTCGCCGCTCGAACGCATGTAGCCAAGGCTCACACGGTGCCCGCCGAGGCGGTAGCCGAACAATGCCGAGAGGTTGATGTTGTCCACTTCACCCGCTTTGGCGGCGCCATCCTCACGGCTGAAAAAACTGCGCAAGTCACTGGTGAACACACCTTCGCCGAGCGGCAGATTGTGCAGCAGCGCCAGGGTGTCCTGTTGGTACAGGTCGGCCACCTCGGCATGGTAGGCGCGCAGACTGAGGTCTTTGTTGACCTGATAATCGCCCCCCACGTACGCCAGATGCGACGTGGTGGCGGCGCCATTGAATCGCCGGTTTGGCGTGGCGATGCTCATCGCCTGATAGTCCGTGGAATCGCGCTTGTTGATGCGATCGATGTAGCCGGTGTTGAGAATCAGGCCATCGATATCCTTGGAACTGAGGGTCGTGCCACGAAAGGTCTGTGGCAACAGGCGCGATGGGCTGGCGAAAGCGAACGGCAGGAAAATCGAGACATCGCCGCTCTTCACCGTGGATTGGGCAAATCTCAGTTTGGCCGTCGGGGCGAGCCGCGAATATTCATCCGCCGCACGCTTGTCGCTGGCTGACACCGGCAACAGCTCGGTGCCGCTGCGATCCGGCGCAGAGTCGAGCTTGACCCCCAGCAACCCGCGAACGTCCAGGCCGAAACCCACAACCCCTTCGGTATAGCCCGACTCCATACCCAGGATGAAACCCTGAGCCCATTCCCGCGCAGCGGACTTGGCCCCGCCATCCTTGTAGTCACGGTCCAGGTAGTAATTGCGCAGGGTCAAGTTGCCGTGGCTGTCCTCGATGAAACCCGCTGCATGCGAATGCAAGGGCTGGACGCTGAAGCCGAGAAGCGCCAGGAGCAACCCTGGATTAACGCGGGACACACAGGAAACAGACGCCGGTGCTTCGGCGTTGAAGGGGTGTTTTGGCATGTACGATATCCATTTTTATTGTTGTGCTGGATGCCTGACGACCACAGGGCAATCGGCTTCGTGGACAGAGAATGGAAACAGCCGAGGGTGATCGTCAATCGCAGATAGCCGATAATCGAACATTAATATTCTTATCTATTTTTAGGAAAAATCATCATAAATCAATCAATCGATTGTTTTTAAAGGTTTTTATTCAGTGAATTACGCCTTTTAAGAGGTCGTTCATTTTTTAGTTATATTTGTTATCTTAATCATCAGCCATTACATCCAGCGTGCCGGAGTGCAAAGGAATGGCTCGACTCCACAACAAAAACAACAACGAGGTTCACCCATGGACAGTCCATCGCGTCGCTCGACGCTGACTATCGCTTTGTGCTTTATCGTTGCGCTGATCGAAGGGTTCGATCTGCAAGCTGCCGGCACCGCTGCCGCCGGATTGCGCCAGAGCTTTGCCCTGGACCCGAAAATGATGGGCTGGGTCTTCAGTGCAGGGATCATCGGTTTGCTGCCCGGTGCATTTTTTGGCGGCTGGGGGGCCGATCGCATCGGCCGCAAGAAAATCCTGGTCGGCGCCGTGCTGCTGTTCGGCGTGTTCTCGCTCTGCACCGCCTATGTCGAAACCTACAGCGGTCTGTTGCTGGTGCGCTTCATGACCGGCCTTGGCCTGGGTGCCGCCCTGCCCAACCTGATTGCCTTGTGTGCCGAGGCCGTCAGCGAACGCAAACGCGGCACCGCCATCAGCGTCATGTATTGCGGCGTACCCTTGGGCGGCGCATTGGCGGCCGTGGTGGCGATGTTCTCCAGCGAACACTGGCAGACCACCTTTATCATCGGCGGCCTGACGCCTTTGCTGGTGGTGCCGTTGATGGCCCTGCTGTTGCCCGAATCCACGGCGTTCCGCCAGCAACATGTCACGACCGAAGGCCCCCGCTCGTCCACCGGCCGGGCGCTGTTCGGCGAAGGTCGCGCGCGCAACACCCTGGCCTTGTGGCTGAGCTACTTCTTCACCCTGACCGTGATGTACATGTTGCTCAACTGGCTGCCGTCGCTGCTGTTGGCGCAGGGTTTCACCAAACCCCAGGCCGGCATGGTGCAGATGTTGTTCAACATTGGCGGTGCGATCGGCTCGCTGCTGGGCGGTATGCTGCTCGACCGTGGCAACGGCCTGAAGGTCGTACTGTTCGTGTACGCCGGTTTGCTGGCGGCACTGGCCGGAGTCGGCCTGTCGGTGGGTATTGTGCAAATGGCGATTGCCGGGTTTGCCGTCGGGCTGTTTGTCATGGCAGCGCAACTGGTGCTGTACGCCCTGGCGCCTCCGTCCTATCCGACCTCGGTGCGCGCCACCGGTGTCGGCGCAGCGGTTGCCATCGGTCGTCTGGGTTCGGTCGCCGGGCCTCTGGCCGCCGGGCAGATTCTCGCGGCGGGTGCAGGTACTGCCGGGGTGTTGCTGGCGACTTCACCGGGGCTGCTGATTGCCGCGCTGTCGATCATCACCGTGATTGCCCGTAGCGGTGTGCCCGCCGAGACGCAACCGGAAGCTGCAAACTGACTGCATTTGATGAACCTGTGGCGAGGGGGCTTGCTCCCGCTGGGCAGCGAAGCGGCCCCGGCTCTTCATCTGAAAAGCAGGGACTGCTGCGCAGTCCAGCGGGAGCAAGCTCCCTCGCCACACTATTTTGTTTAGTCTCAGGCTGCGATCTTTTGATCTTCGACATGCACACCAAATTTCAGGCAAAAAAAATCCCAGGCAGCTGATGGACGCCCGGGATTTAAAAATGCATAAACCGTGGTGGTGAACGCGGCGCGGATATTACGGAATATTTCAGCCTGTAACAAGATATTTTTACTCACTATCCAGTTACTAACCTTTATAAGCCTTTAAATATCCACACATTTTCTATGCCCCATCACAGGAACCAACGGTACTCACGCGCACTGATGTCATGCAGAAATGCCAGATGATCCTGACGCTTGTTTTCGCAGTAAACATCCACGAACTCCGCGCCCAGGCCTTCGCGCAGTGGCGCATGGTTTTGCATGGACTGCACGGCGTCGAGCATTTCCAACGGAAATTCGATACCACTGGTACGGTCTTCGTTGAGCGGTGCAATCGGCTCTCGCTCCCCTTCCAGCCCTTGCTCCAATCCCACCAGAATGGCTGCGAGTGCCAGGTACGGGTTGGCATCGGCGCCCGCCAGGCGATGTTCGATACGTAGATTCTTGAGGTCTGACTCGGGTATCCGCAGGCACGCATCCCGGTCTTCAAAGCCCCAACTGGCACGGGACGCGACGTTCACTGTGCCGCTCAAGCGGCGCAAGGCGTTGTGGTTCGGCGCAAAAATCGGCATGCAGTGCGGTAACACGTCCAGGCAACCGGCCACGGCGTGACGCAACGCGCGCTGACCGTTCGCAGCCAACAGGTTGTTGCCGGCCTTGTCGTACAGGCTCACGTGCACGTGCATGCCGCTGCCCGGGTGCTGCAAATAAGGTTTGGCCATGAAACTGGCGCGGTAGTTGTGTTTGAGCGCCACGCCCCGGGTGCTGCGGCAAAACAGGGCCGCCCAGTCGGCGGCGCGCAGGCCGTCATCGCAATGCCCGAAATTGATTTCGAATTGACCGGGGCCAAGTTCGGCGGTGATCACCGTGGCATCGACGCCCTGAGCCCTTGCGGTCTCGACCATTTCATCAAGCACCGGAGCGAACCGCGACAGGCGTTCGATGTGCATGTTCGGCTGGTCATCCGCGTCGCCGGTCAGGTCATCGCGGGGGAACTGCGGCAGACCCTCCTTCAAGCGGCTGTCAAACAGATAGAACTCCAGCTCGAACGCCACCACCGGAAAAATACCTTTGCGGTGCAGGCGTCCCAGTACCTGCGCCAGCACTTCGCGGGGTTCGAATTCGATGGGCTTTTCGGTACCGTCCGAGGTAATCAACATCTGGCCCAGGGGCTGCTTTTCCCAGCTCACCAATTTCAGCGTGCCGGGCACCAGACGGCGCAGCGCGTCCGGGTCACCGTCGTTGAAGCAGTAGTCACCGATCTTGAACAACCCACCCTGCGTCCCCAGCAGCACGCAGTTTTGCGGCAACTTGAGTGCACTGCCCGCCGCGACTTTTTCCAGCATTTCAATCGGGTAGCGCTTGCCGTAGAAATGCCCCGGGATGTCCAGGGAGATGAGGTCGACGTATCGCACTTCGGGGTTGCAGTGGCGGAAGTTGCGAACCTCGGCCAGCAGTTCAGAGCACACAGCATCCATCATTTCATTCCTTGTTGTTTTCAGGTGTAAACCCAAAGCACGCGGGTCGGTTGATCGGAAAGGTTGCCGTAGCGGCAGTGCGCATGGCTGGCCAGTTGAAAGCTGTCGCCGGTTCGCAGGGTCACCGGGGCGTTGTCATCGAGCCACAGGGTCAACTCCCCTTCCAGCACGTAACCGCCCTGCTCGGAGCTGTCCTTCATGTGCCGGTCACCGCTGCTGGCGCCGGGTTCGAGCTGGCTTTCGAGCATCGAAAACGACGCGCGCATCTTGGGCGAGACCAGGATGTCGGTGATGCCGTCGGCGTAGTACAACGTGCGACGCTCATCCGGGCGGGTGACCCACGGCAACGCCATGGGCTTGGGCAGGCTGTAGAAATACGTGGTCGGCACGCCCAGGGTTTCGCTGATGGCGGTCAAGTCCGCCACGGTCGGGCGCGACAGTCCACGCTCGACCTGGGACAGGAATCCGACGGAGCGACCGATTTTGTCCGCCAGCTCCTTGAGCGTGTACTTTTTATGCTTGCGCAGGTCCTGGATCAGGATCGCCAGCGCCGAGATTTCTTCTTGCATGTCCATCTAGAGGCTTCCAGAAAGTGTCGCTTCAAATGCTGTCGCGCAGCCGATACCAGGCCTTGCCGATGGCTTCCAGCGGTGCCGCGAAGTATTTACCGCCGGGAAAACTGCCGTTGTTCAAGCCTTGGTACAGGGACAACTCGTCCGGCTGGCCCAGAATTGCGTCGGAGATCGCCCGCGCCCCGGCCAGTGTCGGCAGCACGCCATGCCCGGAGTAGCCCTGCATCCAGTACAGACCGCCGCGACGGCCAAGATCCGGGGTGCGCTTGAGGGTCAGGTCGATGTGCCCGCCCCAGGCGAACTCCAACTCGACACCGGTGAGCTGGGGAAATACGCGTTCGAGAAACGGCCGGGTAGCGGCGGCGATGTCCCTGGGCATGCCGCCCAGATAGGTGCAGCCACCGCCGAACAGCAGGCGGTTGTCCGGCGTGCGCCGAAAGTAATCGAGGACGAACTGATTGTCGGTGACGCACACATTGCTTGGCAGCAACGCAGTGGCCAGATCCTTCGTCAGCGGCTCGGTTGCGACCTGATAGGTGCCGACCGGCAACACGCAACTCGCCAGCTGCGGATCAAGTTGATCGAGGTAAGCGTTGCACGCCAGCACCAACACATCGGCGCGAATACGGCCGCGCTCGGTGGTCACCACGTACCCGTCACCCTCCTCGCGATAGTTCAGCGCCTTGCTGAGTTCATGGATGCGGCCACCGGCCTGCTCGATGGCATCCGCCAGGCCGAGGGCCAGTTTCAACGGATTCAAATGCCCGCCTTCGGGATCGAACAATCCGGCCTGATAACGCGCACTGGCCACCCACTGCGGTAAATCACGGCGCTCGATAAATTGCAGGCCGTCGTGGCCCCACTTGTGGCTGGCCTCGTGCTGCCACTCGGTCAGCAGGTTCACCCGGCGCGGCATCACCGACGTCCACAGGTGGCCGGCGCGGTAGTCGCAATCAAAACCATGGCGTCCGGGCAAATCGCGCAGCTCCCGCGCCGCCCAACGCATGCCGTCCCACAAACGCCGCGCCCGTTCATAGCCCAGCGCCGCTTCCAGCGGTGGCATGTCGCACGACCAACCGAGAATGGCCTGGCCGCCATTGCGCCCGGAAGCCGCCCAGGCGACCCGACTGGCTTCCAGCACCGTGACGCGCTTGCCGGCCAACGCCAGGCGCAAGGCCGTATGCAATCCGCTGAAACCGGCGCCGATGATCACCACGTCGGTGTCCTGCTCGCCTTCCAGCGCCGCGCGATCTACCAGCCGATCAGTGCACGTGTGGGCGTAGTAACTGGCGACATGCTGCGTAGACTGCTGAAACATACGGCCCCATGAAATTTTCTATTTATAATTTCATGAAAAGTTACACGATAAATTTCACGCAAGCAATTCGAGCCAAAAAAATCCCGCCCGGGAGAGTCCGGGCGGGATTTTTCGGTTCAGTCACGCGTATCAGGCAATCGGAAGACGCAAAGCCCCGCCGGAGTTCGGCGTTGAAGTGGAAAACTGGATGAGCGATCGGCGGGAAAAGAAAAGCGCAACTCAAGACGCCCCGCTCATCCCGGTGACCACTCTCGGCGATTGATGCTTAAAGACAGTCGCGCACCGCTTGACGCAGTGCGCCTGATTTCGCCCAGGGTGGTCCCTGATACAGCGACACCCGGCTACCGTCCTTGGACTTGACGATGTCGAGCACTTCGTCAGCGCTGATCATGCCTGGCGCGGTTATCCGGTAACCGTTGGAAATCGAAACCTGGCTCGTCTTCGATACCTCATGCTGCCAAAGTGGCAATACGCACGCCGCAAACTCCTTGGGCGGCTTTTCACTGTATTTGCTGACATTCGGTTCACCCGGCACCACTGACGCTGGCAACGAACACCCGGCCAGCAACGCCAGCACGCTTCCCCCCATCAACATCCTCATGATGTGTCCTTAAGTCCTGAAAAAGAAAATGTAGCGCGTCGCCGCTTGGTCATCTATCAGCCAATCATATTGTCAGCGGCTGTCATGGATGCCATTTCTGATGTTTAGTTCCTCTCGTTAAGATAGGCCATCCATCGTTCATACGCTTCATGCTGCCATCGGGTAACCCGCTCCCACTCCGGCCCGCTGAGTTGATGGGCTGAAATCAGCTTCATCATCTCGGTGGTGGACGCGTTCAGATCATTCATCAACTCATGGGCCCGGGCCCTGAATTCATCGGTAGTGGTCATTTGACGTCGCCCCGCCCTGCTGAAATGCCTGCACGTGAGTAGGACAGCGGATTCGACCGTTCGCGTGCATTTTCCCGACCAAAGGGAACCTCGATCAATCAGACAAATACAACGTCCCGACCCGCAAACAGGTCTAAAATTTTGGAGTGCAGAATAAGGAGATCGACATGTGGCTTAACGAACAGGAACAGCAGCTTCGGCGCGATCTGCAAGGGCTCGCATCCGATTTACGCTGGTCAGCGGTGGAGCTTTTACGTATCGAGCAACAATTGCGGCTGGCCGGGAATGAAGCCGATGCGCAAGCCGTCCAGAGGCTGTGTGCGCTATTCCAGGGCGATGAAGAAAAACTGTCGGGCTATGCCGAGGAAGTGAAGGCCAAACTCATCAGCCGGAACCGGCAAGAGCAAGGCGCAAGTCCCAAAGACACATGACAAAAGCCCCAGCGAACCGGGGCTTAAAAGCTGCTTCATTGTGTCTGCTGGTTGCCCGAAGACTTGCCGGCGTGAGTGCGGGCCTTGTAGCCGGGTAACGCGGCGGCAAACGCCAGCGCTTCCTCCCGGCTGTCGAACGAACCAAGCCGGTCACCCTGGGTGCAAACCCGCCAGGGACCGTTGTTTACGCTGAGTACGTCGTAACCGTTCATGTGCATTTTATTCAGCATCGGTACGCTCATGGTCACCTCCTTCTCGACAGTGATATCAGGTGGACTTGCTTACCTTACACCCACCGTTCTCCAAAATACCGACCAGACGTCGCCGCATAAATTCCTCATTTAAATTGCACTGCGAGCGGTAAATTCAGCTCAAACTGCTTCGACAACAGCGCATAGGGGCTCGGCCCTGATGTTGCAATTTTGTGCCTGCTCGATGACATGTCGGGGTAACCCATGAAAATTCGCGCAACGGTCATTTGTGAGCAGGACCGGCACGTGCTTCTGGTGCGCAAGGCGGGAAGTCGCTGGACGTTGCCGGGCGGCAAGGTCGAATGGGGGGAAACCGTGGCCGGCGCTGCCGTCCGCGAGCTGGAGGAGGAAACCGGGTTGCACGTCGATGAGCTGGTTTACCTGATGGAATTCGAATCAGGCAGCACGCGACACCACGTCTATGAGGTGTCGGTGCTGAACCTGCATCAGGCCCGGCCGCAAAACGAGATCATCGATTGCGTCTGGCATCCGCTGGAAACGGTTCACAACCTGAACATCAGCGACGCAACGCAGAGCATCGTCAGAGCGTTTCTTCGTCGCCTGTAGCCCCAGCGAACGTTAACCCAGGTCGCCACCGCCCACGGGCATGACCATGCCTGTGATGTAAGACGCCTCGTCGCTGGCCAGAAACAGAATGGCGCCAACCTGCTCATCCAGCGTGCCGTAGCGCTTCATCAAACTGCTGTCCAGGGTTTGATCGACGATTTGCTGATACCAGACCTTCTCCTGCTCACTCTGCTCGGCGTCGTTGCGGGGAATACGCCGCGGTGGCGCTTCGGTGCCACCGGGCGCCGTGGCGTTGACTCGCACACCGCGGCCGGCGGTTTCGAACGCCAGACAGGCAGTCAGCGCATTCACCCCGCCCTTCGCCGCACCGTACGGCACGCGGTTGACGCTGCGCGTGGCAATGGACGAAACGTTGACGATCGCGCCACTGCCCTGCTCCAGCATGACCGGCAGCGCGGCGTGGCAGCACCACAACGTCGGAAACAACGAACGACGGACCTCAGCCTCGATCTGCGACGCTTCGTAGTGCTCGAACGGCTTGGCCCAGATCGTACCGCCGACGTTATTGACCAGCACATCGAGGCGCCCGAAATGCTTGACGGCGGCTTGCATCACGCGGCTGCATTCTTCGTATTGCTCGAGGTCGGCGGTCAGGGCCAGGACCTGAGTGGTCGGTGCCAGCTGTTGTTGCACTTCGAACACCAGGTCTGAACGATCCACCAGGATCAGCTTCGCCCCTTCGGCGGCCATACGCTCGGCCACCCGGCGCCCGATGCCTTGGGCTGCGCCGGTGATCAGCGCGACTTTTTCGTGGAATCTGTTCATGAACACCTCAAGATCTGAATGACGACACCGGACCCCGTAGGAGCGTCGCAGCAGAGAAAACTCACGCCGCGCTGGCGGCGAATTTCTCAAAGTAGAAGTTCGCAGGCTTGATGCCTTGCTCGCGGATGAACTGGCTGACCGCCTCGACCATCGGCGGCGGGCCGCACAGGTAGACGTCGACGTCGCCATCGTTCAGATGCTTTGGCTCGATGTGCTGGGTCACGTAGCCCTTGAGCGGGTGCTGGCTGTCCGGGCTGGCGACGCAAGCGCTGAAGCTGAAATTCGGGATGCGCGCAGCGAAGCCTTCCAGGCGATCGAGTTCCACCAGGTCGAAATCATGGGTCACGCCGTAGATCAGATGCAGCGGATGATCGCTGCCCTGCTCGGCGATTTTCTCCAGCATGGCAGTGAACGGCGCCAACCCGGTGCCACCGGCCAGCAACAACAGCGGACGGCGAATGTCGCGCAGATAAAAACTGCCCAAAGGACCGGCCAGGCTGATGTTGTCGCCCGCCTTGGCCATGCCGGTGAGGAAACTGCTCATCAAACCGCCCGGCACGTTGCGAATCAGAAAACTGACCTCGCCGTCGCGCTGCAACGAGCTGAACGAATAGGCGCGGGTCTGCTCGCTGCCGGGAATCTCCAGGTTCACATATTGCCCCGGCAGAAACGCCAGTTTGCTCAGGGCTTCGCCCTTGATCGACAGCGCGATGGTGCTGTCGGACAACTGGCGCACCGCGCTGATGGTCGCGTCGTAGCTGGCCTGGCGGGTACGGCAGACCTCGGAGGATGTCGGTACGCGCACCACGCAATCGCTCTGGGCGCGCATCTGGCAGGTCAGGACAAAACCCTGAGCGGCCTCTTCAGGGCTGAGGGCGTCTTCGATGTATTCCTCACCCAGATCGTAGCGACCGGCTTCGGCAAAACACTTGCAGGTGCCGCAGGCGCCGTCGCGGCAATCCAGCGGAATATTGATGCCCTGGCGGTACGCGGCGTCGGCCACGGTTTCGCCGACATTGGCGTCGATGAACCGAGTGACGCCGTCTTCGAAATTGAACGCAATGGAATGGGTCATGACGGCAGTCTCACAAGTGGTAAACATCGATGACCTGGCGAACGTAGTCGTTCTTCAGGATCACTTTCTTGGCCTTGATCAGCGGATTCTCACCGCGCACGTCGAGGGTGTAGAAACTGCTGCCGAAATAGCTGTCGACGGTCTTGTAGCGAAAACTCAGGGTGTGCCAGTTGAAGCGCACCTTGCACAGTCCGTCGGCCTGTTCGAGCAGCTCGATGTTGCTGATGTTGTGGGACGTGCGGGTGTCCGGCACGCTGGCGCTGGAGCGCTCGGTCTTGATACGGAAGATGCGATCTTCCAGGCCTGTGCGGTTGCCGTACCAGATCAGCGAGATCTCCCGCTGCGGGTCTTCGGTCAACTCGTCGTTGTCGTCCCAGGACGGCATCCAGTACGTCGCGTCGGGGGCGTACATTTCCAGCCATTCGTCCCATTGACGGTCGTCGAGGTAGCGCGCTTCGCGGTAGAGGAAATCGCGTACTGCTTCATAGGAAATGCTCATTGCACGTCCTCCACGGCAATCAGCTTCGACTGCTCGGCCGCCAGGGCCTTGAGCATGGTTTGCTGCCAGTATTTGTGTTGCAGCACGAACAGGCCTTCGTCTTCGGTGCGCACGCCGCTGAGCAGCGGATGCAGGTCGATTTCCTTGGCTGCATCGTCGGCACCTTCAATCCAGTGTTCGGCGCCACGGGACATGTCGTTCCAAGTGGTGACGCTGCCCTGATAGCTGGTCTGGCAGGAGCGGAACTCCTCCAGATCGTCCGGCGTCGCCATGCCGCTGACGTTGAAGAAATCCTCGTACTGACGAATCCGGCTCGAACGGGCGTGGTCGCTTTCGCCTTTGGGGGCGATGCAATAAATGGTGATTTCCGTGCGGTTGACCGAGATCGGCCGGGCGATGCGGATCTGCGAGCTGAACTGATCCATCAGGTACACGTTCGGGTACAGGCACAGGTTGCGCGAGTTCTCGATCATCCAGTCGGCGCGGGCCTTGCCGAAGTCTTGCGCCAGCTCATCGCGGCGCTCGTACAGCGGACGGTCCTCGGGGTTGGACCAACGGGTCCAGAGCAGCATGTGGCCCTTGTCGAAGGAATAGAAACCACCGCCCTGCTTGGCCCACGAACCGGCGCTCATGGTCGGGTTGGTGTCACCCGCTTCACGCTGTTTGCGCTGGTTCTGGGTGGCCGCGTAGTTCCAGTGCACGGAGCTGACGTGGTAGCCGTCGGCGCCGTTTTCGGCGGTGAGTTTCCAGTTGCCTTCGTAGATATAGCTGGAAGAACCGCGCAGCACTTCCAGGCCATCGGCGGACTGGTCGACGATCATGTCGATGATCTTCGCCGACTCGCCCAGGTGCTCGACCAGTGGCACTACATCGGCTTTCAGGCTGCCGAACAGGAAGCCGCGATAGGACTCGAAACGCGCCACCTTGGTCAGGTCGTGGGAGCCTTCGCAGTTGAAGCTAGACGGGTAACCGGCATTGGCCGGGTCTTTGACTTTGAGCAGCTTGCCGGAGTTGTTGAAGGTCCAGCCGTGGAACGGGCAGGTGTAGGAGCTCTTGTTGCCGGACTTGTGCCGGCACAGGGTCGCACCGCGATGGCTGCAGGCGTTGATGAAGGCGTTGAGCACACCGTCCTTGTTGCGCGCGATGAAGATCGACTGGCGCCCCATGGTGGTGGTGTAGAAATCGTTGATGTTGGGGATCTGGCTTTCGTGGGCCAGATACAGCCAGTTGCCCTCGAAGATGTGTTCCATCTCCAGATCGAACAACCGGGGGTCGGTGAACATCTCGCGTTTACAGCGATAGAGACCCTGCTCGGGATCGTCTTCAAGCAGGGAATGCACATATTCGGGTCGCAGGGTCATGGCCGCCGCCTCCATTGTTATTGTTCAGGCAGGGGTCATGCTAGGGCGGGGCGATGAGGCGGACTATCCGCGGGGTGCAGACCTTTATCCGTTTTGTGCAGGGCTTGGGATGGACACCGATCCTTGTAGGGGCTGGCTTGCCAGCGATGGCTGCGTGTCAGACACATCAGTATCGACAGTCAAGCCGCTATCGCTGGCAAGCCAGCTCCTACAAGGGATCGGGTTGATTCAGTGGCGGCGTTTGAGGGTATCGGACGGCAATTCGCCGAACTGTTTGCGGTAGCTGTCGGAGAACCGGCCCAAGTGCAGGAAGCCGTAATCCATCGCCACTTCGGTGACGTTACGCACGTTACAGGTCGGGTCGCTCAGGCAGGCGTTGATGCGCTCAAGGCGCTTCTGACGCAGGTAGTTTTTCGGCGTAAGGCCGGCATTGCGTTCGAACAACCCATACAGCGAGCGCAGGCTCATGTGCGCCTGACGCGCCAGTGCTTCGCTGTCGATGTCCTGCTTGAGGTTATTGGCGATGTAATCGGCAATCGCATCGAACGTGGCTGTCTGCGAGCCGAGTTCGAGGCGACAGACATTGGTTTTCATCAGGCTGAGCATCTTGCTGACGATGATCTGCGTGTAGTGCTCCTGCACCCTGGGAATCTGCTCGGTGGATTCAGCCTCCTGGCAAATCATCGCCAGCAGATTGACGAAGCCCTCGAGTTCACCCAGTTGATAACGGTTTTCCAGAAACCGCACGCCCTGCCCCGGATACTGCCAGCGCTGCTCATCGCAGACTGACTCGAACAAACGGGTGGGGACTTTGAGGATGAATTTTTCGCAATCGTCGGAGTACGTCAGGTCCACCGGATCGTCGGGGTTGATCAGCAACAACTCACCGGGGGCGAAATAATGTTCCTGGCCGTGGCCACGCCACAGGCAATTGCCGCGCAGTAGCACTTGCAGGTGATAGATGTTTTCCAGTGCGCCAGAGGTTACCCGCACGCTGGCGCCGTAGCTGATGCGGCACAGGTCGAGACTGGCGAACTTGCGATGATCGAGGCTGGCCAGCGGGCTGCCGGCACGGGGCATGAGAATGCAGTGGTTACCGACGTGCTGATTGACGTAGCCGGACACCGCATACGGGTCGGCATGGTCGAATACTCTGCTGCGCTGACTCAACAGTTGAGCTTGCATCATCGGGTCACTCTCATTGTTGTTATAGGTTGCGTCGGGCCATTCTAGGACCAAACCCCTGTAGGAGCGAGCGTGCTCGCGATGGACTTGAGAACGCCGCGTTTAGCCTGTAAACACGCGTTATCGTTAGCGACCATCGCGAGCACGCTCGCTCCTACAGGGTTGTGTTTCAGTCCTCCAGGGCGCGTACCCGTTCGTGGCGCTGCTGCTCTTCAGGTTGTGCAGTCGACTGCAGGGTGAAATCGAATTCGATTTCGGCAAAACGCCCGCTCACACCATGGGCCGCTGCACGCTGTTGATCGTCGCTGAAGGTGATCTTGGCGATCAGCTCGTCACGGGTGGCGTAAGCGAAATCGTCATGCAGATACTTTTCGCCATCCAGGTTGATCTGGGTGGTCAGGTGACGATGATCCGGCGCGGAAATGAAGAAGTGCACGTGGGCCGGGCGCTGGCCATGACGGCCCAGTTGATCCAGCAGTTGCTGGGTTGGACCGTCCGGTGGGCAGCCGTAGCCCGACGGCACGATGCTGCGGAAACGGTAGCGGCCTTCGGCGTCGGTAACGATACGGCGACGCAGGTTGAATTCCGATTGCGTGGTGTCGAAGTACGAGTAGGTACCGCCAGTGTTGGCGTGCCAAACGTCTACCACTGCGCCGGCCAGAGGTTCGCCCGCGGTGTTGAATACGCGGCCCTGCATGAACAAGGTCACACCCGGATCGATGCCATCGTCGAGGCGCGCTTCGCCTTCCGACAGCGGCGCACCCGCCACGTACAACGGACCTTCGATGGTACGCGGCGTGCCGCCGGATTTGCCGGCCTGCTCGTCTTCAGCGTCCATCAGCAGATCAAGGTAATGCTCCAGACCGAGGCCGGCCACTACCAGCCCGGCTTCCTGGCGTGCACCCAGCACGTTCAGGTAGTTGACTGCTTTCCAGAACTCTTCCGGGGTCACGGCCAGGTCTTCGATGATGTTCACCGAATCACGCAGGATGCGGTACACCAATGCCTTGGTCCGTGGATCACCGGCGTCGTTGAGCAGGCCGCTGGCCTCTTCGAGAAATTTCTGGACTTCGGCAGTGTGGGAAATCTTGACGTTCATTTTGAAGGGTTCCTCATCTTGTAATTATTAGCGTAGCGCGCTGAACAGGCTGGGCTCAGCGGTCGTCGTCACGGATGGAAGAAGGATGCCGACACATCGCATCGATTTCGATGGCCATGTACGGGAACAGCGGCAATTGCATCAGCAGGTCATGCAGTTCCTGAACGCTGTCGACGTCGAACACGCTGTAGTTGGCGTAATGGCCGGCGATACGCCACAGGTGGCGCCATTTGCCCTGCTCCTGCAGGCGCTGGGCCAGGGCTTTCTCGTCAGCCTTGAGTTTGGCTGCCGTTTCCGGATTCATATCGACCGGCAGGTTCACGGTCATTTTTACGTGGAACAGCATAATGCTCTCCTCAGGCTTGATGAATGGCGGTGGATGTCTTGTCGCGGCGGAAGAACGCCAGGCGCTCTTCATCCAGGCTCAGGCCCAGACCCGGGGTGTTCGGCACATGCAGTTCAAAATCGCGGTACACCAGCGGTTCGCTGAGAACGTCTTCGGTCAGCAGCAACGGGCCGAACAGCTCGGTGTCCCACGCCAGTTTGTTCAGGGTGACAAAGGCATGGGCCGAGGCCATGGTGCCCAGGCCACCTTCAAGCATGGTGCCGCCGTACAGGGCGATACCCGCCGCTTCGGCGATCGAAGCGGTACGCAGCACGGCACGTGGGCCACCGTTCTTGGCGATTTTCAGGGCGAACACCGAGGCCGCGCCTTCGCGGGCCAGGTTGAACGCATCTTCCACGCATTCGATGGATTCGTCGGCCATGATCGGTGCCGGGCTCATGGCGTTCAGACGGGCCATACCCGCGCGGTTGTTGCGCGAAATGGGTTGCTCGATCAGGTCGATGCCGTTGGTGCCAAGGATTCGGCAGGCCCGCAGCGCCACCGCTTCGTCCCACGCCTGATTGACGTCGACCCGCACGCTGGCACGGTCGCCCAAGGCTTTCTTGATCGCAATCACGTGGGCCAGGTCGCGGTTGACCTCGCCGGCACCGATCTTCAGTTTGAAGATGCGGTGGCGGCGCAGGTCGAGCATTTTTTCGGCTTCGGCGATGTCTTTTTCGGTATCGCCGCTGGCCAGGGTCCAGGCCACCGGCAGCGCGTCACGCACGCGGCCACCGAGCAATTCGCTGACCGGCAGGCCGAGGCGTTTGCCCAGCGCGTCGAGCAGCGCGGTTTCAATACCGGACTTGGCGAATGTGTTGCCGCGAATGCTGCGCTCCAGGCGCAACATGGCCGCGTTGACGTTGTTGCTGTCCTGGCCAATCAACAACGGTGCGAAGTGCGTGTCGATGTTGGTCTTGATGCTGTCCGGGCTTTCGTTGCCGTAGGCCAGGCCACCGATGGTGGTGGATTCGCCGATGCCTTCGATGCCGTCGGCGCAACGCACGCGAATGATCACCAGCGTCTGGTTCTGCATGGTATGCATCGCCAGCTTGTGCGGGCGGATGGTCGGCAGATCGACGATGATCGTCTCGATCGATTCAATGGCAGTTGCAAGCATTTCGATACCCGTCAGGTTCTTGAAGTTCTGGAATCGATTCTCGTACGGCTTTTTTCCTGAAGCCAATATAGAATTGGTCTGACTTGATACCTTAAAGGTATGCAAACGATTGACGGGAGGCTCCATGGAACTGCGGCACCTGCGTTACTTCCAGGTATTGGCTCAAACCCTCAACTTCACCCGCGCCGCCGAGTTGCTGCACATCGCCCAGCCGCCCTTGAGCCGGCAGATCCAGCAACTGGAAGATGAATTGGGAGTGATCCTGCTGGAGCGCGGGCGACCGCTGAAGCTGACCGACGCCGGGCGGTTTTTCCATGAACACTCCACCGCCCTGCTCGAGCAACTGAACAAGGTCTGCGACAACACGCGCCGCATCGGGTTGGGTGAAAAGACCTGGCTGGGTATCGGTTTTGCGCCCTCGACGCTGTATGGCGTGTTACCGGAACTGATACGCCGCTTGCGCAGCGGTGAGCCGCTGGAACTGGAGCTGGGCCTGTCGGAAATGACCACATTGCAGCAAGTGCAGGCGCTCAAGGCCGGGCGGATCGACATCGGTTTCGGCCGTATCCGCATTGACGATCCCGCCATCATCCAGACCGTGTTGACCGAAGACCGCCTGGTCGCCGCCCTGCCCGCCGGTCACCCGTTACTCGCCGGGCCCATCAGCCTGCGGGATCTGGCAAAGGAACCCTTTGTGCTGTACCCCGGCAATCCGCGACCGAGTTACGCCGACCATGTGATTGCCCTGTTCGAGTCCTACGGCGTGAGCATCCATGTGGCGCAATGGACCAACGAACTGCAAACGGCGATTGGTCTGGTGGGGGCAGGCATCGGGGTCACGCTGGTGCCCGCCTCGGTGCAATTGCTGCACCGCGACGACATCGGTTTTACCCCGATAATGGAAGACAATGCGACTTCGCCGATCATTCTGAGTCGACGGGTGGGCGATGTGTCGCCGGGTTTGAATCATTGTTTGCGGATGATCGAGGAACTGCTACCGCCCGCGACGTGAGGCAATGAATACCTGTGGCGAGGGGGCTTGCCCCCGTTCGACTGCGAAGCAGACGCAAATGTTGCCTACTCGGCATGCCTGAAAGAATGCCGGGGGCCGTTTCGCGCCTCAGCGGGGGCAAGCTCCCTCGCCACCGGTCGGTGTTTACATCAACCCGCAAACGCCCTACGCCCGGCCTTCATCTCGGTACGCAACTCGCCGACAAGATCAGAAATGGCGCGCACGCTGGTCAACTCAGCTGTCGACACACCATTGATCAACAGTTCAACCCGTCCGGTGGCGGGTTCGAAAACCTCAATGCGCAACAGCCCGAGGCTTTCCGTGCATTCGCAGGACAGCGGTTCAAAACCGGACTCAACGATGTTGCATAAGACTGAGATAGGAAGCATGGCCGGTGCCTCGAACGTTAGCAGATCGAATTGACCGTTTCAGCATAGATACACATTGCCGATTATGCGTCAGCAGATTGCCGTCAATTTTGTTATGTCGCTCGCATTCTGGGCATTTCAGTGGGAATTACCGCCCCAGATCCAATTCCAGAATCCCGGCAACTCAACCGGTTGCGAATCGTCGCGCACCGTTCGCGCCAGGGCGGCTCGAAGCAGCGCAGCCTGATCGTCGTAAAAAGGCGTGTCGGCGACTTTCACGCCACTCGCCTGAGCACTGTCGAGGAGTATCTGCAAATACTCGCGGGCATGCCGGGCGGTGTAGCGGTTGAGGTCGTGGAACGTCACCACCACCGGGATCACCCCATCAACCACCGGCAACTCACCACGGGCGATGCGCTCGCGCACTTCAGACATTGATCGCAGCATGTGTGAGCGGCGTCGCGGGCTGGCATTGAAGCCCCAGATCTTGCCGTCGTTGGCACTCAAATCCGTCAGCAGTACATGCAGGCCATGTTGCTGATACGCCGCGAAGGTGCGCTTGTCGTAGTTCCAGAACGGCGGACGCAGCAACACAGTTGGCACGCCGGTCATGGCGGCAATGTCGGCGCTGCCGTCGGTGAGGGCCTGCTCCAGTTCTGCCGGGTCAAGGGAGCGATGATTGGTGTGCGAGGGCGTGGCGGTGTGGAAACCCAGAACGTGCCCCTCTGCGTGTTCGCGGCGCATGATTTCGCGGCCCAGGTCGCTGCCGCCGGCCCTCGGAGCGCGGGTCTGCACAAAGAACACCGCTTTGATGTTCGGTTGCAGCGGATTGTGCGCGAGGCTCTCGAGCACCGTCACGGTCGGATTCCACCAGCTCGATGCGCTGGGGCCGTCATCGAACGTCAGCAGAAAACGAATCGGCGGTTGCTCGCGCAGACGCTGTTCGGTCTGCGGGGTCATTTCAATCGGCGCAGCAATGCAACCCAGCAGACCGACTGCCAGGGCGCACACCGTTAATAATTTGAATAGTTGTTTCATGTTTTGCCTTGGGCCGGCCCGCATCGGGCGACGGGCCGAGGTTGGATAAGGTACACAGAGTTTGGTTCCAGTGCTTGCCAGGCCCATTTTACGTCCAGCAACTAAACTGAAAACACCGCCCAACCAGAGTGTCAGGCCATGTGCGGACGACTGTCGCAATACCACGGAATCCACGACTTTGTGGCGGCGCTGAGCATTCCCGATGCGCTGATCAATCACGTCGGCAACGAGCCATTGGCGCGCTACAACGCCGCGCCTACCACGCAGCTCGCCCTGTTGCATGAGGAAAATGGGCGACTGCATGCCGACTCGGTACGCTGGGGCTGGCGACCGCACTGGGCGACGGATCGTGCGGTGCCGATCAATGCGCGGGTCGAGAAAGTCGCCCATGGCCCGTATTTCCGGGCGATCTGGCCCCATCGCGCAATCTGTCCGGTTGATAGCTGGTTCGAATGGGTCGATGCCGGCGATTCGACGCGGCAACCCTGGCTGATTCGTCGACGAGACCACGCACCGGTGTTCTGCGCCGCCATTGGTCAGTTCCCCGTCGGTGGCGCGCCTCCACGGGAGCACGACGGCTTCGTGATCATCACCGCCGACAGCGCTGGCGGCCTGCTGGATGTGCACGACCGCAGGCCGGTGGTGTTTTCAGCGGAGTTCGCCAGGGAATGGCTGGACCCGGCCACCCCCAAAGAGCGGGCCGAAGAGATGGTGTTAATGCAAGGCGAAGTGAGTGATGTATTTGAGTGGCACAAAGTCGACAAGGCGGTGGGCAATGTCAGAAATCAGGGCGCCTGGTTAATTGATGAAACAATCAAGTCGTGAGCCTGGCGTGCGTTCAACGCCTCTGCTCTTCAATCTCTTCTTCCGTAGGCTCATCAACATCTTCGTCCGGATCGGGACGCTTGGGTTCATTGGCCATGTTCACCTCGCTGTCTGAAGGGTTCGTTCATCAACCTTAAGCGTAGAACAACTTTCCTGCGCCAAACCTCAGAGCCACCAGCGCAGCACAAAGAAGAAGCCCATGCTCAACAGCATGCTGAGCAAAGTATTACGGGTGTACAGCACTAGACCGACAGCCACCAGCGAGCTGATCAGGTACGGATTGTCCCATTGCAGGTTCAGTTGCTTCTCCGGCATGAACACAATCGGCCCGCAAATCGCCGTCAGCATCCCCGGCACCGCAAACCCGAGAAACTGCCGGGCATTACTGCTCAAGCGAAGCGGCAACCTCGGCTCGAGAAACACATAGCGGTTGAGGAACACCAACAGGCCCATTCCGATAATCACTGCCCAGACCATCATGTGCGTCCACCGTAGAATTTGTTGCAGACAAACCCGGCGGTCATCCCCGCCAAACCCGACAGCACCAGGGCCGAACCCCACTGCCAGTAGCTGAATAACACTGAGCAAAACAACGACACCGCCACGCACACCACGGTTGGTACGTTGCGCACCACCGGGGTGATCAGGGCGATAAACGTCGCCGCGATGGAGAAGTCCAGCCCCAGATGCTCAAGGCCCGGAATGCTGCTGCCCAACACAATCCCGGCCAGGGTGAAGAGGTTCCAGGCGATGTAAAACGTCAAGCCGACACCCAGAGCGTACCAGCGGTTGAACTGCTGTTTGTCGTGTTGGCTGGTCAGGGCGAACAGCTCATCCGTCAGCAAGAACCCCAACCCCACACGCCAGCGCCCCGGCAGCGGTGAAATCACCGAACGCATGCTCATCCCGTAGAGCAAATGCTGGGAGGTCAGCAGCAACGTGGTCAACAAAATCGAAAAGATCCCGGCACCGCCCTTGAGCATACCGATGGCAACCAGCTGCGCGGCACCGGCAAACACGATGCTCGACAGGCCCTGACCTTGCAGGGGCGTGAGATTGGCTTCGATGGCCATGGAACCGGCCAGCAAGCCCCAGGGCGCCGTAGCCAGGGACAGCGGCATGATCGCTGCGGCGCCGCGCAGAAAGGCACTGCGGGGCAGGAGTGAATTGGACATGACGTTCTACAGAAAGGGAAAGCCCGTGACTGTGCCAGTCCTAGCGGCCATTGGCTTTAACAATTTTGCTCACCCGCCACGGTATCCAAGGCCAGCCCGAGTACCATGGAGCGATTGATCTACCCGGCCAGGGACATCGCCATGCTGTACCAAATCACTGCCGATGGGCTGGTGCTGTTTCATCTGTCGTTCATTCTGTTCGTATTGTTCGGCGGTCTGCTGGTGCTCAAATGGCGCCACCTGGTGTGGTGGCATCCACCTGCAGCACTGTGGGGGATGGCGGTGGAGTTTTTTCACCTGCCCTGCCCGCTCACCGATTGGGAAAACCATCTGCGCCATCGCGCCGGGCAAGCCGGCTATGACGGTGGATTCATCGAGCATTATGTCTGGCCGATCATCTACCCCGCCGGGCTGACCCCGGGCATTCAGCTTGGGTTGGGCTGCGTGGTGCTGCTGATCAATGTGCTGGTCTATCTTCGTCTGTGGAAATGGCGGCGCACGGACTGACAACACCCGATTCATCCAGCGCCTTGACCGGTCGGGCTAAACGCGTGGCGGTCAGTTGGCGATGACGCTCATATTCCGGCCGCTGGTCTTGGCCACGTAAAGCGCCTTGTCCGCTGCGCCGATCAGATCCTCGGGCCCGGCCAACGAGCTCGCATCACAGGCACTCAACCCAAGACTGACCGTCACCTGCCCTTCGGGACTGTCACCATGCAGGATGTTCGCCTCCTGCACCGCACGACGGATTTTTTCCGCGACCAGAAACGCCCCCACGTAGTCCGCACCGGGCAGCACCACGGCAAACTCCTCGCCACCGTATCGGGCGGCCAGATCACCGGGACTGCGGATATTGTCAGTGATGATCGCACTGACCTTGCGCAAACACTCGTCACCGGCCAAATGCCCGTAGTGATCGTTGAACGCCTTGAAATGGTCGACGTCGAGCATCAGCAACCCGAGGCTCGTCTGGTTACGCCGGGCGCGACCCAGTTCCGATTCGATGAAAATGTCGAACTGCCGCCGGTTGGCCAGCCCGGTGAGCGCGTCGTTGAGGGCCAGCTGTTCGAGGTTGCGGTTGACCCCAAGGAGTTTTTCCTGAGTCCCCAGCAACTCGGCCTGGACTCGGTTCTGGCGCCTCATCAGCTTGATCAGCCGATAACCCAGCATCCAGAGAACGACCAGCAACACCGAGACAAGACCCGCGCTGAGCAGGGTTTGCTTGCGCCAGCTGCCGAGCACTTCGTCCTTGTTCACCGCGACAAAAACGATCAGCGGATAACCCTCGACCCGGCGATACCCCACGACCCGATCCACGCCGTCGATGATCGATTTGATGGTGGCGGTGCCCGCATCGCCCTTGGGCAGCAAATCAACAAACAACGGACTCTTGGACAGGCTGGTGCCAATATCTGACGAATTGAAGGGTCGGCGAATGACAATGGTCGCGTTGTCGGCGATCAGGTTGATCACACCGTTACTGCCCATATCGATGCTGTCGTAGAGTTGCAGGAAATGGCTCAGATAGATCGTCGCCAGCGCCACCCCGGCGAAGCTGCCGTCCGGATGATTGACCCGTCGCGACACCGGCATGACCCACTCGCCGCTCGAACGGCTCTTGATCGACGGCCCGATGTGCGGCCCTCGGCCTGGATGATCGCGATGGAACAGAAAATACTCGCGGTCCGCATTGTTGAGCCCCTCCTGCCCGACACCGTTGGAGTTGGCGAGCCAGCGCCCCGTTTCGTCGAACACAAACAGACCGTGGAGCTGGCTCAGCTCACTGCGCTGGGCGCTGAGCAAACGCGGCAAGCGGGATTGATCGGCACCCTCGTGCTCCAATCGATCCACCAGGGTAAACAACAGCGTATCGGCCTGTTTGATCGAATCCTGGGCTTGTGATGCCAGGGCCTGCGCAAGGTTGGACATGGCCACTTCCTTGTCACGCAGGTGGTACCGATGCGAGCTCCAGGCCTCCCAGATCAAGATCACCGTCATCGACAGACACACCGCGACCATCAGCGTCACCGCCGAGCGAACCTTCAGTCGGGTCACGGCAGGCCGGCGACTTTCAACAGGATCGTTGATCAACAGATTTCCCATGCTGCTCCCTGAGTGCTGATGATGGCGCGACACTCCCGATTGTTGTGCTGCTCCCTACGCCGCCGCTGGCTTCACCGCTTGAAGCCACGCCGGGTTGAATTGCGTCTGCTCGGTGTCGATACCCAGCGCTTCCATCCGCGTCTTGTGTTGCTCCATCTCGTGGATCAACTGGTTGTGGTCACTGGAGTTGCCGTCCAGTTGGTGCATCTGGTTCAAGCCCAAATGATAGAACCGTAGCAGCTTCATGGCCATCGGATCGTCGGCCTCCACGGAGACCTTCACATGGTGCATGACATTGGTGATTGCCATGAGCGTGCGCTTGAGCTGCCAACTATAGACTGCCGGGGCCATCCATGGCTGAGTCCAGAAGACTTTGCGCATCAGCGCCACCATGACCAGTACGGCGACAAACACCCCTCCGACATTGAATCGCAGATTGTCGCCGCCCGGCTCACCGAACAACGCCACCGCGGCCGTGGACAGGACCATCGCGAGGGCGAGGAAAATCAGGGCAATGATGATCGTGCTGCGCCGCGTCTGTTGCCGGTAGCGTTCGGCGTTCATCGGCTGGATTTCGAACATTGCGTCAGGTTTCCTTGGGTCATGGGCAAAAAGACTGCGGGCCATTATCGCCTCTGCGAGGGATTTAGCTATGCTGGGGCTCCTTTTCATCTTTTCACCGTCAAACGGGGGACATGGCGAGACCGAGCAGTTCGTGCCATCTTCTTTCATGGATACATATTATTCGGATGTCATTCGCTGGTTTTGCGCGGATGCCATCGTTTTAAGGATCATTGCATGACCCAACGACAAGTAATCAACGCCTCTGTCAGCCCAAAAGGCAGCCTGGAAACGCTCTCGCAACGGGAAGTCCAGCAACTGAGCGAAGCCGGTTCCGGCAGCACCTACAACATCTTCCGCCAATGCGCCCTGGCCATCCTCAACACCGGCGCCCACGTCGACAACGCCAAGACCATCCTCGAAGCCTACAAAGACTTTGAAATCCGCATACACCAGCAAGACCGTGGCGTACGCCTGGAACTGCTGAACGCCCCGGCTGACGCCTTCGTCGACGGCGAAATGATTGCCAGTACCCGGGAAATGCTGTTCAGCGCCCTGCGTGACATCGTCTACACCGAAAACGAACTCGACAGCCAACGCATCGACCTGAGCACCTCCCAGGGCATCAGCGACTACGTCTTCCACCTGCTGCGCAACGCCCGCACCCTGCGCCCCGGCGTCGAGCCGAAAATCGTGGTGTGCTGGGGCGGCCACTCGATCAATACCGAAGAATACAAATACACCAAGAAGGTCGGCCACGAACTGGGCCTGCGCAGCCTGGACATCTGCACCGGTTGCGGCCCCGGCGTGATGAAAGGCCCGATGAAAGGCGCGACCATCGCCCACGCCAAGCAACGCATCCACGGCGGCCGCTACCTTGGCCTGACTGAGCCGGGCATCATCGCCGCCGAAGCGCCAAACCCGATTGTCAATGAACTGGTAATCCTGCCGGACATCGAAAAACGCCTCGAAGCCTTCGTACGCGTCGGCCACGGCATCATCATTTTTCCGGGCGGCGCCGGCACGGCTGAAGAGTTCCTGTACCTGCTCGGCATCCTGATGCACCCGGACAACGCCGGCCTGCCCTTCCCGGTCATCCTCACCGGGCCGAAACACGCTGCCGCGTACCTGGAACAACTGGACGCCTTCGTCGCCGCCACTCTGGGCGATGCAGCCAGACAGCATTACCAGATCATCATCGACGATCCGGTCGAAGTCGCCCGGCAAATGACCCAAGGCCTCAAAGCGGTGAAGCAATTCCGCCGCGAGCGCGCCGATGCCTTCCACTTCAACTGGCTTCTGAAAATCGATGAGGGCTTCCAGCGTCCGTTTGACCCGACCCACGAAAACATGGCCAACCTGAAACTGAGCCTCGACCTGCCCGCTCACGAACTGGCGGCCAACCTGCGCCGCGCGTTCTCCGGCATCGTCGCCGGCAACGTCAAGGACAAGGGCATCCGTCTGATCGAAGAGCACGGCCCGTATCAGATCCGCGGCGATGCCGCGATCATGCAGCCACTGGACCAACTGCTCAAAGCCTTCGTCGCCCAGCACCGCATGAAGTTGCCGGGCGGCGCGGCGTATGTGCCGTGTTATCGGGTGGTGGCGTAATTCAATCGGCGTAAGAACGCCGACATGAGCTCGACCGTCGTGAACCGCAGTGAAAGCTACGGTTCGCGGCACTCCATGGAAAGAAAAAATGCGCCAACGTCATTCCGCCGAACTGCGAGAGACCCACGAAACGGTGTGGCAGGAGCCGTTGATTGAGATGCTGGAAAACGCCTGACGTCGGGACCAAAAAACAGAAGCGCCTGTTGTTACTCCTGATACCTCGCCCGATAGCGCCCCGGGCTTTCCCCCGTCCACTTCTTGAACGCCCGATGGAAGGCGCTGGGTTCCTGAAAACCCAGCTGTTCGGCGATATCACTGATACTTGCCCCGCTCTGCCGCAACTGTTCGAACGCCACACCCCGTCGCACTTCATCCTTGATCTCCTGATAAGAACAGCCTTCGCGTTCCAGTTTGCGGCGGAAGGTGCTGGGGCTCAGGTGCTGCTCCAACGCGAAGGCCTGCAACGTCGGCCATTCGCTGTAATGACTGCCGCGCAAACGCTGGTGAACGTGTGACGCCAGGCCATGCTGGTTGCGAAAACGAATGACCAACCATTGCGGCGCCGTGCGCAGGAACACTTTCAGCGACACGAGATCCTGTGCCACCGGCAGTCGCAGGTAATGGCTGGCAAATTCGATTTCAGTGCGTTCAGCGCCGAAGGTCAGGTTGGGACCCCAAAGCAAACGGTCATCGCTGAGCGACAGACGCTCATGGCGAAAGTCGGCGCGATCAATCGGGATACGCCGGCCACCCAGCCAGCACAAAATACTGATCATCAACACCAGGAACGTCTCTTCTCCAAAACGGCTGGCATCGGCGTCTTGCGACTGGGTTTCCAGGCTGATTACTGCCCGTTTGCCACGGACCGTCAGCGTGCCGCGAAAGTCGCGCAAGAACAGTGCGAAATTGGCCAGGCACTGGCGCATGGCTTTATGCAGGTCGGGCTCTTGGATCAAAGCGCGGCATATCAAGGCGAAACTGCCGGGTGGCATGCCATGTGAGTCGAGTCCGAAAAACTCGTCGTCGAGTTCGCGGATCTGTATCAGCCACAACGCAGCAAATGCACTGGCCGGCACTCGCGCCGTCGGCTGTTGCATGATCGCCGGATCGACACCCGCCTGTTCGAGTACCGCCTTCACGCGCTGTGGTTTATCCCGCAGCCCATGGATCATTGCCTGTACAAAATAGGCAGCGACCGAGTCCTTTTCCCGCATATGAACGTTTCTCTTCTCATCATCCGAATGGCAAAAAACGCCAGTGCCGTTGAACAGTTGCGGCATAGGACAACCGTCCTGCCAGCTCTAGACTCGCGGCAATAGTACGCCTTCGGCCGCAGTGGCGGCGAAGGTATCGCACGGTTTGATCGAAGGACGTAAAGATGAATCTGCAAAACATCGGAGTGATCGGTGCAGGCACCATGGGCAACGGCATTGCGCAAGTCTGCGCCATGGCGGGTTTCAACGTGACCTTGATCGACATCTCCGAGAGCGCGCTGCAAAAAGCTGTCGCAACCGTCGGTAAGAACCTTGATCGGCAGGTTGCCAAGGAAACCCTGACACAAGAGCAGAAACTGGCAACCCTCGACAAAATCCGCACCAGTACCGATTACAGCAGCCTGCAAAACGTGCAACTGGTGATCGAAGCGGCCACGGAAAATCTCGAACTGAAATTACGTGTACTGCAACAGATCGCCGCGCAGGTCACCCACGAGTGCGTGATTGCGTCCAACACTTCGTCGCTGTCGATCACCCAGCTCGCTGCGAGCGTCAGCCAACCTGAACGCTTCATCGGCCTGCACTTCTTCAACCCGGTGCCGGTGATGGGGTTGATTGAAGTGATTCGTGGCCTGCAAACCAGTGATGCCACTCACAAACTGGCCCTGGACATGGCAACGACCCTCGGCAAAACCGCGATCACCGCGGGTAACCGTCCGGGCTTCGTGGTTAACCGAATCCTGGTACCGATGATCAACGAATCGATCCTGGTGTTCCAGGAAGGCCTGGCCAGCGCCGAAGACATCGACGCAGGTATGCGCCTGGGCTGCAATCAACCCATCGGCCCATTGGCCCTGGCGGATCTGATCGGCCTGGACACTCTACTGGCGATCATGGAAGCCTTCTATGAAGGTTTCAACGACAGTAAGTACCGCCCGGCTCCACTGCTTAAGGAAATGGTCGCTGCCGGGTATCTGGGACGCAAAACGGGGCGCGGCTTCCATGCCTATGCCTGAGCGTTGTTCGCGTTTCGCAGAGTACCGGGACAAGGTGCTGGAATTGTTTGCCAGCAAAGGTTTCGGCCAGGTCGGCATGCGCGAACTCGCCACGTGCCTGGGGCTTTCTCCAGGCTCGCTGTACCATCATTACCCCAGCAAACAGCACTTGTTACTCGACCTGATCGAAGAGTTCTACGAGGAGCTGTTGGCTACGCTCGAACGCATCCGGCAAAAAGCCCCGGCGAAACGCGACAAACTCAACAGCGTGATACGCGCGCACCTGAACCTGCATCGGGATATGCCTTGGCATTTTCGTCTGGTGGAACGTGACAGCGGTTGCCTGAATGACGAGCAGCAGCAACGGGTGCAGCAGTTGCGCGAACAGTACGAGCGTACCCTGCTGAAAATACTTGATGTAAAGCCCCGTTTCAGTGAGCAGGGTGTGTTGGCAGCCGGGCATGCCATTGCGTCATTGCTCAACAGCGCCCCCAGCTGGCTTACACCTCATATTCTGGATGAACAGGAGCACGATGAGCTGCTGGAGAGCCTGGTGAGTGGTGCCATCGAACGAGTGTTGTCTCCACGACGCGCACCGGAAGCCATAAGTCTGGCCCGGCCTATCGAAAAATCTTCTAAAGAAATTCCCGCCATTACCGCTATTTAGCGCTTTGCTTTTCGGCTCAATACATCGGAATTCGCTGCTGCACCCGGCGTCCAATCCGATGTGTCCCTTCCAAACCTGGAGCCGAATATGAAAATCAATCCTTACCTGATCTTCAATGGCGACTGCAAAGCCGCGTTTGAGTTTTACGCGCAAAGTTTGTCTGGTCAGATCGAAGCCATGACGACTTTTGGCGACACCCCCGCCGCCGAGCACGTGCCGCAAGACCTCCATAACCTGATCATTCATACCCGTCTCGTTGTAGGCGATCAGGCAATCATGGGGTCGGACACCACCCCTGACCGCCCCACCGATAATATGAGCGGATGTTCCATCTCGCTGAATGTCGACAGCATCGCCGAAGCTGAACGCGTTTTCAGTGCTTTATCTGAGGGAGGTAGCGTACAAATGCCGCTGGAGACCACCTTTTGGGCTGCGCGTTTCGGCATGTTGGTCGACCGTTTTGGCGTGTCATGGATGGTGAATTGCGAAAAGGACCAGTGAAAGGAATTCGCAGGTCGTCTAATGACAACACCGCCTGACGGGACGGTGTTTTGTAAGCGCTCCATAAACCCCACATTCAAAGCGCTTAGCTGATCCCGGATGCTGTGCTCCCGATTCCTTCAGGAGCCAGCTCGCCATGATGCGACCCGATGCCAAAGTCGAAAAAGTGTATCTGTACC
>NZ_FYDY01000065.1:0-1649 GCF_900187435.1 Pseudomonas sp. Irchel s3b5
CCCTCCGTGTCAGGCTACCTGTCACCCTTGTTGATTGACTCATTCATTCAAGAGGGCGAAGGTGCATAACAATGTCCAATCTAGGCAAACGCTACGACGACGACTTCAAAGATTGGGTCGTCTTGCAAATGATGCCGCCTCTAAATCGCTCAGTGGCAGAACTCGCCATTGCGCTTAATCTCACGCCTCAGTCACTGCGAAACTGGAGACAAATGGCTAGAGATAAAGGTTTGATCGTGCCGGGAAATGGCAAGACCAGTGATCAATGGTCCAGCGCCGATAAATTCAATGCTGTCATGGAAACCGCACCGTTGAGTGAGGTTGAGATTTCTCAATATTGCCGAATCAAGGGCATTTATCCTGAGCAAATCCAGCAGTGGCGCGAGGCGTGCCAAAACGCCAATACCCTTGCTGATTTGAAACCTAGTGCAGAAAGAACTGCCGAGCAGCGGCGGATCAAAGATCTGGAGCGTCAGCTGATCCAATCCGATGCAGGACGTGCGGAGGCGGTGGCTTTGCTGGAGCTCAGAAAAAAAGCCAATGCGATCTGGGGCAAGGACAAGGAAGACTGATCAGCGCCTCTGATCGTACGCAAGCCATGAAGTTGATTGCTGAAGCGGTGTTGAGTGGGGCTCGTCGATATCGAGCGTGTAATGAGCTAGGGCTGAGCCTGCGTACAGTTCAACGTTGGCGACACGCCTGCTGCGATGGGCGTCTACTGGCTCAGCGAGCAGCGCCGTCGAACAAGCTCAGTGAGGCAGAGCGCCAAGCGGTGCTTGATGCTGCCAATCAGGCTGGCTACGCCAGCCTCACCCCACACCAAATCGTTCCAAAACTGGCCGATGAAGGTATCTACCTCGCTTCAGAGTCGACGTTTTACCGTGTGTTAAAAGCCGCTAATCAAAACGTGCGTCGCGGCCGAACCAAAGCCCCGAAACGCAAGGTCCTGACGACGCATCGCGCTGACGCTCCCAATCAGGTTTGGTGCTGGGATATCACTTGGCTACCCAGCACTGTCAGAGGTCGTTTTTTCTACTGGTACATGGTCAAGGATGTCTACAGCCGCAAGCTGGTAGCCAATGAAGTGCATGAGGTGGAATGCGCCGAACACGCGTGTGAGCTGCTTAGAAAGGGATGCTTGCGTGAACATACAGCGGGTCGACCGTTGGTGCTGCACTCGGATAACGGCCACGTCATGAGAGGTTCCTTGTTACGTGAAAGCATGGTTGCCCTGGGCGTCGAGCCGTCCTTTAGCCGGCCAAGGGTGAGCAATGACAACGCTTACGCCGAAGCACTTTTTCGTACCGCAAAGTACTGCCCGCTCTGGCCGGATCAACCATTTGATACGGTGACTGAGGCAAGAATTTGGGTGCAGGGATTTATCGAGTGGTACAACGAAGATCACCGCCACAGCGCCCTGAAATACGTGACGCCAAACCAGCGGCACGAAGGCAAAGCAACGGCTCTATTACAAGCTAGAGCAATGCTTTATGAAAATGCCAAGGAAGCTAATCCGAGCCGCTGGAGCACTCGAACACGCAACTGGAAGTTGGCAGATGCTGTGTATTTAAACCCAGAGCGCCCTGAAATTAAGAGCGCAACGGGCTAGCAACTGTAAGACAAGGTGACAGGTACCTTGACACGTACCG
>NZ_FYDY01000033.1:0-51400 GCF_900187435.1 Pseudomonas sp. Irchel s3b5
GTGAGCTCAACCAATGTTGGCCAGAAGCCAAAGATGGCTTCCTCGAATAGGCCTTATACATAGATGCAACCGGGTAGCAGTGTTTAAAAAGCAGGTAGACAGTGGGGGCGAGTCCATACATAGGAGCGAGCTCGCGATAGCGGTCTGTCAGTCACATTGATTTTGAATGTGCGAGCGTCATCGCGAGCAAGATTGCTCCTACAGGCGCCTTCAGCGACGCAAAAACGCCTGATGCATCGCTTCCAGCGTTTCAAAGTGATACGCCGGCGCTTCGGCGCTCAATTCTTCATGGCTGCCGAATCCATAACCCACCGCTGCCGCGTCCAGGCCATTGCTGCGTGCGCCGATCAGGTCGTGTTTACGGTCGCCGATCATCAAGGTGTTGGCCGGGTCCAGGCCTTCTTCAGCGATCAGATGGGCGATCAACTCGACCTTGTTGGTCCGGGTGCCGTCCAGTTCGCTGCCGTAAATCACCTTGAAGTGTTTGGCGAAGTCGAAATGCCGGGCGATTTCCCGCGCGAAAATCCAAGGCTTCGAGGTCGCGATGTATAGCTGTCGCCCTTGCCCGCCCAGGGTTTCGAGCAGCGGGGTGACGCCGTCGAACACGCGGTTTTCGTACAGGCCGGTCACCTTGAAGCGCTCGCGGTAGAAATTCACCGCCTCCCACGCTTTCGGCTCGTCGAAGTCGTAGAACTGCATGAACGCCTGCAACAGCGGCGGGCCGATGAAGTGTTCGAGTTTGCTCAGGTCCGGCTCATCGATCCCCAGTTTGCTCAGGGCGAACTGGATCGAACGGGTGATGCCTTCGCGCGGGTCGGTCAGGGTGCCATCGAGGTCGAACAAAACGGTTTGGTAATGCATGAAAATTCCTGGATGTTGGTGCGCCGGTTCAGAGCTGGTCGTAGCCTTCGGCCAGATGCAGATCCTTGAGCTTCACGTAGTTCGCTGCGCTGTAGGTGAAAAAGGCCTGTTCCTTGTCCGTCAGCGGCCGGATCTGTTTCACCGGGCTGCCCACGTACAGAAAACCGCTTTCCAGGCGTTTACCCGGCGGTACCAGGCTGCCGGCGCCGATGATCACGTCGTCTTCGACCACGGCGCCGTCCATGACAATGCTGCCCATGCCGATCAGCACCCGGCTGCCCACCGAGCAACCGTGGAGCATGACTTTGTGGGCGATGGTCACATCATCACCTATCAGCAGCGGGTAACCGTCCGGGTTGAACGGCCCGGCGTGGGTGATATGCAGCACGCAGCCGTCCTGCACGCTGGTGCGTGCGCCGATGCGGATGCGGTGCATATCGCCGCGGATCACCGTCAACGGCCACACCGAGCTGTCTTCGCCGATCTCGACGTCGCCGATCACCACCGCCGAACGGTCGACAAATGCCCCGTTGCCCAGCAACGGCGTGTGGTTCTGATACTTGCGAAGGTTCACGATAGGGTTTCTCTCTGTTGCTGATAGCTGCGGTGAGCGTCGATTGTAATTAAGATGGCCGCATGTTTCTCCAGCCAAGGTGCCCACTGTGAGCGTGAACAACCCTCTTTTGCAGTCCTACGACTTGCCGCCGTTCTCTGCGATCCGTGCCGAACACGTGCAGCCGGCCATTGAACAGATCCTGGCTGACAACCGCGCCGCCATCCTCGAGATCCTCAAGACCCAGGGCAAACAGCCGACCTGGGCCGGCCTGGTGCTGGCGATGGACGAGCTCAATGATCGCCTCGGCGCTGCCTGGAGCCCGGTCAGCCACCTCAACGCCGTGTGCAACAGCGCCGAACTGCGCGAAGCCTACGAGTCGTGCCTGCCGGCCTTGAGCGCCTATTCCACCGAGATGGGCCAGAACCGCGAACTGTTCCAGGCCTTCGAAGCCTTGGCCAACAGCCCGGAAGCTGCCGGTTTCGACGTGGCGCAGAAGACTATTCTGGAACACTCCTTGCGTGACTTCCGTCTGTCGGGTATCGACCTGCCGGAAGCCGAGCAGAAGCGCTACGCCGAAGTGCAAAGCAAGTTGTCCGAGTTGGGCAGCCGCTTTTCCAACCAGTTGCTCGACGCCACCCAGGCGTGGACCAAGCACCTCACCGATGAAGCCGCCCTCGCCGGCCTGACCGATTCGGCCAAGGCGCAAATGGCGGCCGCCGCGCAAGCCAAAGGCCTGGACGGCTGGCTGATCACCCTGGAATTCCCGAGCTACTACGCGGTGATGACCTACGCCCACGACCGTGCGTTGCGCGAAGAAGTCTACGCCGCCTACTGCACCCGTGCGTCGGACCAAGGCCCGAACGCCGGCCAGAACGACAACGGCCCGGTCATGGAAGAAATCCTCGACCTGCGTCAGGAGCTGGCCAAGCTCTTGGGCTTCGCCAGTTTTTCGGAACTGAGCCTGGCGACCAAAATGGCCGAGTCCAGCGATCAGGTGCTGAGTTTCCTGCGCGACCTGGCCAAGCGCAGCAAGCCGTTCGCCGCTCAGGATCTGGAGCAGCTGAAGGCGTACGCCGCCGAACAGGGTTGCCCGGATCTGCAAAGCTGGGACAGCGGTTTCTACGGTGAAAAACTCCGTGAACAACGCTACAGCGTGGCCCAGGAAGCCCTGCGCGCCTACTTCCCGATCGATAAAGTGCTGGGCGGCCTGTTCGCCATTGTTCAGCGCCTGTACGGCATCGAGATTGCCGAACAGAAAGGCTTCGACACCTGGCACCCGGATGTTCGCCTGTTTGAAATCAAGGAAAACGGCCAGCACGTCGGCCGCTTCTTCTTCGATCTCTACGCCCGCGCCAACAAGCGTGGCGGAGCCTGGATGGACGGCGCCCGCGACCGTCGCCGTACCGCCGAGGGCGTATTGCAAAGCCCGGTGGCCAACCTGGTGTGCAACTTCACCCCGGCCGACAGCGGTAAGCCTGCGCTGCTGACCCACGATGAAGTGACCACGCTGTTCCACGAGTTCGGTCACGGCTTGCACCACCTGCTGACCCGCGTCGAGCACGCCGGCGTGTCCGGCATTAACGGCGTTGCTTGGGACGCGGTCGAGCTGCCGAGCCAGTTCATGGAAAACTGGTGCTGGGAGCCGGAAGGCCTGGCGCTGATTTCCGGTCATTACGAAAGCGGCGAACCACTGCCGCAAGACTTGCTGCAGAAGATGCTCGCAGCGAAAAACTTCCAGTCCGGCCTGATGATGGTCCGCCAACTGGAATTCTCGCTGTTCGACTTCGAATTGCATGCCACCCACGGCGATGGCCGCAGCGTGCTGCAATTGCTCGAAGGCGTGCGTGACGAGGTTTCGGTCATGCGGCCACCGGCTTACAACCGTTTCCCCAACAGCTTTGCGCACATCTTCGCTGGCGGTTACGCGGCGGGTTACTACAGCTACAAGTGGGCTGAAGTGTTGTCGGCGGATGCGTTTTCGAAGTTCGAAGAAGAAGGCGTGCTCAACGCTGACACCGGTCGCGCATTCCGTGAAGCGATCCTTGCGCGCGGTGGTTCCCAGGAACCGATGGTGCTGTTCGTCGACTTCCGTGGCCGTGAGCCTTCGATTGACGCACTCTTGCGCCACAGCGGCCTGAGTGAGGACGCGGCAGCATGAGTGAGGGGATTGTGATTACCAAACGACGCTTTATCGCCGGGGCGGTCTGCCCGGCCTGCAGCGAGCCGGACAAACTGATGATGTGGAATGAGGACAGCGTGCCACATCGCGAGTGCGTGGCTTGTGGATACTCTGACACGCTGAATGAACAGGGGCTTTCGGTGCCCAAGGAGCTGGGAACGCGGGTGAACGTCACCGCGCCAAAAGCTCCGGATACCAAGGTTCAGGCGGTTCAGTTTTTCCCGAATCCGAAGCTCAAGAAGAAGTCGGACGAGTAATAAAACGAGTAATCAAAAAAGCCCCCATTGCGTCCTGCAATGGGGGCTTTTTTTAAGTTTTAATCAAGGCCTGACAATATCGACATAGGCTTTAGCCAGTGCCAGAAGTTTGGCCTTGTCATCGGCGTCGATATCGCCGTCTCCATCAATGTCTTTATTGACGTTGCCGAGGTTGAACGATTTTCCGCCATCATACGAAGAGGCGATCAGGCTGGTGGAATCTAGCAGCGCCGTGGTTTTCAGCGAGTTTTCAGCATCCCATCCGTCCTCTTTCAATGCGAACTGCATTGAAACGAGAACTTCATTTGGGTCGACAATAGTTGGGCCAAGCTTTTGCAGAAAGATACCGCGACGGTTGAAGAACGACATCACTAAATCCTTTTAATTAATATGAATATCCCTGTGTGCAGCGAAACAACGATACCGGTGTTTCAAACTTTTGAGCCAGCCGTTATCTGTATCTCTTAGTTGCTTCGCACTAACCAGCCTCCAGGAAAATGCCGAACGGCACTGGTGAGCGCGTTCTTGTCTGGATACTGTATGCGCATACAGTTACCAGGGTTTCCCCATGCACACGCCCTTGCCCCCACGTGGCCGCGGCACCGCGACCAATCCCCATAATCGCTTCGCCCCCAGCCGATCAGTGGCTGAGGACGACGGCTGGTATCAAGAGGTGCCCACCACGCAGGGTACCGAGGTGAGCATTGAGACGGCGAAATCCATCATCACCCGCAACACTTCGCCGGACTTGCCCTTTGATCGTTCAATCAACCCCTATCGCGGTTGCGAACACGGCTGCATTTATTGTTACGCGAGGCCGAGCCACGCTTACTGGGACATGTCGCCGGGGCTGGATTTCGAAACAAAACTGATCGCCAAGACCAATGCCGTCGATGTGCTGGAGCAACAGCTGTCCAAACGCGGCTATCAATGCGCGCCGATCAATCTGGGTTCCAACACCGATCCATACCAGCCGATCGAGCGCGAATACAAGATCACCCGACAAACCCTCGAAGTGCTGCTGCGCTACCGGCATCCGGTGACCATCGTCACCAAGGGCTCGCTGATTCTGCGCGACCTCGACCTGCTGACCGAGCTGGCCCGGCACAGGCTGGTGGCGGTGATGATCAGCCTGACCAGCCTGGACGACGAACTCAAGCGCATCCTTGAACCCCGCGCGGCGGCGCCCAAGGCCAGGCTTCGCGCGATCCGGGTGATGCGCGACGCGGGCATTCCGGTCGGCGTGTTGTGTTCCCCGATGATTCCGATGATCAACGACAGCGAACTCGAAAGCCTGCTCACCGAGGCTCAGGCGGCCGGGGCGCAAAGCGCTGCGTATATGATGTTGCGCCTGCCGCTGGAAGTGGCGCCGTTGTTTGAAGAGTGGCTGGTTGCCCACTACCCGCAACGGACCGCGCACGTGTTGAGCCTGATTCGCCAGAGCCGGGGCGGCGAACTCTACGACAGTCGCTTTGGTGCGCGAATGCGTGGTGAAGGTCCTTTTGCCGACCTGTTGGCGCAACGTTTTAGCAAAGCGATCAGGCGTCTGGGACTCAATCACCGGGAAGGCTTTAATCTGGACTGTGATGCCTTTTGTCCGCCGGGTCGCCAGATGTCGTTGATTTGAGGACAATTGGCCTATGGTTGAGTACGGTGGATTTCACTTTGCCATTAGGCTGGTCACGTTTTTTGTGATCTGGAACACGCATTCCAGAGCGGTTTCTTCAGTTTGAATTAAGATTCGGCCGCTACCTTGTTCATCGAGTGACTGATGGGTCGAGATGCTCGGCCTGGATGTTTTTTACACAGGCACTGGCTTCATACCGGACAACACGGGAAGATTCCCTGACTCCGCCAAAGAGGATGAATCATGAGTGACAAGGATAAACAGCCGTTGGCTGCGTCGGCTTCCGCCGAACCCGAGGCGGAAACCGCCGATGCAGCGCTGCAGCATATCGTTGAAGGCTTTTTGCATTTTCATCATGAGATCTTTCCGCAGCAGGAAGAACTCTTCAAAAAACTCGCCACGGCCCAACGGCCGCGCGCGATGTTCATCGCTTGCGCCGACTCGCGCATCGTTCCGGAACTGATCACCCAAAGCGCTCCCGGCGATTTGTTCGTGACCCGCAACGTCGGCAACGTTGTGCCGCCCTACGGGCAAATGAACGGTGGTGTTTCCACCGCCATCGAGTACGCGGTGCTGGCCCTTGGTGTGCATCACATCATCATCTGCGGGCATTCTGATTGCGGTGCGATGCGTGCGGTGCTGAACCCCCAGAGCCTGGAAAAAATGCCCACGGTCAAAGCCTGGCTGCGGCATGCCGAAGTGGCGAAGACCATGGTCCAGGACAACTGCAATTGCGCCAACGAAAGCGAAAGCATGCACATCCTCACCGAAGAGAATGTCATCGCCCAGTTGCAGCATTTGCGCACCCACCCGTCGGTGGCCTCGCGCATGGCCAACGGTCAGTTGTTTATCCACGGCTGGGTCTACAACATCGAAACCAGCGAAATCAAAGCCTACGACGCTGATAAAGGTTGTTTCCTGCCGCTCAATGGCAGCCTGCCGATTCCCGTGGCGACGCCCAAAGCGCGCTTCTAAATACTCCTAAATCCTTGTGTGGTTTAGCCGAGGCTGCCGATCAGGCAGCCTGGCTTTGCCATGCCTGAAGAAAACTTCGGGAGACTCACCATGCGTGCAGCTCAACTCAAAACTGTTCTGCCACGGGAGCTGCTGGCTTCGGTGGTTGTGTTTCTGGTCGCCCTGCCCTTGTGCATGGGCATCGCGATTGCCTCGGGACTGCCACCGGCCAAAGGTCTGATAACGGGCATCATCGGTGGCCTGGTGGTCGGTTGGCTGGCCGGTTCGCCGCTGCAAGTCAGCGGCCCGGCGGCGGGCCTGGCGGTTCTGGTGTTCGAACTGGTGCGCCAGCACGGCATCGCCATGCTCGGGCCGATTCTGTTGCTCGCGGGTTTTCTGCAACTGGTGGCCGGTCGTTTGAAACTGGGTTGCTGGTTTCGCGTGACAGCACCTGCGGTGGTGTACGGCATGTTGGCCGGGATCGGCGTGCTGATTGTTCTGTCCCAGGTGCATGTGATGCTGGATGCCGTGCCTAAACCCTCGGGTCTGGATAACCTGGCCGGTTTCCCGGCAGCGCTGGCTCAGGCGTTGCCGACGCTGGGATGGCAAGCCGGTTTGCTCGGGTTGTCGACGATTGTCGTCATGTGGCTGTGGGAAAAATTCCGCCCACAATCCCTGCGCTTCATCCCCGGCGCGCTGCTGGGCGTCGGTCTGGCAACACTTGCCAGCCTGGTGTTGGCATTGCAGGTCAAACGGGTTGAAGTGCCGGCCAACCTGACGGAGGCCATCGACTGGCTGAAACCGGCGGATTTGCTCAACCTGGCTGATCCGACCTTGCTGATTGCCGCGTTTGCCGTGGCCTTCATCGCCAGCGCCGAGACGCTGCTTTCGGCCGCGGCGGTTGATCGCATGCACAGCGGGCAGCGCTCGGACTTCGACCGGGAACTGTCGGCGCAAGGTATCGGCAACATGTTGTGCGGCTTGCTCGGTGCATTGCCGATGACGGGCGTTATTGTGCGCAGTTCGGCCAACGTGCAGGCCGGCGCCACGACCCGCTTCTCGACCATATTCCACGGGTTGTGGTTGCTGGCGTTCGTGCTGTTGCTGTCCAGCGTGCTGCAGAGCATTCCGGTGGCGAGCCTGGCGGGCGTGTTGGTGTACACCGGTTTCAAACTGGTGGACCTCAAGGTCTTTCGCGGTTTGGGCCGTTATGGTCGAGCGCCGATGTTCACCTATGCGGCCACCGCCCTCGCCATCGTGTTCACGGATCTGCTGACGGGTGTGTTGATCGGCTTTGGCTTGACGTTGGTGAAGCTGGCGTTGAAAGCCTCACGCTTGAAAATCAGCCTGATCGACCTGCCACAGGAGGGGGAAATGGAATTGCGTCTGGTGGGCGCGGCGACCTTCCTCAAAGTGCCGGCGCTGACCCAGGTGCTGGGCAGCATTCCTGCGGGTACGACGGTGCATGTGCCGCTCAATAACCTGAGCTACATCGATCATTCGTGTCTGGAACTGTTGGAGGAATGGGGGCGGGCGAATTCGGCCAAGGGGTCGAAACTGTTGATTGAGTCGCGAGGGTTGAAGCGCAGGCTTGAAGGCAGGGTTCGTACCAACACCGGTATCGGTGCGGCTGGCTAAAAACCAATGCAGGAGCGAGTTTGCTCGCGATAGAGGCGGATCAGTCAACATTGATGTTGAATGACATGGCCTCATCGCGAGCAAGCTCGCTCCTACAGGGGATGTGTTTACCGGTGGATCAAGCCGCCGGCTGATCCAGTTCCAGGCCTACGCCCAGACGGCGGGACATGCACGGCCAGCGTTTCCATGCGGCGCCGGTGTCCGGGCTGCCGAGCTTCTCGCGGTAGGCTTCTACCGACTCCAGTGCGAAGCTTTCGTCGTTGAGCATCTCGTCGATGGCGAGATGCACCACTTCGTCCAGTTGGTTGGCGAACGACTCACCGATCAATTGGTGAGCAATCAGATTGGCGACAGTCATGTCCAAAGGGATCAGTGGCTGGCCGAAATGCTTGATGTACAGGTCGTTGACCTCTTCGACAAAACGGTGCGCCAGATAGGCTTCGTCCAGCAAACCGTCCAGCCCGATGTGCCCGGCCATGATGGCGGGTGGCTGAATGAAATACTGTTCGGCGATTTTCAGCACCGGTTTGATCTGTGACTCAATGCCCGCTTCCCTGGCGACTTCATTGGCTGCATCCAGCAGATCAGGTACTTCTTCAATGTAGGCGGCGACAAAACGCGTCAGAACGCCGTTGGTATCGGTTTCCGGCAGTTGGATCGCCGGGTGTAGATGAGGCAGTTTATTTTCCAGCTGACGTGTCAGCAGGCGGGTCTCGGCTTCGTGTTGTTGGGCTGTTTGGATCTGCTCGCGCAATGCGGCGGTGTTCATGAAAACTCCAGGGAACAAGGCAATGAAATATGGAAGACATAACTTAGCTGGCTTACGAAAAATGCTAAGACGCATTTGTCATAATTATTTCATCCTTGAGACGCCCCCGTTATATCGGTTCGCCACCACTCGTCTGCATCCTTCTCCATTCGCACCCTACAAAGCAAGTGAATGCTGTTTCAGATCATTTACGCCTTCACATTGCGAGGTCGGAGGTGCTGTCTATACTCGGGTTGGAATGGAGTTAGCTGATGACGCCCGACTGCATATGCAGCAAGGCCCGGTGCTCAAGTTCGTAGTCTGATGCAGCCGCTCCCTTGCCGCAGGTGAAAGCCGGCGGGATAACAAGAACGATAAGGGGAACCCGCAATGATGCGACATCCACATGTCTGGATGGGCCTCCTGTTGTGGTCGATTTTCAGTCAGGCGCAAGCGGCCTGGACTGTGAATATGGCGCCTGGAGCGACTGAAATCAGTCACGCTGTGTTTGACCTGCACATGACCATTTTCTGGATCTGTGTAGTGATCGGCATCATCGTCTTTGGGGCCATGTTCTGGTCGATGATCCTCCACCGCCGCTCGACCGGGCAGGTGGCCGCCAAATTTCATGAAAGCACCACCGTCGAAATCCTCTGGACCATCGTGCCCTTTCTTATCCTGGTGGTGATGGCGATTCCCGCTACCGCGACCCTGATCAAGATGTACGACGCCAGTGAGCCGGAGATCGATATCCAGGTCACCGGTTATCAGTGGAAGTGGCACTACAAATACCTGGGCCAGGACGTCGAGTTCTTCAGCAACCTGGCCACACCCGCCGATCAGATCCACAACAAGGAAGCCAAGGGCGAGCATTACTTGCTCGAGGTCGACAAGCCGTTGGTGTTGCCGGTCGGTGCCAAGGTGCGCTTCCTGGTGACGTCCGCCGACGTGATCCACTCCTGGTGGGTGCCGGCCTTCGCGGTCAAGCGCGATGCGATTCCGGGGTTCGTCAACGAAGCCTGGACCCGTGTCGAAAAGCCCGGCATCTACCGCGGCCAGTGCGCTGAACTGTGCGGCAAGGATCACGGCTTCATGCCGACCGTGGTCGAGGTCAAGGAAAAGGCCGATTACGAAAAATGGTTGGCCGAGCGCAAGGCTGAGGCCGCGCAACTCAAAGAGCTGACCAGCAAGGAATGGACACTCGACGAGCTCAAGGAGCGCGGCGACAAGGTCTACCACACCACCTGCGTGGCCTGTCACCAGGCCGAAGGTCAGGGCCTGCCGCCAATGTTCCCGGCACTCAAGGGCTCGAAAATCGCCACCGGGCCGAAAGATGCTCACCTGGGCATTGTCTTCCATGGCAAGCCTGGCACAGCGATGGCGGCGTTCGGCAAACAACTCTCGGAAGTCGATATCGCAGCGGTCGTGACCTATGAACGCAACGCCTGGGGCAACAACAAGGGCGACATGGTCACGCCAAAAGAAGTGCTGGAGCTGAAACAGGCGGAAAGCAAATGACCCGGTCTATTGCGCACGTAAGGAACCGGTCGGGGCTATGTACCCCGGCCTGCCCAGCCCATCTGTTTGCAGGAGACAGGACATGACTGCTGTAATCGATGAACATGTTCATACCGCCACCGACCACGCCCACGGCCCCGCCAAAGGCCTGATGCGTTGGGTGCTGACCACCAACCACAAGGACATCGGCACGCTGTACCTGTGGTTTGCGTTCGCCATGTTCCTGCTGGGCGGTTCGTTCGCGATGGTGATTCGCGCCGAGCTGTTCCAGCCGGGGCTGCAAATCGTCCAGCCAGAATTCTTCAACCAGATGACCACCATGCACGGTCTGGTGATGGTCTTCGGTGCGGTGATGCCGGCATTCGTCGGCCTCGCCAACTGGATGGTTCCGCTGATGATCGGCGCGCCAGACATGGCCTTGCCGCGCATGAACAACTTCAGTTTCTGGCTGTTGCCGGCGGCGTTCATTCTGCTGATCTCGACCCTGTTCACCCCCGGTGGCGGGCCGAACTTCGGCTGGACGTTCTACGCGCCGTTGTCGACGACGTATGCACCGGAAAGCGTGACGTTCTTCATCTTTGCCATCCACTTGATGGGGATCAGTTCGATCATGGGCGCGATCAACGTGATCGCCACCATCCTCAACCTGCGCGCCCCCGGCATGACGCTGATGAAAATGCCGCTGTTCGTCTGGACCTGGCTGATCACCGCGTTCCTGCTGATCGCGGTGATGCCGGTACTGGCCGGGTGCGTGACGATGATGCTGATGGACATCCACTTCGGCACCAGCTTCTTCAGTGCCGCCGGTGGCGGTGATCCGGTGTTGTTCCAGCATGTGTTCTGGTTCTTCGGTCACCCCGAGGTGTACATCATGATCCTGCCGGCCTTCGGTGCCGTCAGCGCAATCATCCCGACTTTCTCGCGCAAGCCGCTGTTCGGTTACACCTCGATGGTCTACGCCACGGCGAGTATCGCCTTCCTGTCGTTCATCGTCTGGGCGCACCACATGTTCGTGGTCGGCATTCCGCTGGTGGGCGAGTTGTTCTTTATGTACGCCACGCTGCTGATCGCGGTGCCAACGGGCGTGAAGGTGTTCAACTGGGCCAGCACCATGTGGCAAGGCTCGCTGACGTTCGAGACGCCGATGCTGTTTGCGGTGGCGTTCGTGATTCTGTTCTCCATCGGCGGGTTCTCCGGGTTGATGCTGGCCATCGCCCCGGCGGACTTCCAGTATCAGGACACTTACTTTGTCGTCGCGCACTTCCACTATGTATTGGTGCCGGGGGCGATCTTCGGGATCTTCGCTTCGGCCTACTACTGGATGCCGAAATGGACCGGCCACATGTACGACGAAACCCTCGGCAAGCTGCATTTCTGGCTGTCGTTCATCGGTATGAACATGGCTTTCTTCCCGATGCACTTTGTGGGGTTGGCGGGCATGCCTCGGCGGATTCCGGACTACAACCTGCAATTCGCCGACTTCAACATGGTGTCGTCGATCGGCGCATTCATGTTCGGCGCCACGCAGATCTTCTTCCTGTTCATCGTGATCAAGACCATTCGCGGCGGCCCGCCGGCACCGGCCAAACCGTGGGATGGGGCGGAAGGCCTGGAGTGGAGCATTCCGTCACCGGCGCCGTATCACACCTTCACTACGCCGCCGGAAGTGAAATGAACAACGCCCTTGTAGGCGCCGGCTTGCTGGCGATGAAGCTAAAACGGTGTGTCAGACACACCGCTATCGCTGGCAAGCCAGCTCCTACAGGATTTGGAGTAGGGGTTAGAAGTCATGGCTGACTCAATTTCGATGAAGAAACTGGTCACGCGCCTGCTGACCGTGGTGGTGGCGATGTTTGTGTTCGGGTTTGCCCTGGTGCCGATCTACGACGTGATGTGCAGGGCCTTCGGCATCAACGGCAAGACCGCCGGGCAGTACGAAGGTGAGCAAACGGTCGACACCTCGCGGCAGGTGCGCGTGCAGTTTCTGTCGACCAACACCGCCGACATGCCATGGGACTTTTACCCCAAGCATGACGAGTTGACCGCGAACCCGGGGGCGGTGAACGAGATGATCTTCATCGCCCACAACCCCACCGATAAACCGATGAGCGCCCAGGCCGTGCCGAGCATCGCGCCAAGCGCCGCGGCGGCGTATTTCCACAAGACCGAATGTTTCTGCTTTACCCAGCAAGTGCTGCAGCCCGGTCAACGGATCGAGATGCCGGTGCGATTCATCGTTGACCGTGACATGCCCAAAGATGTGAAGCACCTGACGCTGTCTTACACGCTGTTCGATATCACCGCCCGACATCCACCGGTAGCCGTAATCACTGGCGGTTGAGCGTGCCCGATAAGGAGAACAATAAATGGCAACTCATGAACATTATTACGTCCCGGCCCAGAGCAAATGGCCGATCATCGCCACGGTCGGGATGTTCGTCACGGTGTTCGGTCTGGCGACCTGGTTCAACGATCTGAAGGCTGCACGACCGGAGTCCCACGGGCCGCTGATCTTTTTCATCGGCGGGCTGTTGGTGGCTTACATGCTGTTCGGCTGGTTCGGCACGGTGATCAAGGAAAGTCGCAGCGGCTTGTACAGCGCACAGATGGATCGCTCGTTCCGCTGGGGCATGAGCTGGTTCATCTTCTCGGAGGTGATGTTCTTCATCGCCTTCTTCGGCGCGCTGTTTTATGTGCGCCACATTTCCGGGCCGGCGCTCGGTGGTGAAGGCGCCAAAGGCATGGCGCACATGCTGTGGCCGAACTTCCAGTTCACCTGGCCGCTGCTGAACAACCCCGACTCGAAACTGTTTCCACCGCCCAAGGACGTCATCAGCCCTTGGGGTCTGCCGTTGCTCAACACGGTGCTACTGGTGAGTTCCAGCGTGACGGTGACCATCGCCCACCATGCCTTGAAAAAAGGCCATCGCGGCGCGCTGAAAATCTGGCTGGCGATCACGGTGCTGCTTGGCTGCGCGTTCCTCGGCTTTCAGGCTGAAGAATACATCCACGCCTACCACGAGCTCGGCCTGACTCTGGGCTCCGGCATCTACGGCGCGACCTTCTTCATGCTCACCGGTTTCCACGGTGCGCACGTGACCATTGGCACCATCATCCTGTTCGTGATGCTGATGCGGATCTTGCGCGGGCATTTCGATAACGAGCACCAGTTCGCTTTCGAGGCAGCGAGTTGGTATTGGCACTTTGTGGACGTGGTGTGGATCGGGTTGTTCGTGTTCGTTTACGTGCTCTAAACCTTTTACCAAGGCACATGGGAGACCAGTTGGCCGCTGAAAAAGCCCCAGGTAATCAAACCCAGGGTCAGGGCGGCCAAAGTCACACGAACACTCAAGGCAATGACGAGGCGGTTTGAGCTGCTGTCGTCCTTGACCAGAAAAAACAGGCCGCTGAACAGGCTGACAACCGTGGCAATCAGCATCAGGACGATGGCTGCTTTGAGCATGGTGAGACTCCGGGGGGACAAGCGATGCACTTGAGTATAGCTATCGCACGGACCGATTTGCGGGCGACGCCATGAAGCGTTTCCGGCCGGGCGTCGTGCCGACAGTGGTCGTGGCGCTGTTGCTGCCGCTGTTGGTGTCCCTGGGGTTCTGGCAGTTGAGCCGGGGCGCGGAGAAAAGCGCACTGCTGCAAAACTACGCCGAGCGCCGGGCTGCCGAACCGATGGCCAGCACCGAGTTGCAACACACTCAGGACCCGGCCTTTCGCCGGGTTCGTCTGCAAGGCGAATTCGACGCTGCGCACAGCCTGCTGCTGGATAACCGCCAGCGCGACGGCAAGGTCGGGGTCGAGTTGCTGCAACCGTTCCGGGACCACGCGACCGGGCTCTGGCTGCTGATCAATCGTGGCTGGCTGCCCTGGCCGGACCGGCGCACCCCGCCGCAATTCACTACACCCACAGAAGCCTTGAATCTCGACGCCTGGGTCTACGTTTCCCCCGGTGCCACCTTCCAGCTGCATGCCGATCCGGATAGCAACACCTGGCCGCAACTGGTGACGGCGGTTGAACCGGCCAGGCTCTGGAGCGCGCTCAGCCGTGAAGGGTTTGCCTACGAATTACGTGCCGAAACCGGCGCCGCAACCTATCAGGCCGATTGGCCGGTGGTGGCCATGGGGCCGGAAAAAAACATCGCTTATGCCGTGCAGTGGTTCGCTATGGCGATCGCCCTGTTCGGTCTTTATCTCTATCTCGGCTGGCACAACGCAAAGGAGAAACACCATGGGAGCGGCCATGAATCCACCCAGCATGTCTGAGGCAAAACCGTCGGTGAACCGGCGCAAGGGCCGCTTGCAGTTGCTATTGATCCTGCTCGGGGTGATCGGTCCGATGATCCTCGCCACCGGCATGTACAAGCTTAATTTCTGGGTGCCCGAGGGCCGCAGTTACCACGGCGAACTGATCGGCAACGGTAAGACCCGTGCCGACATTGGCGTGCAGGCCCAGGACGATCGTTGGCAGATGTTGGTGACGGCGCCCAAGGAATGCGCGGTGGACTGCCAGCAGCTGGTGTATCTGGCGCGGCAAGTCCAGATCGGCCTCAGTCGCGACGCGTCCCGCGCCAGCCATGCCCTGGCCGTCGCGCAACCGCTGAGCGCCGACTACGACGCCAAGCTGCAACGGGAATATCCTCAACTGCAACGTTATCCACTGGACCTGACCACCTTCAGCCGCACCACCGGCGACCAGAGCGTGCCGCAACTGTGGATCATCGATCCCCACGGCAATCTGGTGCTGCGCTACGACCCGTCGGTGAAGGGCAAGGACCTGCTTAACGACCTGCGTCACCTGCTGAAACTGTCGAACATCGGATAAGGGCATCGTCATGGCCAAACCTGGATTTCGCCTCGCGCTGTTTGCCACCTTGCTGGCACTGATTGTGGTGTTGCTCGGTGCCTACACTCGCCTGACCCACGCCGGCCTCGGCTGCCCGGACTGGCCGGGCTGCTACGGCTTTATCAGCGTGCCGAAAAGCGAAGCCCAGCTGGCCCATGCCGAACTGCATTTTCCGGACGCACCAGTCGAGGCCCACAAGGGTTGGAACGAGATGGTCCACCGCTACTTCGCCGGCACCCTGGGGCTGTTGATCGCGGTGCTGGCCGGTCGCGCCTGGGTGCATCGTCGCCATCCGGGGCAACCGGTGAAGTTGCCGTTGTTCCTGCTGGCGGTCGTGATCGGCCAAGCCGCGTTCGGCATGTGGACGGTGACGCTCAAGCTCTGGCCGCAAGTGGTTACCGGGCATTTGCTCGGCGGATTTGCGACCTTGAGCCTGTTGTTTTTGCTGACGCTACGGCTGTCCGGCGTGCTGCCGGCGCTGACCGTGCCGCGACGTTTGCAGCACTGGGCGACGGCGGGGCTGTTGCTGGTGATCGGGCAAATCACCCTCGGTGGCTGGGTCAGTTCCAACTATGCCGCGGTGGCCTGCATCGACTTCCCGACCTGTCACGGCCAATGGATGCCCGCAGCGGACTTCGCCAACGGCTTTCACCTGACCCAACACATCGGCCCGAATTACCTCGGCGGGCAACTGGACAGCGACGCGCGCACGGCGATTCATTTGACGCACCGTATCGGCGCCCTGCTGGTGACTTTGGTATTGGTCGGCCTGGCCTGGCAACTCAAAGCGGTCGGCATGACGCGCCTGGCAGGCCTGGTGTTGATCGCCCTCGCCGCTCAAATCACCCTGGGCATCAGCAATGTGCTGTTCCATCTGCCATTACCGGTGGCCGTTGCGCACAACGCGGGCGGGGCGGCGTTGTTGCTGACCCTGGTGCTGGTCAATTACCACGCCCGGACCAGCCTGGTCCGGGTCAAGCAAGCGCGCTGGCACTTCAGCCCGCGTAAACACTCAGCCGGGCCCATAACAATAAAAGGAGAAATGCCATGGCGATTCTGATCGGCGAACGTCCCAGTCAGGCGATCTGGCGCGACTACCTGGAGCTGACCAAGCCCAAAGTAGTCGTGCTGATGCTCATCACCTCGCTGGTCGGGATGTTCCTCGCGACCCGCGCCGGGGTGCCGTGGACGGTGCTGGTGTTCGGCAATCTGGGGATCGCCCTGTGTGCCGGTGGTGCGGCGGCGGTCAACCATGTGGTGGACCGGCGCATCGACGCGATCATGGCACGCACCCACAAGCGACCATTGGCCGAAGGCCGGGTCTCGCCGACGGCGGCGCTGACCTTCGCGCTGGTCCTGGCCGCCCTCGGGCAAGCCATGCTGCTGGCCTTCACCAACCCGCTGACCGCGTGGCTGACCCTTGCCTCATTGCTCGGCTACGCGGTGATCTACACCGGGTTCCTGAAACGTGCGACCCCGCAGAACATCGTCATCGGCGGCCTCGCCGGCGCCGCGCCACCGTTGCTCGGCTGGACCGCTGCCACCGGTCACGTCAGCGCCGAACCGCTGCTGTTGGTGCTGATCATCTTCGCCTGGACCCCGCCGCACTTCTGGGCACTGGCGATTCATCGCAAAGAGGAATACGCCAAGGCCGACATCCCGATGCTGCCGGTCACCCATGGCGAGCACTACACCAAGGTTCACATCCTGCTTTATACCTTCGTGTTGCTCGCCGTCAGCCTGATGCCCTACGTGATTCACATGAGCGGCACGCTCTATCTGGTGTGCGCGCTTGGGCTGGGTGCGCGATTTCTGCAATGGGCCGTGGTGCTGTACCGTGGCACTCGGCCGCACGCGGCGATCAACACGTTCAAGTACTCTATTTACTACTTGTTCCTGCTGTTTATCGCCCTGCTCGTAGACCACTACTTACTGTTGAACCTATGACTCGAACCCAGAAAACCGTCTTCATCCTTGTGGCCCTGATCGCACTGGTCCTGGGCCTGACCATCAACAAAGTGCTGTCCGGCAAGGGCCAGGGCGACCCGACAGCGTTGATCGACGCCGGCATCATCCTGTTGCCCCAGAGCCGCAACCTGCCGGACGTGACGATGACCGACCAGGACGGTAAACCGGTCACCATCAATGAGTTGAAAGGTAAGTGGAGCCTGGTGTTCTTCGGCTACACCTTCTGCCCGGACATCTGCCCGACCACGCTGGCGCAGCTGCGGCAGATCAAGAGCGAGTTGCCGCCCGAGGCGGTGGATAAACTGCAAATCGTGCTGGTCAGCGTCGACCCCAATCGCGATACGCCCAAGCAGCTCAAGCAGTACCTGGGCTACTTCGATCCGCAATTCATCGGCCTGACCCCGACCTCTATCGAAGAACTGCAAAAAGTCGCCAACGCGCTGAGCATCCCGTTCATCCCGGCGGACACCAGCAAGCCGAACTACACCGTGGACCACAGCGGCAACCTCGCCGTGATCGGACCGGACGGCACCCAGCGCGGGTTCATTCGGGCGCCGTTGAACAACGTGAAATTGGTGGCGCAGTTGCCGGTGATGCTCAAACGTAACTAGCACACGACCCTTGTAGGAGCCGGCTTGCTGGCGATGGCGTCGGTGAATCGCAATCGCCAGCAAGCCGGCTCCTACAGACTCCGAATTCCAGGCGTAAAAAAAGGAGCTCCGAGGAGCTCCTTTTTTCATTTCAGCAACAGATCAGAACGCCGGCACGACCGCGCCTTTGTACTTCTCGAGAATGAAGGCTTTCACTTCCGGGCTGTGCAGGGCAGCGACCAGTTTCTTCATCGCGTCGCTGTCTTTGTTGTCCGGACGGGCCACGAGGATGTTCACGTACGGCGAGTCGCTGCCTTCGATGAACAGCGCGTCCTTGGCCGGATCAAGCTTGGCTTCCAGCGCGTAGTTGGTGTTGATCAGCGCCAGGTCGACCTGGGTCAGCACGCGCGGGATGGTGGCGGCTTCCAGTTCGCGGAACTTCAGGTTTTTCGGGTTCGCGGTGATGTCCTTGACGGTCGACAGGATGTTGTTCGCATCCTTCAACTGGATCACACCGGCCTTTTGCAGCAGCAACAGCGCACGGCCGCCGTTGGTGGCGTCGTTCGGGATGACTACGGTGGCGGTGCTTGGCAGCTCTTCCAGAGTTTTGTATTTGCTGGAGTAAGCGCCCAGGGGTTCAAGGTGTACGCCGGCCACGGAAACCAGGCTGGTGCCCTTGGCTTTGTTGAACTCATCCAGGTACGGCTGGTGCTGGAAGAAGTTGGCGTCCAGACGCTTTTCCGCAACCTGTACGTTCGGCTGGATGTAGTCGGTGAAGACTTTGACCTTCAGGTCCACGCCTTCTTTGGCCAGGGTCGGCTTCACGAATTCGAGGATCTCGGCGTGCGGTACCGGGGTGGCCGCGACGGTCAGGGTTTCAGCGTGAGCAGAGAACGCGGCAACGGCCGCGAAGGCCACGAGTAGTTTTTTCATTCAGCTAACTCCATATGAGGTGCCCGTTTGGCACCTGCCAGCGAATGGCCGGCTCATTTCTTACTTACGGGAAAAGTGGACGACCAGTTTGTCGCCTACGGTTTGCAGTACCTGAACCAGGACCAGCAGCAACACCACAGTCACCACCATGACATCGGTCTGGAAACGCTGGTAACCGAAACGGATCGCCAGGTCACCAAGACCGCCAGCGCCTACAACACCGGCCATTGCCGTGTAGGACACCAGCGTAATCGCTGTCACCGTAATCGCTGCGAAAATGCCCGGGCGGGCTTCCGGCAGCAAGGCATTGACGATGATCTGCCGCGTGGTCGCGCCCATGGCCTGGGTCGCTTCGATGATGCCGCGATCCACTTCACGCAGGGCGGTTTCCACCAGCCGTGCAAAGAACGGCGTGGCCCCGACCACCAGCGGCGGGATCGCGCCGGCAACACCGAGGGAGGTGCCAGTGATCAACACAGTGAACGGAATCATCACGATCAACAGGATGATGAACGGCAGCGAACGCAGGATGTTCACCGCCAGCGACAACATCGCGTAGATGCCTCTGGCTTCCAGCAACTGGCGCGGGCTGCACAGGAACAGCAGAACGCCCAGCGGCAAACCGAGCAATACGGTGAACAACAGCGAACCGCCGAGCATCAGCATCGTGTCGCCGGTGGCCAGCCAGATTTCGAACCAGTCGATATTGGCGAAGAAACTTGTCAGGGCTTCCATTAGCGCAGCACCTCCATGTGGACGTCAGCCGCGGTGAAGCGGGCGAAGGCTGCTTCCATGTCACCGCCGGTCACGGCCAGGGTCAGTTGCCCGTAAGGGATGTCTTTGATGCGGTCGATACGACCGGCGAGGATGCTGTAGTCCACACCCGTTTCGCGGGCGACGGTGCCGAGCAACGGCGCGTAGGTCGCTTCGCCCTGGAACGTCAGACGCACGATGCGGCCCGGGACGTGCGCGAAGTCGTCACGCTGTTCGCTTTCGTCGATCTGCTCGTCTTCCTGCACGAAGCGCTTGGTGGTCGGGTGCTTGGGATGCAGGAACACCTCGGCCACCGAACCTTGCTCGACGATCACGCCGGCATCCATCACCGCCACTTGATCGCAAACGCGGCGGATCACGTCCATCTCGTGGGTGATCAGGACGATGGTCAGCTTCAACTCGCGGTTGATCTCGGCCAGCAATTGCAGGACCGACGCAGTGGTCTGCGGGTCGAGGGCGCTGGTGGCTTCATCGCACAGCAGGATTTTCGGCTTGGTCGCCAGGGCGCGGGCAATGCCCACGCGCTGCTTCTGTCCGCCGGATAATTGCGCCGGGTACTTCTTGGCGTGGTCGGACAAACCGACTCGCGCCAGCAATTCGGCCACGCGCGCATCGATCTCGCTGCGCGACAGTTCGCCGGCCAGGGTCAGCGGCAGCGCCACGTTGTCGGCGACGGTCTTGGAGGCCAGCAGGTTGAAGTGCTGGAAAATCATCCCGACCTGCTGACGGAAGCGGCGCAGGCCGTTGGCGTCGAGCGCGGTGACTTCTTCACCGTCGACGATGATCTTGCCGCCGCTGGCATTTTCCAGGCGATTGATCAGACGCAGCAGGGTACTTTTTCCTGCGCCGGAATGACCGATCAAGCCGTAAACCTGCCCGTTCTCAATCGTCAGACTGGTCGGATGCAGTGCGGGGATTTCCTTACCGGCGACGCGGTAGGTTTTGTGGACGTTTTGAAACTCGATCACGTAGCGAACCTTGTGGGGCGCGTTAGAAAAGGATCAGCGGTTAGCCGGGCGCGCATTTTAGCCTGTCCGTATAGAGGTTCTTAGCATTTATTTCGTATTTGTCCTGCCATTTAGCAATAACGCGATCAAAGGTCAGAAAAAAGGAACGGCTAAAGATGCCCGCCAGTCACTACTTAGGCCACTGCAAACCGCCCGAGGAGTTCACGCCTGATGAGTACCAAGAAGCCTGCCGCCACCCAGAGCGCACTGGCCGGGACCGATACCCCGGACCGCAACAACACCAACACCAAGCTCGACAGCCTGGAAACCTTCCGCTCCGACGCCACTGCCCAGGCCCTGCGTACCAATCAGGGCGTGAAAGTGGCGGACAACCAGAACAGCCTGAAGGCCGGAGCGCGCGGGCCGTCGCTGCTGGAAGATTTCATCATGCGTGAAAAGATCACGCATTTTGACCATGAGCGCATTCCCGAGCGCATCGTTCACGCCCGCGGAACCGGAGCCCATGGTTTTTTCCAGTGTTACGAAAACCATTCGGTGCTGACCAAAGCCGGGTTCCTACAGGACCCGTCGCAGAAAACCCCGGTGTTCGTGCGTTTTTCCACGGTGCAAGGTCCACGTGGGTCGGGCGATACCGTGCGGGACGTCAGAGGGTTCGCGGTGAAGTTCTTCACCGACGAAGGCAATTTCGACCTGGTCGGAAACAACATGCCGGTGTTCTTTATCCAGGATGCCGTCAAGTTTCCCGACTTCGTGCACGCGGTAAAACCCGAGCCGCACAACGAAATCCCTACCGGTGGCTCGGCCCACGATACGTTCTGGGACTTTGTTTCGCTGGTACCGGAGTCGGCGCACATGGTGATGTGGGCGATGTCCGACCGGGCCATCCCCAAGAGCCTGCGCAGCATGCAGGGCTTCGGCGTGCACACGTTTCGCATGATCAATGCCGAGGGCAAGTCGCGCTTCGTCAAATTCCACTGGCGCCCTACGGCGGGCACTTGCTCACTGGTGTGGGACGAGGCGCAGAAGCTTGCGGGAAAAGACGCCGACTACCATCGCCGTGATCTCTGGGAGTCGATCGAGATCGGTGACTATCCGGAGTGGGAACTCGGTGTTCAGGTGGTGGAGGAAGAAAACGAACACGCCTTCGATTTCGACCTCCTCGACCCGACCAAACTCATTCCCGAAGAACTTGTGCCCATCACACCGCTGGGCAAAATGGTGCTCAACCGCAACCCGGACAACTTCTTTGCCGAAACCGAACAGGTCGCCTTCTGCCCTGGGCATATCGTGCCGGGGATCGATTTCTCCAACGACCCATTGCTGCAAGGCCGGTTGTTTTCCTACACCGATACGCAAATCAGCCGACTCGGCGGGCCGAATTTTCATGAGGTCCCGATCAATCGTCCGGTCGCGCCGTTCCACAACGGTCAGCGGGATGCGCAACACCGCACCACCATCGACAAGGGGCGCGCCTCTTATGAGCCGAATTCCATCGATGGTGGCTGGCCGAAGGAAACGCCACCCGCCGCTCAGGATGGCGGCTTCGAGAGCTATCCGGAACGCATCGACGCCAACAAGATCCGCCAGCGCAGCGAGTCGTTCAGCGACCATTTCTCCCAGGCACGGCTGTTTTTCCACAGCATGAGCAAACATGAACAGGAGCACATCATCTCTGCCTACAGCTTCGAGCTGGGCAAGGTCGAACGGGAAACGATCCGCGCCCGCGAAGTGAATGAGATTCTCGCCAACATTGATCTGGAGCTGGCCAAGCGCGTGGCGCAGAACCTGGGGTTGCCAGCGCCGACCGCGGGCACTGTCGAGGTCCCGAAAATCTCGCTGGATCACTCTCCGGCGCTGAGTCAGGCGAACCTGCTGCCGGAGAACATCAAAACCCGCAAGGTGGCGATATTGGCGGCCAACGGTGTCGATGGCGCGGCCATTGATGCGATGAAGAAAGCGCTGAAAGCCGAGGGGGCGCACGGGAAACTGTTAGGTCCGAGTTCGGCGCCAGTGAAAACTGCTGATGGCAAAACCCTCGCGGTCGACGCCTCGATGGAAGGTTCGCCCTCGATAGCCTTCGATGCGGTGTTCGTGCCCGGCGGCGCGGCGTCGATCAAGGCGTTGAGTACGGATGGCGTGGCGCTGCACTACGTGCTCGAAGCCTACAAACACCTGAAAGCCATCGCGCTGCAGGGCGAAGCGAAGCAGTTGCTGGATGTGTTGAAGCTAGAGGTTGATGCGGGGTTGATCGTGGGCGTGGATGCGAAGCTGATCAAACCGTTTCTGGCTGCGATCGGGCAGCATCGGGTGTGGGAGCGGGAGGAGAAGGCCAAGGCGATTCCGGCCTGAAGCTCTACGGAGCTAGAGAGGCCGCCATCGCGAGCAAGCTCGCTCCTACAGGGGGGTAGGAGCGAGCTTGCTCCGGGCGGCGTTCCGACGATGCTGTTAAGGCTTACGCGGACTCAAAACCATCTGCGCCGGCACGCTACGCAAAATCTGCCGCTCAAGCTTCAGATCAAATTCCGGATCGAGCTTCGTCACGCGCTTGGTCAGCAAGGTCGCCAGCCATGGATAGTCGTCAGTACGCGGCGCCTGAATGCTGACATCGCACTGATAATTCACCACATCGGCGGCGATCGCATCCATTTGGCGACGCAGTTTGGCAATGTCGTTGATGTTCAGTGCAACCGTGGTGCTTTCAGCGGTTGGGTCAATGACTTTGGCTTTTGGCATTGCCTCAGCGGCTTTAAGGGCAGCTTCGGCTTTTTCCAGTTCAGCTTTGCGGGCTTCAGCAATAGGACCGTTTACGCCACCGGTTAGCGCTGGCGCCTTCGGCATCAAGGCGCGGGCACGGGCCAGGGCGGTGGCGGCTGCATTGACATCGCCCTTTTGCAGCACGATCTGGCTGCGCAGCAGATAGGCTTCGGCCAGTTGCCGCTGGTACTGCTCAAGGGATTGATCGTTGGGCGATTCAGCTTGCAAGGCTGCCAATTGATCTTCGGCGGTGGCCAGCTCGCTGCTGGCCAGGCTTTGTTCCAGTTGCGCGATGGCCGTGGCCCGCGCATCGGAGGCCTGGGTGGCTGCCGGTGGCGTGCTTTGACAGGCGCCCAGTAGCACAGAAAATGCGACAAGGAGCAGATAACGGGAGGCGAACGACTTCATTCCTGCGACTCTCTATTTGCGCAAAAAACGAGCAAGTCTACACCCCTCGACGGGGCAGAACAAAACTCAGCAGAAATAGCGCGGCGGCCGCCACGACAATTGACGGTCCGGCCGGGGTGTCCTTGAACCAGGACAGTGCCAGCCCGCCACACACGGCGAGTATGCCCAGCAGGCTCGCGCCCAGTGCCATCTGTTCCGGTGATCGGGCGTGACGTTGTGCCGCAGCCGCCGGAATGATCAGCAACGAAGTAATGAGCAATACGCCGACGATTTTCATCGCCACGGCAATCACCACGGCGATCAGCAGCATCAGCGCCATGCGCAGCCCCGCCACGGGCAAGCCTTCGACCCTGGCCAACTCTTCATGCACGGTGATCGCCAGCAACGGGCGCCATAGCGTCACCAGCAACGCCAGCACCGCTGCACTGCCGCCGAGGATCCAGGCCAGGTCGGTCGGACTGATCGCCAGCAGGTCGCCGAACAGATAGGCCATCAGGTCGATCCGCACTTCGTGCATGAAGCTTAGTACCACCAGGCCCAGAGAGAGTGTGCTCGGTGCGAGAATTCCCAAAAGGGTGTCGGACGCCAGCGGTTGGCGCTGTTGTAATGTCACCAGCAGGATCGCCAACAGCAAGCAGCCGACGGTGACCGCGACGGTCGGGCTGACATCCAGCAGAAAGCCCAGCGCCACACCCAGCAACGCCGCGTGAGAAAGCGTGTCGCCAAAATAGGCCATGCGCCGCCAGACCACGAACGACCCCAACGGTCCCGCGACGACGGCCAAAGCCAAACCTGCAAGCAGGGCGTAGAGCAGAAAATCAGCCATGCTTGCAGCTATCTCCGTGAACATGGGGTTGGCCCGACGCGGGTGCCTTGACCACCGAGCCGTGCAAATCGTGGGCGTGGTCGTGATGGTGGTGATAGATCGCCAGGCTTTGTGCGTTCTTTCCGAACAGCTCGACGAAAGCCGGATCGCCGCTGACTTGCTCTGGATGGCCGGAGCAGCAGACGTGGCGATTCAGGCAGACCACCTGGTCGGTGGTGCTCATCACTAGGTGCAGATCGTGAGAAACCATCAGCACGCCGCAACCGTGACGGTCACGCAGGCGGGTGATCAAGCTATAGAGTTCGGCCTGGCCAGCCACGTCGACGCCTTGTACCGGTTCATCGAGCACCAGTAATTCCGGCTCGCGCAACAAGGCACGGGCCAGCAACACGCGCTGCATTTCACCGCCGGAAACGCTTTGCACCGGGCTGTCGATGACCTGCTCGGCGCCGACTTCCTTGAGCGCGGCCAATGCCATCGCACGGTCCACACCCGGCACCAGACGCAAGAAGCGCAGCACCGAGAGCGGCAGCGTCGGATCGACGTGAAGCTTTTGCGGCATGTAGCCCACGCGCATTTTCGGCTTGCGCCAGACGCTGCCGCTGTCGGGTTTCAACAAGCCGAGCACGGCGCGCACCAGCGTGGTCTTGCCGGCGCCGTTGGGGCCGATCAGGGTGACGATCTGCCCCGGCTCGACGCTCAGTTCGATGTTATCCAGCACGGGCTGTCCGGCGAATGTGACGGCAACCTGCTCCAGGCGAATCAGCGCGTTGCTCATCAAGCCCCCTGGCAACCCGAGCAGAGACCGACGACTTCGACGGTCTGGCCTTCGACGACAAACCCGACATCTTTGGCGCTGGTGATGATCGCGTCGCTGATGGACTTCTGTTCGAGTTCAATGGCGGCATGGCATACACGGCAAATCAGGAATTGGCCCTGGTGAGCGTGCCCCGGATGATTGCAGCCGATGAAGGCGTTGAGCGAGGCGATGCGGTGTACCAGGCCGTTCTCCAGCAGGAAATCCAGCGCGCGGTACACGGTTGGCGGCGCGGCGCGGCGGCCGTCCTGCTCGCTGAGCACCGCGAGAATGTCGTACGCACCCAGCGGCTTGTGGCTTTGCCACACCAGTTCCAGCACCCGCCGGCGCAATGCGGTCAGGCGCAGACCCTGACGTGCGCACAGGACATCGGCCTCGGACAAAGCGCTGTGAACGCAATGAGAGTGGTCGTGGGGGCGGCTGGCAATCGGTGTTTTAGGCATGAGCGGCGACGAGTTTTGTGAGAGACGTTATTATGTTACCCGTTCTCGCCTCTTCGAGTGGTCATCGTGTCCCGACTTTTTTCTATCTTTGTCGCATTTATCGCAAGTTTTCTGCTGATCGGTACGGCGCAAGCCGAGGTCAAGGTTCTTACCAGCATCAAGCCGTTGCAGTTGATTGCCGCGGCAGTGCAGGACGGTGTGGCGATTCCAGAGGTTTTGCTGCCACCCGGTGCATCGCCGCATAACTATGCCTTGCGCCCGTCCGACGTACGCAAGGTGCAGTCGGTGGATCTGCTGTACTGGATTGGCCCGGACATGGAAGGTTTCCTGCCCCGCGTGCTGAAGGGTCGTACGCTGCCGAGCATTGCCGTGCAGGACCTGCCTGGGCTGAAACTCCGACATTTCGCCGAAGATAACCACTCCCATCCCGAAGAAGCCGACGAACATGACCACGATCATCGCCCCGGCAGCCTGGACGCGCACTTGTGGCTGTCTCCGGTCAACGCCCGGGTTATCGCCAGTAAAATGGCTGCCGACCTCAGCGCTGCCGACCCTGCCAATGCCACGCGCTATCAAAGCAACCTCAAGGCGTTCGATGAGCGTCTCGATGCGCTCGACCTTCGGCTGAAGAAACGTCTGGCCGGCATTGAAGGCAAACCCTACTTCGTGTTCCACGAAGCCTTCGACTACTTCGAAGACGCCTATGGCCTCAAGCACGCGGGCGTGTTCAGTGTCGCTGCGGAAGTACAACCCGGTGCCCAGCACGTGGCGGCGATGCGCACGCGCTTGCAGGAAGTCGGCAAGACTTGCGTGTTCAGCGAACCGCCGCTGCGTCCGCGTTTGGCTGAAACACTGGTGGCGGGGCTGCCGGTGAAACTGGCGGAACTGGATGCGCTGGGCGGGTACACGCCTGCGACTGCTCAGGGGTATGAGCATCTGCTGGAGAAGCTGGGGAATGATTTGGCGGGGTGCCTGGAGTCGTTGTAACCCCATAAAAAGATTGCAGCCCCATGTAGGAGCTGGCTTGCTGGCGATGGACTCAAGGGCACCGCGTTTAACCATGCCCTACGCGTTATCGTTAACGACCATCGCCAGCAAGCCGACGCCTACAGAGTTACGCATATCTCTGTGAGCTGCCGAAGGCTGCGATCTTTTGCCTTAAAGGGCGAAAGGCAACGGCGTATTGACCGTCTGCCGCTGCGCCAATCGCAACTGGAACTCCATCGGATCGTGAATCAACACGTCCTGACCGGCGAACGACTCCGCCGCAATCAAGCGTGACAGCCAGAACCGTACACACGCCACCCGCAACATCGTCGGCCACAGTTCGGCTTCGGCCGCCGTGAACGGACGCAACGCGGCATAAGCGCCCAACAAGGCCCGCGCTCGCGGTCCGTCGATCAAACCGTCGTCGTCCGAACACCAGTCGTTCAAGGCAATCGCCACGTCGTAGAGCATCGGCCCCGAGCAGGCGTTATAGAAGTCGATCAGCCCGGTCAGGTGCGTGCCTTCGAACATCGTGTTGTCGCGGAACAGGTCGGCGTGGATGTTGGCGCGTGGCAGCGCCAGAATTTTCTCTTTCTGTTGTGCGATTTCGTCCAGCGCCCGTTGCAGCAGATTTTTTTGCTCGGCATTAACGTGCGATAGAAACTGCGTGCCTTCCTCCAGCATCCAGTCCAGGCCACGATCGGTTTTGCGCTTGATCATGTTGTTCTGGGTCGCCAGGTGCAGATGCCCCAGCAGCTCGCCCACCTGCGTGCAATGTTGCGCGTTGGCTTGCTTGATGTGCTTGCCGGCCAGGCGCGGTTGCAACAGCGCAGGCTTGCCGGCCAGTTCACGCAAGGCCACGCCGTCGGTGGTGCGGATCGCGTAAGGCACCGGCAGGTCGGCGTCATGCAGTACGTCGAGCAGTTCAATGAAGAACGGCATCTCCTGAACCGGGCCGCGCTCGATCAGGGTCAGGACGAATTCACCCTGCTCCAGACTGATAAAGAAATTGGTGTTTTCGCTACCGGCGGCAATCCCCTGGAAATCAAGCAGGCGGCCGAGGCCATAAGGGGCGAGAAAAGCTTCCAGCTCGGGCCGAGCCAGGGGGGTGAACACAGACATGTTTAAACTGCCAGTACGGGCGCCGCTGTTGGGCCAGCGCCGATTGAAATTAAGAAACTACTTCCACTCAAAGATTTTCCACGCGGGAATCAGCATATCTGGCTGATCCGAGCGGATGAAGTTTGCATCCGTCCCGTCAGAGCGCACCAGGAAATACGGTGGCGCACCCTTCGGCGTGACCTTGATCGCATACAGGAAACCGTTTTGGCGGTACTCCTGAATGACCTTGTCCCCTTCCGTGCGGATGGTAACTTCCGGTTCCGGCGATGGCGCATCGTCCGCCGCCATGGCGGCCAATGGTGTAATTGCAAACAAGCCAGCCAGCAACAGGCGATTTAGTGTGCGCATGATAACCTTGTCCCTTTGTCGTCAACGGTCCCGCTATTCTAGCGCCGGACCCGCCGAAAAGGTTGATCCTGCTCATGAGCCAAGCCCCCCTCGTCCTGGTGGACGGTTCTTCTTACCTGTACCGCGCCTTTCACGCACTGCCACCGCTGACCACTTCCAAAGGCCTGCCGACCGGCGCGGTCAAGGGCGTCTTGAACATGCTCAAGAGCCTGCGCAAGCAATATCCGGACAGTCCGTTCGCCGTGGTGTTTGACGCCAAGGGTGGGACTTTTCGCGATGAAATGTACGCCGAATACAAGGCCAACCGTCCGAGCATGCCCGACGACATGCGCGTGCAGATCGAACCGCTGCACCAGAGCGTGATCGCCCTCGGGTTCCCGTTACTGTGCGTCGAAGGCGTCGAGGCCGATGATGTGATCGGCACCCTGGCCCGCAGCAGCGCGGCCGCCGATCGCCCGGTGATCATCTCGACCGGCGACAAGGACATGGCGCAACTGGTCGATGGTCACATTACCTTGGTCAACACCATGACTGGTAGCAGCATGGACGTGGACGGCGTGAAGGAGAAATTCGGCGTCGCTCCCGAGCAGATCATCGATTATCTGGCACTCATGGGCGATTCGTCCGACAACATCCCGGGCGTTCCGGGCATCGGTCCGAAGACCGCTTCCGGCCTGTTGGTTGGCGTGAATGGTGGCCTGACCGATCTCTATGCGCAGCTCGACATCGTCCCGACCCTGCCGATCCGTGGCGCCAAGACCCTGCCGGCCAAACTCGAAGAGCACAAGGAGATGGCATTCCTCTCCTATCAACTGGCGACCATCAAGGTCGACGTGCCTTTGGACATTGGCCTCGACGATCTGCAAATGGGTCCGGAAGATCCGGCGAAACTCTACGAGTTGTACACCCTGCTGGAATTCAAAAGCTGGCTGAACGACCTTGATCGCGACGCCAAACGCCTGGAGCTGAGCGCTGCCGCCGAGCCTGCACCGGCCGTCGACCTGTTCAGCGAACCCGAGGCCGAAGCACCGATCGTCGCTGCTGAAGCCGCTTACGAAACCATCCTCGATCAAGCGCGTTTCGATGTCTGGCTGGAAAAACTGAACAACGCCAAGCTGTTCGCCTTCGATACCGAAACCACCGGAATCGATGCGCAGCAGGCGCAACTGGTGGGGTTGTCGTTCGCGGTGCAGGCCAACGAAGCGGCCTACATCCCGTTGACCCATTCCTACATCGGCGTACCGCAGCAGCTGGATCGCGACACCGTCCTGCGCGCGCTGAAGCCGATCCTGGAAGATCCGAACAAGCTCAAAGTGGGTCAGCACGCCAAGTTCGACATCAACATCCTGGCCAACTGCGCCATCGGCGGCGATCAAGCCAACGGCATCACCGTGCGCGGCGTTGCGTTCGACACCATGCTCGAGTCTTACGTCCTCAATTCGACGGCGACTCGCCACGACATGGACAGCCTGGCGCTGAAATACCTGGATCACACCACGGTGAGTTTCCAGGACATCGCCGGCAAAGGCGTGAAGCAGCTGACGTTTGACCAGATCGCTCTTGAACAGGCCGGTCCGTATGCGGCCGAAGACGCCGACATCACCTTGCGTCTGCATCAAGTCCTGCATGAAAAGCTCAGCGCCATCCCGAGCCTGGCCAGCGTGCTGACCGACATCGAAATCCCCTTGGTGCCGGTGCTGGCGCGCATCGAGCGCCAAGGCGCTTTCGTTGATGCCGCGTTGCTCGGCATTCAAAGCATCGAGTTGGGTGACAAGATGGTCGCGCTGGAGCGTGAAGCCTTCGAGATTGCCGGGGAAGAGTTCAACCTCGGATCGCCCAAGCAACTGGGCGTGATCCTCTACGAAAAACTCGGTCTGCCGGTGCTGAAGAAAACCGCCAAGGGCCAGCCGTCCACCGCCGAAGAGGTGCTGGCGAAACTGGCCGAGGACGACTACCGGTTGCCTAAGGTGCTGATGGAATACCGTTCCATGAGCAAGCTGAAAAGCACCTACACCGACCGTTTGCCGGAACAGATCAACCCGCGCACCGGGCGGATTCACACGTCGTATCATCAGGCGGTGGCGTCCACCGGCCGGCTGTCCTCCAGCGATCCGAACCTGCAGAACATTCCGGTGCGCACGGCTGAAGGGCGTCGCATTCGTCAGGCTTTCGTGGCACCGACCGGTTACAAATTGCTAGCAGCGGACTATTCGCAGATCGAACTGCGGATCATGGCGCACCTGTCCAGGGATGAAGGGTTGATGAACGCCTTCCGCCACAATCTGGACGTGCATACCGCGACCGCCGCCGAGGTCTTCAAGGTGGACGACCTGGCGAACGTGACCTCTGACCAGCGCCGCAGCGCCAAGGCGATCAACTTCGGCCTGATCTACGGCATGGGTGCGCAGAAGCTCGGCAAGGACATTGGCGTCGACACCAAGACCGCCAAGGCTTACATCGATACGTACTTCGCCCGTTATCCCGGCGTTCGCCAGTACATGGATCGCACTCGTGCCCAAGCGGCCGAGCAAGGTTTCGTGGAGACGTTCTTTGGACGGCGCCTGTACCTGCCGGACATCAACTCCAACAAGCCGCAAGAACGCGCTGCCGCTGAGCGCACGGCGATCAACGCGCCGATGCAGGGCACCGCTGCAGACATCATCAAGAAAGCCATGGTCGCGGTGGATGACTGGCTGACAGCCTCGGGCCTGGACGCCAAAGTCATCCTGCAGGTGCACGATGAACTGGTGCTTGAGGTGCGTGAGGATCTGGTCGATCAGGTCCGCGAAGAAATTCGCGTGCACATGAGCGAAGCGGCGAAGCTCGATGTTCCGCTGCTGGTGGAAGTCGGCGTCGGAAACAACTGGGATGAGGCTCACTAACCCGTCTGAAAAGGCCACGGCCCTCTGTAGGAGCGAGCCCGCTCGCGAAGGTGTATCAGCCACATTGACTTGGATGACACTCCATCGCGAGCAAGCTCGCTCCAACAGAGAAATCATCGTTTGTGCGCGGCGAAATACCGCGGCAGAGGGGGCGAGGGCTGCTTAGTTCGAAGCGTTCTTGGGGTTATTCCAAAGCTAATCGAAAAAAATCTGAACTAATCTTCGATTCAGGCACTCAGAGTTACTGAATGGCTGGTGAAGCCCTTCGAGCTCCTATGTTGTGTTAAGTGTTGGCAGATATCTGGACCCCGCCCTAGCGGTCTAGAATTTGAACCCCGGAACTTCCCCCTCCCCATAAGAAGTCCGGGGTTTTTTTTGCCTGAAGAAAACTGCCTGAGTGCGTCACAGGCAGTTTTTCTCGCTTATTCGGCTTCTGCTTCGGAGCCCTTGTCCGCCAATTCCATCCACCCTGCCAATACAGTGTAGGCGTCTTCCAGGCCCATGCGCTTGGGGGCCGAAAACAGCTGAATGGTCACGAGATCGCCCCAGCCCTTGCGGATTTCCGCTTGAACCTTGAGCAGCGTGTTCTTGGCGGCGCCGTAGGTCAGCTTGTCCGCTTTGGTCAGCAGAATGTGCATCGGCATGCCCGCGGCCACGGCCCAGTCGAGCATCAGCAGGTCGAAATCGGTCATCGGATGGCGGATGTCCATCATCAGAATCAGACCCTTCAAACTCTCGCGGCCGCCGAGATAGGCTTCCAGGTGACGCTGCCAGTGTTGCTTGAGCGGAATCGGTACTTTTGCATAACCGTAGCCCGGCAGGTCGACCAGACGGCGTTCATCGTCTAGCTTGAAGAAATTCAACAGTTGCGTGCGACCCGGGGTTTTCGAGGTCCGCGCCAGGCTGGCGTGGGTCAGGGTGTTCAGTGCACTCGATTTGCCAGCGTTGGAACGCCCGGCGAAGGCGACTTCAAAGCCTTCGTCATCCGGACATTGGTCGACTTTGGCGGCGCTGAGCATGAAGGTGGACTGTTGGCACAGACCGAGGATGGGATTCTTGAGTTGCATGGGATTTCCGATGTGGGCGGCGCCAGGAATAGGTGCGGCAAGCAGTGTCGCTTCCGTTTCAGTGACGCCAGTATATAATGCCGCAGATTTTGTGTGCGCTTTGTCCCAGCGTAGGATGAAGTTCACGAGAGCGACAGACCTTGATTGCGCACTAGAACGCAGCACGCTCTCAACCCTGAAAAGGTCGTTTTATGACGAAATGGCTGCTAGCTGCCGGTGTCTTGATGCCGCTTTACAGCGCTCAGGCTACACAGGATCCGGAAGCTGTGTACAACCGTGTTTGTGGTGCCTGTCATTCCGGCCAGCTTCCAACGGCGCCCCGCAAGGGCGATCAGGAAGCCTGGACGCCGAGGTTGGCGAAAGGTATGGAGACGCTGGTGCAACACGTGACCCAGGGTTTCAAGGCGATGCCGCCGCGTGGTTTGTGCATGGACTGCAGTGCCGAGGATTACCAAGCCATCATCCATTGGATGAGCGAGTAAGCCCGGTCCATAACTCTTCAACCCTTAGCCGTAGTTGGATTAGCTGATGAACAAATTGATCGTGAGTCTGCTGTTGACCATGGGGATCTCCGGCATTGCCAATGCTGCAGGTGAGCCAGTAAAACCCGGTGACGCCGCCGCAGGCCAGGCAAAAGCCGCCGTATGTGGCGCTTGCCACGGACCGGATGGCAACAGCATGGCGCCAAACTTTCCAAAACTGGCGGGTCAGGGCGAACGCTACCTGACCAAGCAGCTGCACGACATCAAGTCGGGCAAGCGCACGGTTCTGGAAATGACCGGCCTGCTGACCAACCTGAGCGATCAGGACCTGGCGGACATCGCCGCTTACTTCGCCAGCCAGAAAGGCAGCGTCGGCGCCGCCGATCCGAAAATCGTGGCACGGGGTGAAGCACTGTTCCGTGGCGGCGACATGGCCAAGGGCCTGCCATCCTGCACCGGCTGTCACTCGCCAAACGGCACCGGCAACGCTGCCGCCGGTTTCCCGCACCTGGGTGGCCAGCACGCTCAATACGTCGCCAAGCAACTGACTGATTTCCGCAAGGAAGAAGGCGGTCGCACCAACGATGGCGATGCGAAAACCATGCAGACCATCGCCAAGCGCCTGAGCGACGAAGACATCGCCGCAGTGTCCAGCTACATTCAGGGCCTGCACTAAGACCGACGAATCGGGCGTGACGCGATTGCATATATCTTGCAACGTTAACGCTCGATTAATCCGTCACAGCAAGTATAAAAAGGGTGGCTTTGGCCGCCCTTTTTTGTGGCCGCTGCCGCTACACTACAGAACTCGAGCCCGCCGCGATCTGTCTGAGAACAGGTCGCGCGAGGCGATAAAATTGTCCAGGAGTAAAGCATGCGTAATCTGATCATCAGCGCCGTTTTTGCCGCTGCCAGCCTGTTCGGCATGACTGCCCAGGCCGCCGAAGCCCCAGCCGCCCCTTATGTCGAACTGACCAATCCGGTTCCGGTTGCCGTGCCTGGCAAGATCGAAGTGGTTGAGCTGTTCTGGTACGGCTGCCCGCATTGCTACGCTTTCGAGCCGGTGATCAATCCATGGGTCGAGAAGCTGCCTTCCGACGTGAATTTCGTCCGTATCCCTGCCATGTTCGGTGGCCCTTGGAACGCACACGGCCAGCTGTTCCTGACCCTCGAAGCGATGGGTGTCGAGCACAAGGTCCATACCGCGGTGTTCGAAGCGATTCAGAAAGAGCACAAAAAGCTGACCGACAAGAATGACATGGCCGATTTCCTGGCCACCCAGGGCGTCGACAAGGACAAATTCCTGGCGACTTTCGATTCTTTCGCCATCAAAGGCCAAATCACCAAAGCCACTGAACTGGCCAAAAAATATGAAATCACCGGCGTTCCTACCTTGATCGTCAACGGCAAGTATCGCTTCGACGTGGGCTCTGCTGGCGGTGCCGAACAAGCCTTGCAACTGGCCGATAAACTGATCGACAAAGAGCGAGCGGCTAATAAGGCTGCCGCCAACTAAGGGCATCGTTTTCCATGCGCCGCTGGGGAACTGAACGCATCGTTGGCCTGCATGATCCGCGGGTCAACGAGCACCATCTGGAGTCGACGGGCCTGCCCGCAGACAGTCGTTTGCGCCTGCTCAGTTTCAATATTCAGGTCGGCATCAGTACCGAGCGCTATCGGCACTACCTGACGCGGGGCTGGCAACATCTGCTGCCCCACACCGGGCGCGCCGGTAATCTGCAGAAGATCGGCAATCTGCTGGGCGACTTCGATCTGGTCGCCTTGCAGGAAGCCGATGGCGGCAGCCTGCGTTCAGGTTACGTCAATCAGGTCGAACACCTGGCCCAGCTCGGCGCCTTCCCCTACTGGTATCAACAGCTCAATCGCAATCTCGGACGTCTCGGCCAGCACAGCAATGGCGTGCTCAGCCGTCTGCGCCCATGGGCGATCGAGGACCATCCATTGCCTGGGCCAAAAGGCCGTGGAGCGATTCTGGTGCGCTTCGGCGAAGGTCCGGAGGCACTGGTGGTGGTCATGATGCATCTCGCGCTCGGTGCGCGTACTCGAAGCCTGCAATTGGCTTATATCCGCGAGCTCATTGGTGGCTATAAGCACCAGGTGCTGATGGGCGACATGAACACCCATGCCAGTGACCTGCTGCAAAACTCTCCATTGCGTGACCTCGGCCTGCTGGCCCCGCAGCTGGAAGCGACGTTCCCCAGCTGGCGCCCACAGCGCTGCCTGGACCATATTCTTTTGAGTCCGACCCTGACCCTTGAAAAGGTCGAGGTGCTGGCCCAACCCATTTCCGATCACCTGCCGGTCGCGGTAGAGATTCGTCTGCCGGGTTCGCTCACGGCCGATGCATTGCCCGCGTTGAGTCCTGCCCTTCGCGGAACCCCTGAATGAGCGACGAAACACAGCGCTGGAAAGAGAAGTACCTCAAAAGCATCGAACAACAGGAAAAACTCGAACGCCGTTGGGATGCACGACTCGACCTGTTGCGGCGCGGGCTGGTGCGCAGCACCTTGGCGGCGGAAGGCACCGACCGCGCCGTGGACCAGTGCATGAAGGAAATGCGCGAAGTCGTGCGTACCGATGACATGGACGCCGGCCTGGCGGCGTTGATTCCGCGTCTGGAAAAAGCCGTGCTCGACTCTGAGCAACGCCGCGAAACCCGGATCAACCAGACCAGCGCCGCCCTGACCGCGCTGGTCACTCAGTTGCAAACACTGCCGTTGCCACGGGAAGTGAGTCGGCCGCTCAAGAGTTTTGCCAAACAACTGGATGCCCGAGTGGGTCAGGCGCGTGAGATTCCATTGTTGCTCAGTGAGCTGAGTGGTCTGCAAGGTAAAGCGCTGAGCCAGCTTGAGAACCCGGCCGAGCAGGATCGACCGGGTTTGTTGCAGCGGTTGTTTGGACATCGTGATACGGAGGCAGCGAACACCCCGGATGCCGATGCCCCTGCGGCGCCTGTCAGCGTCGAGCCACCTACGGCCCGGGAACCTTTCGTCGAGGTGTCGAAGCCACAGTCACTGGCGCCCGAACCCCCACTTACCGAATTACTTGTGCCGGCCGACGATTCAATCGTCCAGCCGCTTGTTGTGGACCCTCCGGAACCGGCTCCAATAAGCGCAACCCAGGAACAACAGCCCCCCGAGGCGCTGCGGCCAATTACCGAGTCGGCCATCAACCCCGATGAACTGATCACCCAGGCATCGGCAGAAAACGCGCACCTTCCACCGGCCACCACGGTGGAAATCACCCCGGTCGATCCGGAGTTATCCGAGCACGACATCCTTTACGCCCTGCCAGACTCCCCCGAGCCGTCTTACAGCTCGGTGGCCAGCCATATTGAAGACACACTGCTGGGCCTGCTGGATGACCTGACGTTGCCCGAGCGCCATCGACCGCAAGCCGAGTCCATGCGTGATCGTCTGAAAAACGGTTTGAACTGGTACGAGTTACTGCCGATTCTCGACGATTTCGCGACGTTGATGCTGGCGATCACCGACAGTGGCCAGCACGAATTCGAAGTCTACCTGCAGCGACTCAACGAGCGTCTTGAGTCGTTCCAGAGCAACCTTCAGGCAGCCAGCGCCGGTCACGCCGACAACCGTTCGGCTGCGCGCGAGATGGACACGCAGATCCGCGAACAGGTCGACGGATTGCAGAGCCGCATGCAAGAAGCAGCGGATCTGGACGATCTCAAAGTCGTCCTGGAAAACCACCTCGAAGGCCTGCTCGGCACCATGGACGAGCACCAGAAAAAACGCGACGAACGCGAGCAAGAGGTCGCCGCACGCCTGCACAGTCTGGCGGAACGGGTCGCCCATATGGAGCAGGAGGCCCAAGGTTACCGCGAGCACCTAGAAGAGCAGCGCCAGAAAGCCTTGATCGATCCGTTGACCGGGCTGCCCAATCGGGCCGCGTGGAGCGAGCGGCTGGAGGATGAAGTCAAACAGTGGCAGCAACATGGCAATACGTTGTTGCTGGCCATGTTCGACCTCGATCATTTCAAGCGCATCAACGATAACTACGGGCACCTGGCTGGCGACAAAGTGTTGAAAATCATTGCTGGTGTATTGCGCAAGCGGCTGCGTGGAACGGATTTCATTGCCCGGTTCGGTGGTGAAGAGTTTGTCCTGCTGATGCCGTCCACGGTGCCTGCGGCCGGTCTGAAGCTGCTGGAGAACCTCCGTGCTGCCATCGAGGCCTGCCCGTTTCACTTCAAGGGTGAGCCGGTGACCATCACCATTTCCATGGGGATGACAGCGTTGCGCCCGGGCGAGCAAAGCGATCAGGCGCTTAAAAGGGCCGATCAGGCGTTATATCGAGCGAAAAATGCAGGTCGTAATCGGGTCGAAACGGGCTGATCGCCTATTGTTCCATTATGTTTAATTCAGCGTGAATGCCGTCCGTGTTCAGGGCGGTACGTTACACTGTTGCATTATCGACTCCTGCGTACAGCCTCTCGCCATGAAATATTTTGCCCTCTTCGTGTCTCTGATCCTGCTGGCCGGCTGTGCCAGCGGCCCTCGATTCGACACCCGTCACAAGTCTGCCAATTTCGACAGCCGCATCCAGTTCGTGGTGGTGCACTACACCAATGCCTCAATGGAGCGTTCGCTGCAATTGCTGACCCATGGCGAGGTCAGCAGTCATTACCTGATCGGTGATGACAAGGGCGCCACCATTTTCAAGCTGATGGACGAAAGCCAGCGTGCCTGGCACGCCGGTGAAAGCGAGTGGGACGGCAGGACCTGGCTGAACTCCAGCTCCATCGGCATCGAAATCGTCAATCCGGGCTTCAAGGACACCCCGACCGGCCGGCTCTGGTATCCGTACACCGAGGATCAGATTCAGTCCTTGATCGTGCTGCTCAAGGACATCAGCAAGCGCTACACCATCAATCCTCGCTACATCATCGGTCACAGTGACATCGCACCGCTGCGCAAACTGGACCCGGGCCCGCTGTTCCCCTGGAAGCGCCTCGCCGCCGAGGGTATCGGCATCTGGCCGAACGAACAGGCCGTGGCGCGCCAGCAAATGCAGTTCGCCGCACAATTGCCGAGCATCAGCTGGTTTCAGTCGCAATTGGCACGATTAGGCTATTCCACGCCACAAACCGGTGAGCTGGATGTTGCAACACGGCATGTGATCGCAGCGTTTCAGATGCGTTTCCGGCCAGCCCGTTTCGACGGCACGCCGGATGCGCAAACGGCGGCGATGTTGATGGTCTTAAATCAGACAAAATAATGACGACCGCCCGACGGTGCGGGCGCTTTCTCAATCAGCAGCTATAACTCATTGGTAATTCGCCGGAATTCCACAATGGCTGCTGCTCGAGATACCTTTCGAAGTTGGTTCTATCACCCCTGGTTTCTGGGGTTGATGGCGGCTGTCTTGAGCACAGGCATGTTGATGACAGGCAGTCTGTTCGTCGCACTGCATCAGGTTGAGCAAAACGAGAGCGAGGAAATGAACGCTCAGGGCGAACGTTTCCTCGCCCGTCTGGAACAACTTTTCGGGCAGTTGCGAGAAAGTCTCGATGACCTTGAGACCCAGCCGTTAAGAGGCTGCGACGATGAGATGATCGCGACCTTGCAGGCGGTCAGTTTCAATTACCGTTTCGTTTACGAAGCAGCCTACATGGATGCTTCGCGTGTCTGCTCCAATCGACCGCGTCAGGAAGGGTTGTCGCTGATTCGACCACCAGACATCGAAGGCCCTACCTACAGTTATTGGCTCAATACCACGACCGAACCCGATGAAAACCGTGCCGCGCTGATGCTCGGGCGCGGCAATTTTCGCGTGGCGACGTCTCGTGGGCATTTGACCGACATGGTCGATCTGTCGCCGGGTAGCAGCCTGCTGGTTGTTCTGGACGATGGCACGCGGGCCATTCCGGTGTTGGGGGTCTCACAGCCCTGGCCACCGAAAAAAGGCTGGCCACCGAAAAATCGAGACGCGCTGCAAATTACCGGGACACGCCTGATTTACCGCATGCCTACCGACAACCCGGAATACCAATTGGTGTTGATCAGCCCACGTAGCGGCATGCATGTGCCGACGGTCTGGTGGTGGCTGCTGCCGGCCAGTTTGGCGTTGGGTGTGTGCGTGGGATTCCTGGTGTTTCTGCTGGTACGTCAGCGACAGTCGCTGGACGCCGAGCTGACCGGCGCGATTCGACGCGGCGAGTTGCAGGTGTTGTATCAACCGATCTTCGACCTCGATAGCCGTAACTGTGTGGGCGCTGAAGCCCTGCTGCGGTGGCGCAGGCCGGACGGCACACTGACCAGTCCCGATCTGTTCATTCCAATGGCGGAGAACACCGGGCAAATTCGCCAGATGACAGACTTCGTGCTGCAACGCCTGCTTGAACAGCTCGGGCAATTGCTGCGCGCCAATCCGCAGCTCTACATTTCGGTGAATCTCGCGGCGTGTGACGTGATGGTTCCGCGGATCGGCCAGGTCATGGAGCGGTTGCTGACACTGCATCGGGTCGCGGCCCGGCAGATTGCCTTCGAGGTCACCGAGCGCGGCCTGATCGATGTGGTGGTGGCCCGGGAAAACCTGCAAGCCTTGCGGGATGTCGGGCATCAGGTGTTGATCGATGATTTCGGTACCGGCTATTGCAGCCTCGCCTACCTGCAAACCTTGCCGGTGGACTGCCTGAAAATCGACAAGGCGTTTATCGACGCCCTGGGCCATGACGCCGCCAGCAGTGGTGTGGCTCCGCACATCATCCACATGGCCCAGTCACTGCACCTCAAGGTGATTGCCGAGGGCATCGAACATGAAGCCCAGGCTGCGTTACTCAGCAGCGAGGGCGTGAAGTTCGGTCAGGGCTGGCTGTTCGCCCAGGCCCTGAGCGCGGTGCAGTTCATTGAACTGATCACCCGAGGGCGCCGCCGCACGGTGCGACGATTGGATGATGAAGCCTGACGCCGCTCTAAACGGTCAGCGCCATGTAGAACTGCGTGCCCTGTCCTGGCCGTGAATAGACGCCCATCCGACCGCCATGCAATTGCACGATCTCCTTGCACAGGGCCAGACCGAGCCCGGCACCGCCCTTCTTGCGCCCGACCTGCACGAACGGTTCAAAGATCCGTCCTTGCTGGCCGTAGGCAATGCCTTCGCCATTGTCTTCAACGCTGATGATCACCCGATCGCCATGCCGTCGGGCCTGCAGACGTATGCGCCCGCCTGAGCCGGTGTGGCGCAGCGCGTTGTCGATCAGGTTATCGAGTACCCGGTCCAATTGCAGCTGGTCGGCTTGCAGCCAAGGCAACGGTCCCTGCACTTCTACCAGCAGGTCGATTTCCTTTTCGCTGGCTGATTCGGCAAAGCGTGTTTGAGCCTGCTCCAGCAAATCCTCGATGGAACAGGGTGTCAGGGTCAGCTTTTGCAAGCCGTTCTGGTAGCGGGAGAAGTTCAGCAGGTCGTTGATCAGTTGCATCAGGCGCTGCATCTCTTCGTTGACCGTGTCCAGCAGGTCGGCCTCCCGGGAGTCAGGGGCAAAGTGCGCACGTTCGCGAAACAGACCGAACGCCATGTGCATGCCGGTGACCGGTGTTCGCAACTCATGAGAGGCTCGTAACACGAATTCGCTGCGCACCCGTTCGAAGGCCCGCTGTTCCGTTACGTCATGCAGCACCATCACGGCACCGAGAATATGGCCTTGGGTATGGCTGACGGGGGTCAGGCTGTAGGTCAACACGCGCGCTTCACCGTCGACCTCGATGCTCAAATCGTCCGGCGCTCGCTCCAGCGTGCCGCCGCGCAGGACCAGTTGCAGCTGCGGATCGAGTTCAGGGCGCTCCAATGCCGCGCCCAAGCCCTGCCCCAAGCGGTCGGAGTCCCAGCCGAGTTGGCGTTGGGCCACGGGGTTGAGGTGCTCCAGATGGCCCTGGCGGTCGATCATCAGTAGGCCGTCGTCGATACTGTCGAGGACCGCCTGCAAACGCTGCTGGCCGGCCAGAAGCTCGTCGACGTTGGTGGCCTGATGGTCACGCAATGCTTCGGCCATGATCCCGAAACGCCGGGTCAGTTGGTTCAACTCCGCAGCCGACGAGATCGGCAGGGTGACATCGAAATTACCTTGGCCGATGTTATCCGCTGCCTGGACCAGGGCTTCAATCGGCGCTCCGAAACGCCGAGCAAGGGCATGGGCGGTGACGAAGCCGATGATCAGCACTGCCAGTCCCACCAGCCCGAGTAACCCGGCTACCAGAAGCGCACGTTCACGGGCCTGTTGCTGGATCAGGTTGATGGCGTCCAGCGCGCGTTTGTGTTCGATGATCAAGCCATTACGCAGTGCGTTGAACTTGTCGGCGAGGTCATTGTGGCTGCCGAGGACATTTGTGGTGTTCGGGGACAGCTCATACGCCTGGATGAAGCTCTGGTAATCCGCCTTGGCTTTTCTGAATCCGTACTCGTTGCCTTTCTCGTCTTGTGGCTCTTGGGCGATACCTTCTTCAAGCAAACTGAAGTATTGCTGCTTGGAGGCTTCGAAGGCATTTGGATCGGGTTTGTCGCTGAGCAGGATGACCAGTTGGTCGCCCAGGGTCTGACGTAGCTTGAGACCCAGATCCAGAGTGGCGAAATTGTTGCGGATCAGCGATTCCTGGCTAGCCGCCATCTGCATCACGCCGACCAGCCCGAGTAGCAGCCCGAACAAGGCTGCGGTGATGAGTGCGGAAATGCTCAGGAAGAGCCGTGTCCTCAACTTCATCGCCAGTTTCATTGGCAGTGGCTCACAAGCTGTACTGCTTGCGTTTGCGGTACAGCGTCGAAGCATCGATGCCCAGGGTTTTGGCGGCTTGGTCGAGCGTGTCGGCGGTGGCCAGGACTGCGCCGATGTGGGCTTTTTCCAGTTCGTCCAGGCTCAGCGCCGCGCCGATACGTGGCGCATTGTTGACCGGGGTTTCGGCCATGCCCAGGTGGTTGATCTCGACGCGCTCCTGCGGGCAGATGATGCTCGCACGTTCGACGACATTGCGCAGCTCGCGGATGTTGCCCGGCCAGCGGTAGCTCAGCAGCGCTTCCCGCGCCTCATCGCTGAAGGCCCGTGCCGGTCGTGCGTACTCTTTGACGAACCGCGCCAGGAACCGATCGGCGAGGGTGAGAATATCTTCGCGGCGTTCGCGCAGCGGCGGCAGGTGCAAAGTAATGACGTTCAGTCGATAGAGCAGGTCTTCGCGGAAGCGGCCGTCACGCACCATGTCCTCAAGGTTGAGGTTGGTGGCCGCGAGGATGCGCACATCGGCGCGACGGGTCACGGGGTCGCCGACGCGTTCATACTCCTTGTCCTGGATGAAACGCAGCAACTTTGGCTGCAACGTCAGTGGAAAATCACCGATTTCGTCAAGAAACAACGTGCCACCGTCAGCCTGGTTGACGCGACCCAGGGTGCTTTCGCTCGCCCCGGTGAATGCGCCACGGCTATGGCCGAAGAGCTCGCTTTCCATGAGTTCGGCCGTCAGCGACGGGCAATTGATCGTGACGCAGGATTTCTTCGCCCGCTTGCTCCAGCCGTGGATGGCCTGAGACAACTCACCCTTGCCGGTGCCGGATTCGCCAAGAATCAGGATGTTGGCGTCGGTGGTGGCGACCTGTCGAGCGGTTTCGAGAACCACCTTCATGGCCGGACTGTGGGAGTCCAGACCATCCTTGGGTTTGCGTACCTCACCTTCCAGGGCTTCCAGGCGCGCCGACAGTTGCCGCACCTCCAATTGCTTGGCGGTGGCCAGTCGCAATTGATCAGGGCTGCATGGTTTGACCAGATAGTCGGCGGCACCGGCCTGGATGGCGTCCACTGCCGTGTCGACGGCCGAGTGCGCCGTGACAATCACGACCCGCATCCAGGGCGCTTGTACGCGCATTTGCGCCAGCACATCGAGCCCGTTGTCTTCGCCAAGGCGCAAATCGAGGAAGCACAGATCGAAAACCTGACGTTGCAGCAACGCCTCTGCCTGCGCGGCGCTGGTGGCAGTGGCCACGCTGTAGCCTTCGTCTTCGAGGCAATATCGGAAAGTACGCAGGATGGCGGATTCATCGTCCACCAGCAGAATACGGCCTTGATGCTCAGTGGCTGATTCCATTTTCCTACGCTCCTTAGTGAATGGTCTGAATTTAGTCCCGGAAAAATCGGGCAAGTTGCATGGTTGATTCTGAGCTATTCCTGCACAGAGAGGGTAGCGCTCATCTCAATGATCAGTTAGCAGCCTGATTCTTTGGGTCTTTTAATAGAATCCCGGTTTCAGACAACGTCCTGCGTCCATTTCTGACATCTGCGCCCTCCTCGCAATTCCAAAAAAATTACGACTTCCTTGATTGGGATCGTGCAATTCGCACGGTTCTAGGGTCGGCATCGTGCAGGATGCGCCTGAAGTGATTTTCGTTAAGTTGATAACGTATTGATTTAAAAGGTTTTTTGTTCTCAAAAAAATCTGGCATGCAGGGTGCAATGGTCTGATTAACCAGGGCATTCAAGAACAAACGCCCGTCAATCCCGACTTGATTGGGAGGAGCTTCAGGATGAACCGTCAACGTGCCGCCCACTTGCGCCTATCGCCGCTGTATTTCCAGCAAGGCTTGTTCGCTGTTCTGGCGCTGATGATCACATTGATCGGCGGCCAGCAGTTTGTGCGCTGGGAGCAGAGTCAGCAGCCAGACGCGGCGCGCCCAACGTTTCAGTACCCGACCCAAACCCAATTCAGCGCTGTCAGCAGCCAGGCCGACAGCACCCCGATGCGAATGATGGACGTCGACCAGGCCCAGCCTGTGGACGAGATGCGTCCCCAGGAGCGTTGGGTGTTCTAGGCAATACACCTGTCGCCTTTGATGCGCCGGGAAACGCAGCACCTTTAATAGACGCGTAAGGAGAATCACCATGTTGAGCTGGGCAATCACATTCCTGATCATTGCCATTGTCGCTGCCGTACTGGGCTTCGGTGGTATCGCGGGCACCGCCACGGGTATCGCCAAGATTCTGTTTGTCGTGTTCCTGGTGATGTTCATTGCTTCCTTCTTCTTTAGCCGTCGCGGTCGCGGCTGACATGAGCGGTTTGTCGAAAACACTGGCAGCCGCCCTGCTGTTGGGCGGTAGTGCCAGGGCTTGCCGACATGCCTGATCTGCGTATGCAGGGTTTGTTGAAAGATCAGAATTTGTACAGGAAAGAGGCCGCCGCGCTTCTTTCCATCTGCGCCACCTGAGGAAGGCCGGCGCATGACCATGGGGTCGGGACGTTCTGCCTGTGTCAGGGGCGGAGTGACCTACGGGTACAGGGAGTGCCTGCGCGAGGGCCGGGTCAGGAAAAGCTGCGTCGCAAGTTCGCCGACCGACCCAGGCTCGACGGACTTGCGAAGGGCTTGATCACACATACGCTTGAGACCGTCATTCCTTCGTTTTTCCTCTCCCCGTTGGTCATCTGCGCTCACAAACATGATTTGCGCAGCAATCTCTGTGACCGTATATCGAGAAAAATAACCGTTATTTTGCTGTGATTTTTCTCGCCATCACGTGGGATTTTGCTGAAAAAACCACGATCCTGCCCTGCTCAAAAAACAACCAACCTGCTCTGTGATGACCGGTTCACGGCGCTTATGCCTGCTGAAATGTCGTATTCGAACCGATTGCGACGTCGCTTTCAGTAAAAAAACCTCATGCCGATTCGGCATGGGGTAGGCGTTTACGGCATTAGACGTCGCTTCCTTGCATCGGAATAGTTGCGCCTTTTTTCGCCTGCCAGAGAGCTATTAACAAGTGCTCCGGGGCTCCTTATACGGGGGCAGATGCACAGACGGTTTCGCCACAAGCGGGCCAGTCCATGCGTCTGTCCGAGTCAAACTGAAGTAAGGGTAAAGATATGAAGAAGGCAAAGCTTAGCCTCGCCTGGCAGATCCTCATCGGTCTGGTATTGGGGATTGCAATCGGTGCGCTGCTCAACCATTTCAGTGCCGAAAAAGCCTGGTGGATCAGCAACGTCCTGCAACCGGCAGGCGATATCTTTATCCGTCTGATCAAGATGATTGTGATCCCGATCGTGATCTCTTCGCTGATCGTCGGCATTGCCGGTGTGGGTGATGCGAAGAAACTCGGTAGCATCGGCCTCAAAACCATCATCTACTTTGAAGTCGTCACCACCATTGCCATCGTCGTAGGCCTGCTGATGGCCAACCTGTTCCATCCGGGTGCCGGCATCGACATGAGCACGCTGGGAACGGTGGATATCTCCAAGTACCAGGCGACGGCGGCGGAGGTCCAGCATGAACACGCGTTCATTGAGACCATCCTCAACCTGATCCCGTCGAACATCTTCGCGGCCATGACCCGCGGCGAAATGCTGCCGATCATCTTCTTCTCCGTGCTGTTCGGTCTCGGTCTGTCGAGCCTCAAGCCAGAGTTGCGTGATCCGCTGGTCACGATGTTCCAGGGCGTGTCGGAAAGCATGTTCAAGGTCACCCACATGATCATGAACTACGCCCCGATCGGCGTCTTCGCACTGATCGCGGTAACCGTGGCCAACTTCGGTTTCGCTTCCCTGCTGCCGCTGGCGAAACTGGTGATCCTGGTTTACGTCGCCATCGCCTTCTTCGCCTTCGTGGTGCTGGGCCTGATCGCACGCCTGTTCGGCTTCTCGGTGATCAAGCTGATGCGCATCTTCAAGGATGAGCTGGTGCTGGCCTACTCCACCGCTTCCTCCGAGACCGTGCTGCCGCGCGTGATCGAGAAGATGGAAGCCTACGGCGCACCGAAAGCCATTTGCAGCTTCGTGGTACCGACCGGCTACTCGTTCAACCTCGACGGTTCGACCCTGTATCAAAGCATCGCGGCGATCTTCATTGCTCAGCTGTACGGCATTGACCTGTCGGTCGGCCAGCAACTGCTGCTGGTCCTGACCCTGATGGTCACCTCCAAAGGCATCGCCGGCGTACCGGGCGTGTCCTTCGTGGTACTGCTGGCAACTCTGGGCAGCGTTGGTATTCCGCTGGAAGGTCTGGCGTTCATCGCCGGTGTCGACCGCATCATGGACATGGCGCGTACCGCACTGAACGTGATCGGCAACGCCCTGGCCGTACTGGTTATCTCGCGTTGGGAAGGCATGTACGACGATGCCAAGGGCCAGCGCTACTGGAACTCCCTGCCACACTGGCGCAGCAAGGAAAAGCTGCCGGCTGGTGAAGTTTCCAGCAACTGACACCCTCTGTAGAAACCGGCTTGCTGGCGATGAACGATAACGCGATGTGACAGATACACCGCGGTGCAGCAATCGCCAGCAAGCCGGCTCCTACAGATGTGTAGCGCATAGACAAACCCCGGAGAAATCCGGGGTTTGTCGTTTCTGGCCACCCCGCTATCATTCGCGCATCTTTTGGGGGATTTGACTGATGCTTAATGGCCTGTGGCTTGGCTTCTTCGTTGTGGCCGCAATATCGGCGCTGGTGCAGTGGCTGGTCGGCGGTAATGCCGGGATTTTTGCGGCGATGGTGGAGAGCATTTTCGCCATGGCCAAGCTGTCGGTCGAAGTGATGGTCCTGCTGTTCGGCACCCTCACCCTCTGGCTCGGCTTTCTGCGGATCGCCGAGAAAGCCGGGATCGTCGAATGGCTGGCCAAGGCGCTCGGCCCGCTGTTTTTGCGCCTCATGCCGGAAGTCCCGCCCGGTCACCCGGCCATCGGCCTGATCACCCTGAACTTCGCCGCCAACGGCCTGGGCCTGGACAACGCAGCCACGCCGATTGGCCTCAAAGCCATGAAGGCCCTGCAGGAGCTCAATCCCAGCGCCACCATCGCCAGTAACGCGCAGATCCTGTTCCTGGTGCTCAACGCGTCGTCCCTGACGCTGTTGCCGGTGACGATCTTCATGTACCGCGCCCAACAAGGCGCGCCTGACCCGACGCTGGTGTTCCTGCCCATTCTGCTGGCCACCAGTTGCTCGACCATCGTCGGCTTTTTATCCGTGGCCTTCATGCAACGCCTGCGCATCTGGGACCCGGTGGTGCTGGCCTACATGATTCCCGGTGCCCTCATCCTCGGTGGCTTCATGGCGCTGTTGGGCACGATGTCGGCCGCCGCACTGGCCGGTTTGTCATCGATCCTCGGCAACCTGACGCTGTTCGGTCTGATCATGCTGTTCCTTGTGATCGGCGCGCTGCGCAAAGTGAAGGTCTACGAGGCCTTCGTCGAGGGTGCCAAAGAAGGCTTCGATGTCGCGAAGAACCTGCTGCCGTATCTGGTGGCGATGCTGTGTGCGGTGGGCGTGCTGCGGGCGTCCGGGGCGCTGGATTTTGGCCTGGACGGGATTCGTCATCTGGTGGAATGGGCCGGTTGGGATACGCGGTTCGTCGATGCGCTGCCAACCGCCATGGTCAAACCCTTCTCCGGCAGCGCTGCCCGGGCGATGTTGATTGAAACCATGAAGACCTCGGGCGTAGACAGCTTCCCGGCGCTGGTGGCGGCAACCGTCCAGGGCAGCACCGAAACGACGTTCTATGTGCTGGCGGTGTACTTCGGCGCCGTGGGCATCCAGCGCGCTCGGCATGCGGTCGGTTGTGCGCTGCTGGCGGAGCTGGCCGGGGTGCTCGGTGCGATCGGTGTTTGCTACTGGTTCTTCGGTTGATGGGCGCTTGCTGATCCGGACAGCGCTTTGAGTGCTGTCTTGCGCTCCTCTAGCGGCAAGGCGCCAAGCGTTTCCACGGCGGCGTAGAACTTCAGCCAGTCACCGCCCGCCTGGTTGAACAATGCGACAAACGCAGGTACCCATTGGTCATACAGGCCAAACGGCAGTAATCGGGCATTGTTCATCGGAGCATTGATCCAGGCGTCATAGCGTTTGTCGCCTGCCCACTGACGGTCGCGCATTTGCCGGTATTCGCCACGTAACCGCTCAAACTCCGCCGCTTTGCGCTGACGCATTTGTTCGGCCGGCAATGGCTGCGCATAGAGCTTCTCCAATCGGCTGCGGGTGTCCAGCACTAGCTCAATGAACTGGTCACGCTGGCGTGCCTGCGCATTGTTATCGGGAGGAAGGTTGCGAAAGGCGCGCCACTGGCGAGTGCCCTCTTGCTCGACAAACGTGGCAAATGACTCGTTGAACTCGGTGTCGTCCTTCACATACATACGCTGATGCGCCAACTCGTGAAAAATCAGCGTAGCCAGTCGTTCATCGCCCCAACCCATCATCGAATTCAAGATCGGATCGTTGAACCAGCCGAGTGTCGAATAGGCCTCGACACCGCCAATCGACACATCCATCCCTTGCAGACGTTGCAGGGCTGCTTCACCGCGAGCCGCGCTCTGACTGTAATAACCGCGATAGGCCACGCAACCCGCGATGGGAAAGCAGTGGTTTTGCGGGGTCAGGGAGAATTCCGGCGTGACGAAAACATTCCAGACCACATATGGCCGGCCAATATCGGCGTACAGGCGATAGCTCTGGTTGTCCGGTAGACGCAGCTGCTGGCTGGCGAACGTCCGGGCCTTTTGTGACTGGGCCAGGTGAGCGCGCAGTTTTTGATCGCGAGTCGGATCGGCGATCACTTCGCAAACAGGCTCCCGCGCTCGCAACAGTTGCAGCTGGCCACTGGCCAACTGCCTGTAATAGCTGACGCTGCTGCAACCGTTGAGCAACAAAAACATCACACCCGGAAACAAAACGCGAAAAACGCGATCAAGTAACCCAAGGCTTGGAAGTGGCCTGATCAAAATGAATTTACCCTGGAGAGTCTGCCCGCAAGACTATCCCGCCTGACTGGAGCTCCGCTATGCGCATGTTGATGCTGACGGGAAGCCTGCTGTTGCTGGCTGGCTGTGCTGGATTTGGACTACCGCACCACGATCCCTCGCAAGCCTGGATCGATCTGGATTCACAACAAGAAGATACGGCTTTGCAGGCACTGGAGGTCGACGACAAGGCCACTGAGGACAAGCGCTACTTTGAGGTTCAACCCGGCAGCCATGAGTTGACCGTTCGCTACCAGTTCACCGTGCAACCCACCAACATCGGGCCCGACGCTGAGCCGCTGTGGCGCGATTGTCAGATCAACGTGAAATTCAAGGAATTCAATGCCGGCGAGCGCTATGAACTGCAGGCGGGCAATATCGGTTTCCGGCCTTGGGCAAAGCTCTACGATCAACAGCGCAAAGTGATTGGTCAGGGCACGCCGGCGGGCTGCCAACGCACCTGATCAGCGTTATGCTGGATGCCTACCCCTTGAGACATCCAACATGCGCAGGTTGATGCTGTTGTTCGCCGCCAGTGTGGTCGCGGGCTGCCAAACCCCGATGCCGACACCCAATCCTCAAATGGCCTGGGTGGAGTTCTCTACGCCCTTCCCTAACGACAAGTTGTTGATGGCCGAGCGCCTCGACAAGCAGCGATTGCGCGACGGGCGTTATTTCGAAGTGTTGCCCGGCAGCCATGAGCTGGTCGTCCGGTTCGACTTCGAAGTACCCGGCGGCGGGGGCATGAATATGATGAGCGGGCCCTCGGAACGGCTTTGCTACCTGACGATCAGATACGATCATTTCGAAGCCGGTCAGCGTTACGTGCTCGAAGGCCGCTCAATCGCCTTCACCCCTGGCGCCCGGCTGTACAACGCCAAGCGGGAGATCGTCGCTGAAGACCGGGAAGCCTACTGCCTGATGTGAGTGTCAGCGGTCGTTCTTCTGGTAGATGATCTTCTTGGTGCCGTTTTCACACGAACCCACGACCATATTCTTGTCGTGCACTTCGTCGTTGGTGACGATTTCAAGCGTGTAGGAGGTTACTCCGCTGGCCTGGATCTTGGCTTCGATCTCGGCCTTGAGTTCTTCACAGGGTTTCGGTGCGGCGATCGCCGATGTGGCCAGCGCGCAACAGATAACCGCCAAGGCAAAACGTTTCATGGTTGAAGCTCCTTTGAGGCAGCACGCACGGTAATGCGTTTTGGCTGCTGTCATTTATTCGACCACAGTTTTGCCGTTCAGGTTTTGTTTCAGGGCAAAAAGTTCGCAGCCCGAAGGCTGCGAAGCGCAAGCGTATTAGCCAACCAGCGTCGCATCCAGGCTGATTTTCGCATTCAGCACTTTGGACACCGGACAGCCTTCTTTAGCCTTGTTGCTCAGCTCTTCGAACTGGGCTTGAGTTGCGTCGGGGATTTTCGCCTTGAGGATCAGTTTCACGGCCGTGATCGCAAAGCCGCCATCCACCTGGTCCAGAGTCACTTCAGCGTTGGTATCGATGCTGTCGGCTTTCAGCCCCGCCTCCCCCAGAATCATTGAAAACGCCATGGAGAAACAACCCGCGTGGGCTGCGCCGATCAGCTCTTCCGGGTTGGTACCTTTGCCGCCCTCGAAGCGCGCTTTGAAGCCATAAGGTGCCTCTCTGAGTACGCCGGTTTCCGTGGAAATCGAGCCGATGCCGGTTTTCAGGTCCCCTTCCCAATGAGCCGATGCTTTCTTGGTGATAGCCATGCCTGTCTCCTCAAGAGCGGCGCGAAATGTCACGCCTTTGTGGTTTTCGATTAGCAGGGTTGTGAGGATAGACCGAGGCGCAAAGTTCATCCTGTCCGATCGGGACGCTTTTTTTGCAGGATTTTTTACCCGGCTATTGAATCTCGGGTATATGCCCACATTGCATGAAACACGCCTTTGGATTCGGCAGGTTTTTGCTCGCATAAAAACCTGCGCCCTCATTTGGAGAAGCAGGTTTATGAAACGACTGTCCGATATCAAGTTCTCGGCCCTCGATCTGGTGCCTGTGCGCGAGAACGGCAGCCCCGCCCAGTCGCTGCGCAACTCGCTGGACCTGGCGCAACACGTCGAGAAGTTCGGCTACAACCGCTTCTGGGTCGCCGAGCACCACAACATGGATGGCATCGCCAGTTCCGCTACATCGGTGCTGCTCGGCTATCTTGCGGGCGGCACATCGACCATTCGTGTCGGTTCGGGTGGCGTGATGTTGCCCAACCACGCGCCGCTGGTGATCGCGGAGCAGTTCGGCACCCTGGAAAGCCTCTATCCTGGCCGGATCGATCTGGGCCTGGGTCGTGCGCCAGGCTCCGATCAGATGACCGCGCGCGCGCTGCGCCGTGAACGCTCCGGCAGCGCCGACGACTTCCCGGAAGATGTCGCCGAACTGGTCCGCTACCTCGGCCCGCGAACCCCGGACCAACGCATCATCGCAATGCCGGGCACCGGTACGAATGTACCGGTCTGGCTGTTGGGTTCGAGCCTGTTCAGTGCACAGCTGGCAGGTGAGCGCGGTTTGCCCTACGCATTCGCCTCACATTTCGCGCCGCGCTACATGCACGAGGCAATTCGCGTCTATCGCAACCATTTCAAGCCATCGGCCGTGTTGGACAAACCCTACGTGATGCTCGGTGTGCCGCTGGTGGCTGCCGACACCGATGAGCAAGCCGATTACCTGGCGACGTCGGTGTACCAAAGGATTCTCGCGCTCATGCGTGGTCAGAGCCTGGTGCAGCGTCCGCCGGTGGAATCCATGGATGGCCTGTGGCTACCCCATGAGCGAGAAGCTGTGCGTGATTTCCTGGGGTTGGCCATGGTGGGCAGCCCGCAGAAAATCCGCGCCAAACTGGACGTGCTCATTGAGCAGACTCAGGCGGACGAGCTGATTTTTACCTGTGACTTGTACGAACATTCCGATCGCGTGCATTCCTACGAACTGCTGGCGCAAGTCATGAAAGGTTGATGCGAAAACCCGTGTCTAGTCCTGAAATAGGTTTACACCTGTTTCAGTCTCAAAACGCCCGATGCACTGCATCGGGCGTTTTGTATTTCAAGGCCAGATGTGGCCGCTCCGCGTTGTAGATCAGCACCGATTCATCAAC
>NZ_FYDY01000018.1:0-110226 GCF_900187435.1 Pseudomonas sp. Irchel s3b5
GCTCAGCAATCGTTGGTTACATCTTTGATTTCTCGCGGAGTAACTTGTGATGCTGATAATCTGTTGACTAGCAGTCTGACTCCACAAGCACCCACACGAATTGCTTGATTCAGTTGTTAAAGAGCGGTTGGTTAAGATCTTTCGTCTCAACCGAGGCGCGCATTCTACAGCAGCCTCATTTGCTGTCAAGTGGTTATTTTCAGAAGCTTTCAAGGATTTCCTTAACAACTTCAACCACTTGCGCTTCAGATCTCTCATCAGCGGGAGGCGAATTCTACAGCGTTACTCGCTGTTGTCAACACCTCTTTTTCAACTTCCTTTTGGCTTCGATGAACTGAAGCAACCTGCTGCCGAAAACTGCGTAACTCTTTGTTTACCAAGGAGTTTTCCATTTCGACTGCGCCGGAAGTGGGGCGAATTATAGGCTTCTAAAATTCGCCGTCAACCCCTTATTTCAGGCTTATTCGGATTTGAGCGTAATTCGCGCAAATGCCTTCTTGCCAGCCTGGCAAACGTGGGTCGCACCCAATGCATATATAAAGGTGCGATCAACAACCTCACCATCTATACGCACACCACCGGAACCCAGGAGATCTCGAGCGACAGCCGAGTTCTTCACCAAGCCTGCCTTATTAAGAACAGCGGCGATCGGCATATCTTCAGCAGCAGTCAATTCAATCTCAGGCAGATCATCCGGCAGCTCGCCATCCTTCATGCGGTTACCGGCAGCACGATGGGCGTTGGCCGCTGCCTCTTCACCATGGAAACGCGCAACGATCTCTTCAGCCAGCTTGATCTTGATGTCACGCGGATTTGCACCCGCCTCCACATCAGCGCGGAACGCATTGATCTCATCCATGGAGCGGAAGCTGAGTAGCTCGAAATAACGCCACATCAGCGCATCAGGAATGGAGACCAGCTTGCCGTACATCACACCCGGCGCTTCCTGGATGCCGACGTAGTTGCCCAACGACTTGGACATCTTCTTCACGCCATCCAGACCTTCCAGCAACGGCATGGTCAAAATGCACTGAGCCTCCTGACCGTAACTGCGCTGCAGCTCACGCCCCATCAGCAGGTTGAACTTCTGATCGGTACCACCCAATTCGACATCCGCACGCAACGCAACCGAGTCATAACCCTGGACCAGCGGATAGAGGAACTCGTGAATGGCGATGGGCTGATTGGTGGTGTAGCGCTTATCGAAGTCATCGCGCTCGAGCATGCGAGCCACGGTGTACTGGGAAGTCAGGCGAATGAAGTCGGCCGGCCCCATCTGATCCATCCAGGTGGAGTTGAATGCCACCTCGGTTTTGGCTGGATCCAGAATCTTGAAGACCTGAGTCTTGTAGGTCTCGGCATTCTCGAGGACTTGCTCGCGAGTGAGCGGCGGGCGCGTAGCACTCTTGCCGCTCGGATCACCGATCATGCCGGTGAAGTCACCTATAAGGAAGATCACCTGATGCCCCAGCTCCTGGAACTGGCGCAGCTTATTGATAAGCACGGTGTGACCCAAGTGCAAATCCGGCGCAGTCGGGTCGAAGCCTGCCTTAATACGCAGCGGCTGGCCACGTTTGAGCTTTTCGATCAGCTCGGACTCGACCAACAGTTCTTCCGCACCACGTTTGATCAGCGCTAGCTGCTCTTCAACCGACTTCATAACAGACCCGCAAGGCTCGAATTCAAAGGGGACCAACCATACAAGATCGGGCGTCAAATACAAGGTTTGCCCGGCACACGGAGGCCAATCCACAGACGGAGCGTCCGCAGACTTGCTTCAGAGATGATTTGGTTATATTTTATACAGTTATTTCATCTTCATCATGTCATTCATCTTTTCCAATTCATCTTTTCAAAGTCAAAACACTACTTATGACCAAAGAATCGTCTAAAGCGCCTCCGCTTTACCCGAAGACCCATCTGCTCGCAGCAAGTGGCATCGCCGCCCTCTTGAGCCTGGCGCTTCTGGTATTTCCATCCAGTGATGTAGAAGCCAAAAAGACAACCCTGAGTCTTGAACTGGAAAGCCCTGCTGAACAACTGACACAAGATCAAGACGCTGCTGAAGCCGTTGAAGCCACAAATGAGTCAGCAGCTTCTCCTTTTGCACAGATTGAAAATGGCGCAGAAGAGACTCAGGAAACCGCCGAAGCAGCTCCAGAGCCAGCGCCAGCAGTGGCGAACGTCGAAGAAAAGAAATCGGAAAGCCACCGGGAAGTGATCGTTGCCAAAGGCGATACCCTCTCCACATTGTTCGAAAAAGTAGGTCTTCCAACTACCTCGGTGAATGACGTCCTGGCGAGCGGCAAGCAGGCCAAACAGTTCACTCAGCTCAAGCGCGGGCAGAAACTCGAATTCGAACTGGGCCCGGATGGTCAGCTGACCAATTTGCACAGCAAGGTCAGTGACCTCGAAACCATCACCCTGACCAAGAACGAAAAGGGCTACACGTTCAACCGCGTTACCGCCAAGCCTACCGTGCGCTCGGCCTATGTTCATGGCGTGATCAACAGCTCCCTATCGCAATCCGCGGCCCGCGCAGGCCTGTCTCACAGCCTGACCATGGACATGGCCAGTGTGTTTGGCTATGACGTCGACTTTGCCCAGGACATTCGCCAGGGCGACGAATTCGACGTGATCTACGAGCAGAAGGTGGTCAACGGCAAGGCTGTCGGCAATGGCCCGATCCTGTCCGCACGCTTCACCAACCGCGGCAAAACCTATACCGCCGTGCGCTATACCAACAAGCAGGGAAACAGCAGTTACTACACCGCTGACGGCAACAGCATGCGCAAAGCGTTCATCCGCACGCCGGTGGACTTCGCCCGCATCAGTTCCAAGTTTTCCATGGGCCGCAAACACCCGATCCTGAACAAGATTCGCGCCCACAAAGGTGTCGACTACGCAGCCCCGCGCGGTACGCCGATCAAAGCTGCCGGTGACGGTAAAGTCTTGCTGGCCGGCCGCCGCGGCGGTTACGGCAACACCGTCATCATCCAGCACGGCAACACCTACCGCACGCTGTATGGCCACATGCAGGGCTTCGCCAAGGGCGTCAAGACTGGCGGCACGGTCAAGCAAGGTCAGGTCATCGGCTATATCGGCACCACCGGCCTCTCCACCGGCCCGCACTTGCACTATGAATTCCAGGTCAATGGCGTGCATGTTGATCCGTTGGGCCAGAAAGTAGCGATGGCCGATCCGATTTCCAAAGGTGAACGTGGGCGTTTCCTTGCTCAGAGCCAACCGCTGATGGCGCGCATGGATCAGGAAAAATCCACGCAGCTAGCTTCGGCCAAGCGCTAAGCCATGGCGCTCTACATAGGTGTGATGTCCGGGACCAGCCTTGATGGCCTGGACATAGCGCTGATCGAGCAAGCGCCGGCGATCAAGCTGATCGCCACCCATTACATTCCGATGCCTGATTCACTGCGCGCCGAGCTGCTGGGCTTGTGCGCCAGCGGGCCAGACGAGATTGCCCGCTCCGCAATCGCTCAACAGAATTGGGTAAAACTGGCCGCGCAGGGCGTGAATGCCCTCCTGACTCAGCAGCACATCAAGCCAGAAAGCATTCGTGCGATTGGCAGCCACGGCCAGACCATTCGCCATGAGCCGGCGCGCGGCTTCACGGTGCAGATCGGCAATCCAGCCCTGTTGACGGAGCTGACCGGCATCACCGTCGTTAGCGACTTTCGCAGCCGCGATGTCGCCGCTGGCGGGCAAGGCGCGCCGTTGGTCCCTGCCTTTCATGAAGCCCTTTTTGAGGAGCAGCCGGGGAATCGCGCAGTCCTCAATGTCGGCGGTTTCAGCAACCTCAGCCTGATCGAGCCCGGCAAGCCCGTTGCAGGTTTCGACTGCGGTCCGGGGAATGTGCTGATGGATGCGTGGATTCAACAGCAGCGCGGCGACAACTACGACCGAGACGGCCAATGGGCGGCCAGCGGCAAGGTGGAACCGCTCCTGTTAAAAGCATTGCTCAGCGATCCGTTCTTCGTGACCCAAGGCCCGAAAAGTACCGGTCGTGAAGTGTTCAACCTGCCATGGCTGATGCAGCACCTGTCCCAATTGCCCGCCTTTGCCGCCGAAGATGTCCAGGCAACGTTGCTGGAGCTAACCGCACTGACCATCATCGAATCACTGCAAAGTGCTCAGTTGAACACCCGGGAATTGTTGGTCTGTGGAGGCGGCGCGCGCAACGCAGCATTGATGAGTCGCCTGGCCAGCCTGCTGCCGAACGCAAAAGTCAGCAGCACCGCCGCTTATGGCGTCGATCCAGATTGGGTTGAAGCGATGGCCTTCGCCTGGCTCGCCCACTGCTGCCTCGAAGGCATCGCGGCCAACCGGCCCAGCGTCACCGGAGCCCGTGGATTGCGCGTACTCGGCGCCATCTACCCCGCATAAACGCCGGACAGTAAAACGCCGCAGGGCTGTGAGGCCATGCGGCGTTTTGATGATACCGACGCGCAGATCAGATCGAGAACGATGAACCGCAGCCACATGTAGTGGTCGCATTCGGGTTCTTGATAACGAAACGCGAACCTTCCAGACCTTCCTGGTAATCCACCTCGGCACCCGCCAGGTACTGGTAGCTCATCGGATCGACAACCAGACTCACACCTTCGCGCTCGACAATGGTGTCGTCATCGGCCACTTCTTCATCGAAGGTGAAGCCGTACTGAAAACCTGAACAACCACCGCCCGTAACGAATACGCGCAGCTTCAAGCGATCATTCCCCTCTTCATCGACCAGGCTCTTCACCTTGTGCGCGGCACCGTGGGTGAATTGCAAAGCCGTGGGGGTGAAGGATTCGACGCTCATGCAGACTATCTCCCGGCGTTACGCCGCCATAATGCGTGATGACGCGCATTATCCGCTTCTCCTAGAAAAGCGGTCAACTATTGTTATGGTATATCAACCAATCCAATCGCCGCCCCAGAATGCAAAAAGGCCCGTTCAACGGGCCTTTTTGCTGCTCGGAATAAGCCTTACGGCAACATGCCGGCGTGGGACAGACCCAGGCGCTCATCCAGCCCAAACAGGATGTTCATGTTCTGTACCGCCTGACCCGACGCACCTTTGACCAGGTTGTCGATCACCGACAACACCACCACCAGATCGCCATCCTGAGGACGATGCACAGCGATTCGGCACACGTTGGCACCGCGCACGCTGCGGGTTTCCGGGTGGCTGCCGGCCGGCATGACGTCGACGAACGGTTCGTTGGCATAGCGCCTTTCAAACAGCGCCTGCAGATCGACTGAGCGATCAACCACTGTCGCGTACAGCGTCGAGTGAATGCCACGGATCATTGGCGTCAGGTGAGGAACGAAGGTCAGCCCGACGTCCTTGCCTGCTGCACGACGCAAGCCCTGGCGAATTTCCGGCAAGTGACGGTGACCTTTGACGGCATAGGCCTTCATGCTTTCCGACGTCTCGGAGTACAGCGAACCTACAGAGGCGCCACGACCGGCGCCGCTGACACCGGACTTGCAGTCGGCAATCAGGTGCGATGCGTCGGCCAGACCTGCCTCGAGCAAAGGCAGGAAGCCCAACTGCGTGGCGGTTGGATAGCAACCCGGCACCGCAATCAGGCGCGCCTTCTTGATCTGCTCGCGATTGACTTCCGGCAGGCCGTAGACCGCTTCGTCCAGCAGCTCCGGTGCGCCGTGCGGCTGGCCGTACCACTTGGCCCATTCATCCGCGTCTTGCAGACGGAAGTCGGCCGACAGGTCGATGACCTTGGTCCCGGCCGCCAGCAATTCGCCCGCCAGGGCATGGGCAACACCGTGCGGCGTGGCGAAGAACACCACATCGCAAGCGCCCAGAGTCTTGATGTCCGGAACGCTGAACGCCAGGCCGTCGTAGTGGCCTCGCAGGTTCGGGTACATGTCGGCCACGGCCAGGCCAGCCTCGGATCGGGAAGTGATGACAACCACTTCAGCTTGCGGATGTTGCGCCAACAGACGCAGCAGTTCGACACCGGTGTAACCCGTGCCGCCGACGATACCGACCTTGACCATAAACCTGCCCTCAACGAACCCACTGGAAAGCCGTCGATAATAGGGGCCGCGCGCGCCTGCGACAACCGTCAAGGTGACGTGCGGACGCTCAAGCCTCTACTATTCCCGCTACCGTGAATCCTGGAATAACCAAAATGCTCTATCTGTGGCTCAAAGCTTTTCACATCATCAGCATCGTTTGCTGGTTTGCCGGCCTGTTCTACCTGCCGCGCCTGTTCGTTTATCACGCTCAAAGCGAAGACAGCGTCAGCAAAGAACGCTTCAGCATCATGGAGCGCAAGCTGTACCGGGGCATCATGGGCCCGGCAATGATTGCCACGCTGATCTTCGGTGGCTGGCTGATCAGCCTCAACCCGAGCGCATATTTCACCCAGGGTGGCTGGATGCATGCGAAGTTGACGCTGGTGGTGCTGCTGATCGGCTACCACCACATGTGCGGCGCCCAGGTAAAACGTTTTGCCCGTGGCGAAAACACCCGCAGCCATGTCTTTTATCGCTGGTTCAATGAGGTTCCGGTTCTGATATTGCTGGCAATCGTAATTCTGGTCGTGGTTCGGCCGTTTTAAATCCTACTGATCGTGATTTTCGGGGTACTTCCAATGTCGCTGCCCGCTTTGCTCGAACAACGTTTGCGTTTGCCTGTGGTGGCAGCGCCGATGTTTCTCATCTCCAACCCGCAATTGGTGCTGGCCTGCTGTCGCAACGGCGTGGTCGGCAGTTTTCCGGCCCTGAACCAACGCGAAAGCAGCGGGTTCAAGGCCTGGCTGGAAGAGATCGAAGCCGGGTTGGCGACCATGGACAACCCCGCACCCTACGCCGTGAACCTGATCGTCCATAACAGCAACCCACGGCTGCAAGCGGATCTGGAGATTTGCGTCGAACACAAAGTGCCGATCGTGATCACCAGCCTCGGCGCCGTCAAAGAACTGGTCGACGCGGTCCACAGCTACGGTGGACTGGTATTCCACGACGTCACCACCCGACGCCATGCCGAGAAAGCCGCCGAAGCCGGCGTGGACGGATTGATCGCTGTGGCCGCCGGTGCCGGTGGGCATGCCGGGACCTGGAGTCCGTTTTCGTTGATTGCCGAAATCCGCCAGTTCTTCGACAAGACCCTGCTGCTGGCTGGCTGCCTGAACCACGGTCACGAAATTCTCGCCGCGCAGTTGCTCGGTGCGGATTTGGCCTACTTCGGTACGCGCTTTATCGGCACCACCGAAAGTCATGCGCCTGACGCCTATAAAGAGATGCTGCTGGCAGCCAGAGCTGCTGACATCATCCATACTCCAGCGGTGTCAGGCGTTCCGGCGAGTTTTATGCGTCAAAGTCTGGAAGCCGCCGGTTTCGATATGTCTGCGCTGCAAGGCAAAGGCGAGATCAACTTCGGCTCCAAGCTCAAACCCATCAGCGATGAAGCCAAAGCCTGGAAAACCGTGTGGTCCGCGGGCCAGGGTGTCGGTGAGATCGATGATCTGCCAAGTGTTGATCAATTGGTCGCGCGTCTTGATGCGGAGTATCGCAAGGCACTTGAGCACGCGGCACAGCTACCCAAGCGCTGGCCACGTTGACAGTAACCCTTGGCCAGCCTGAATCGGCTGGCCTTGTGCGCGCCCAGGCCTGGATTTATTTTTTCAATCACTCGCGACAAGGATGCTACGAACATGGGCGAAAACCGTTTCAAGATCGTATTCGAAGGTGCGTTGCAGCCCGGTGTTGATATCGCCACTGCAAAGCTCAATCTTGCCGGGCTGTTCAACAGTGACGTGACGGCGATCGAACGCCTGTTCACCGGCCGACCGGTTGCACTCAAACGTGACCTGAGCCAGGTTGACGCTCAGGCCTATCTGCAAGCGCTGAACAAAACCGGGATCGACGCCCGCATCGAGACCGAGCCATCTGTAGAGCCGAACCTTGACGAGGTTCATGAGCATCACGGTGCTACTTCCGTCGATCCTCTGTCGCCTTACGCCCCACCCCGCGCAGACCTTGGAACAACCACCGCAGAATTCGCCACGCTCAAGCCATTCAGTTTCGAAGGGCGTATCGGTCGCTTGCGCTACCTGGCCTGGACGATGGTCCTGACCCTGATTCTCATGGCGGTTTGCGGGGTGTTTGTAGTGCTCGCCCTGGCCTTTATCGGTACCGACTCAACCGCAGGCCTGATTTTGGGTGGCCTGTTCGCTTTGATCCTGTTTGTCGCGTTCGTCTTCGTCGGCATTCAGTTCGCTGTCCAACGACTGCACGACATTGGCTGGTCGGGCTGGTTGTGGCTGATCAATCTCGTTCCGTTTGTAGGCAGTTTCTTTCCGCTTGTCACCACGGTAATGCCCGGCAACACTGGCCCCAATCGTTATGGTCCGCCACCTCCGCCCAACAGCACCGCGGTCAAGGTGCTGGCTTCGTTGTGGCTGGCGTTCGTAGCGCTGATGGTGGTGAGTATGTTGGCCGGTGGCTTCTCGACCCTTCAGCGAGGATTTGAAAACGCCGCTCAGAGCAACTACGACAGCAGCGCAGTCATCACCGAAGAAATCGACGTCGAGGCACAACCGGTGCCAAATTCCTCCGACGATGCAGCCGAAGACACCCCGCCCCCTGTAGACTCTGCGAAAGAATGAACAGCGCTCCTGGCCCGTGACACCTGCGTCGCGGCGTGGAGCTGTTGCGATGGAGAACTGCATGTCCCGTTACGCTCTGATCACTGGCGCATCCAGCGGCATCGGCCTGGCAATGGCAGAAGCCCTGGCACGGCGCGGCCGAAACCTGATTCTGGTGGCCCGACAACGTGATCAGCTGGAAAGTATTGCGATTGAACTGACTCAGCGCTTTGGCGTGGAAGTGCTGTTTCGCGCCTGCGACCTGGGTGAACCGCTGCGCCTGTCCGGGTTCCTGCTGGAACTGGAAGAAGGTGAGCGGCAGATCGACCTGCTCGTCAACTGTGCCGGCATCGGTACATGCGGCCCGTTCCTGGCCCAGGACTGGATGACAGAGCAGGACTTGATCGAAGTGAACATCCTCGCCCTTACCCGCCTCTGCCACGCCATCGGCAACAGCATGGCGTTGCAGGGCGGCGGGCAGATTCTGAACGTCGCCTCGGTGGCGGCGTTCCAGCCGGGACCGTGGATGAGCACTTACTACGCCAGCAAGGCCTATGTGCTGCATTTTTCCGAAGGTTTGCGAGTCGAGCTGGAAAAATGTGCGGTAAAGGTTTCGGTACTCTGCCCCGGCCCCACCCGCACGGCGTTTTTCCGCACGGCGCAGCTGAACACGGAGAAATTGACCGACAGCAAATTGCTGATGAGTCCTGAAGAAGTGGCGCTGTACACCGTGCGCGCCCTGGAAAAGAATCGGGCGATCATTATTCCGGGACGACGCAATCGCTGGCTCGCCTTCCTCCCCCGTCTCGGCTCTCGCTGGCTGACCCGCACCATCGCCGGCATGATCAACAAGGCTTACTGCCCGCGCTGATCAACATCAAGGTAAAAGGCTGGGCGCTGGCATAACCCGTGAGTACACTCAGGCCAGCCCAAACAACGGAGAAAACAGCTGTGGATACTCTGTTCACCAAGATCATCAACCGGGAAATCCCGGCGAAGATCATTTACGAGGACGACCAGGTTCTGGCCTTCCACGACATCGCCCCGCAGGCGCCGGTGCATTTTCTGGTGATCCCGAAAAAACCGGTGCGCACCCTGAACGACCTGACCGAGGCCGACAAGGCATTGGCCGGGCACATTCTGTTCACCGCCCAGCGCCTGGCCCTGGAACTGGGGTGCGAAAAAGGTTTCCGCGTCGTGATGAACTGTAATGAAGAAGGCGGACAAACTGTCTATCACATTCATATGCATGTGCTGGGTCAGCGCCAGATGCATTGGCCGCCGGGCTGAGTCCAGGCTCGCAAAAAATCGCAGCCTTCGGCAGCTCCTTGTATCGCGAACCTGCCGAAGGCTGCGATCTTTTCATCTTGACCCAGCGCAAACCTTCCTCGGCCGATTGGGTTAAACTGGCCGCCGAGATTCCTCCGGAGGTCAGCATGACTACCCAACGTCACTACTCGCCAATTGACCGTCTTCTGCTGCAAGCAGACGCCGCGATGCGTACTTTGTTGCCCTCCAGTGGCCACCCGTACCGTCCGTCGCCGGCCATCGTGCAGCCGGACGCAAAAATGAGCGACGAAGACACCCGCCACGTTGCCGGCCTGATGCGTATCAACCATACCGGCGAAGTCTGTGCCCAGGCGCTGTACCAAGGCCAGGCGTTGACCGCCAAGCTGCCGCAAGTGCGTGCCGCCATGGAACACGCCGCCGAAGAAGAAATCGACCATCTGGTCTGGTGCGAACAACGCATCCATCAGTTGGGCAGCCACACCAGCATTCTTAATCCGCTGTTCTACGGCATGTCGTTCGGGATTGGTGCCGTTGCCGGTTTGATCAGTGACAAGGTCAGCCTGGGTTTTGTCGCAGCGACTGAAGACCAGGTATGCAAGCACCTGAACGAACATCTGGAACAACTGCCGGCCGAGGACGAAAAGTCCCGGGCGATTCTCAAGCAAATGCGCATTGATGAAGAGCAGCATGCCGAAAGCGCGCTGGATGCGGGCGGGTTCCGTTTTCCGGCGCCGGTGAAGTTCGGGATGAGTCTGATGGCCAAGGTGATGACCAAGAGTACTTATCGGATCTGAGGGTTCTGTTGCGTGACAGGGCCTCTTCGCAGGCAAGCCCGCTCCTACAGGGGTTTGCGACGGACATGAAAAAGGCGACCGAGGTCGCCTTTTTTTGTGTTCGAGAATCTTACGACATGTTGCGTGCGTAGAAGATTTCGAGCATTTCGTGCTTCACCCGCTCGGTCACCTGAGTGCGCTGCCCAGAGGACAGGCTGCTGGTGGCGTCGCCGAACAGGTAGTTATCCAGTTCGAAGTTCTTCAGCAGCATTTTGGTGTGGAACAGGTTTTCCTGGTACACGTTCACGTCGGTCATCTGGTACGCGTCGCGAGTGTCTTCGGAAAGGTAGTTCTGGATCGAATTGATCTCGTGGTCGATGAAGTGCTTTTTGCCTTCAACGTCACGGGTGAAACCGCGCACACGGTAATCCACAGTCACGATGTCCGAATCGAACTGGTGAATGAGGAAGTTGAGCGCTTTAAGCGGTGAAATAACCCCACAAGTCGACACGTCGATATCCACACGGAAGGTTGCAATACCGTCGACCGGATGGATTTCCGGGTAGGTGTGCACCGTGATGTGGCTCTTGTCGAGGTGGGCCAGGATGATTTCCGGCAGCGGGCCCGGGGACTCTTCGATCTGACTCTCGGTCGGGGTTACCGGCTCTTCGGAGATCAGGATCGTGACGCTGGCGCCCTGTGGCTCATAGTCCTGACTGGCAATATTCAGGATGTTGGCACCAATGATATCGACAACTTCCGTGAGGATCTGCGTCAGGCGTTTGGCGTTGTACTCTTTATTGATGTACTCGACGTAAGCCTGTTGGTCTTGCGGGGTTTCCGCGTAGCAGATGTCATAGATGTTGAAGCTCAAGGTCTTTGTCAGGTTATTGAACCCGTGGAGCTTGAGTTTGCTTTTCACCGTTAGAAACTCTCTGTGTGTTTGCGGCCCGGCCGCGTGATCAAGCATGCCCGTCAGATGCGAACAACGCACCTGCGTAGGACGGTTAACACCTCTTCGCGATGGCGATTTTGGTTGTCTGTTCGGATGCGCAACCAGTCGGATGACCAGCTACGACCCTGAAAAAAGTGGCGCATTATGCAGACGTCCGCTTGGGATCGCCAGAGTCTGCACTGCTTTTATGATAGTTGAATGTCGATTCAACCGAGTTCGATGATCTCGTAGTCGTGGGTGATCGCCACGCCTGCCGCACCGAGCATGATCGACGCCGAGCAATATTTCTCGGCGGACAGCTCGATGGCGCGTTTGACCTGGGCTTCTTTCAAGCCGCGGCCCTTGACCACGAAATGCATGTGGATCTTGGTGAACACCTTTGGATCTTCGGTCGCACGCTCGGCTTCGAGGAAGGCTTCACAGCTTTCCACTGCCTGGCGGGACTTCTTGAGGATGCTGACCACATCGAAATTGCTGCAACCGCCGACACCCAGCAGGAGCATTTCCATCGGCCGGACACCCAGGTTACGACCGCCGGCATCGGGCGGACCGTCCATGACCACGACATGACCGCTACCGGATTCGCCGAGGAACATGGCTTCGCCAGCCCATTGGATGCGTGCCTTCATCGCCAAGACTCCACTGTTTAAAAAAGGGTCGCCAGCTTAGCACAGGGCCCTTGATTGGCAGCGGTTGCGTTCCTAGGACATAACCATTAGCCCCATAGGTAATTTCTCGAATATTGTAGGAAGTGTCTGATAAGCTGGCGCCAATTCGCTGACGCAGCGTCAGCCTTGTCGCTGTTTTTTCCGCTCATAAAAAAACCAAATACACCGTGCAGTTTTTTCGGGATACAACCATGGTTGCTCTTGCCCCCACCCCCAGGATCAAAAACCTCGACAAGCTGTTGATGCATTGCCAACGCCGTCGCTATCAGGCCAAGAGCAACATCATTTGCGCCGGTGACCGATCGGAGACGCTGTTCTTCATCATCAAAGGATCGGTCACCATCCTGATCGAAGATGACGATGGTCGGGAGATGATCATCGCGTACCTGAATGCCGGGGACTTCTTTGGCGAACTGGGCCTGTTCGAACAGGCAGGCCTGGAGCAGGAGCGAAGCGCCTGGGTGCGGGCAAAGGTCGAATGCGAAGTCGCGGAAATCAGCTATGCGAAGTTCCGTGAATTGTCGCAGCTGGATCCAGACATTCTTTACGTGCTGAGCGGACAAATCGCACAACGCCTGCGCAACACCACACGCAAGGTCGGTGACCTGGCGTTCTTCGACGTCACCGGTCGCGTTGCGCGTTGCTTGCTGGAGCTGTGCAAGCAGCCGGACGCCATGACTCACCCCGACGGGATGCAGATCAAGGTAACCCGTCAGGAAATCGGGCGGATTGTCGGTTGCTCGCGAGAGATGGTCGGTCGCGTGCTCAAGGATCTGGAAGAACGCAACCTGGTGGACGTCAAAGGCAAGACCATGGTGGTCTTCGGCACGCGATAAGCTCGAAAAGCTAGCGGCTGAACATCTGCTCGAGCACCAGCCGGTAAAGCTCATCGAGACGCGCCAGCGCATCCGGTGCGGTGTATTTCTCATGCAGGGCGATGTGGCTTTCGGCGCGCACCCGTTGTTCGAGCCCACACGCCTCGTTGAAGCGGTTGACCGCCGCAACCATCGACTCTCGCTCGTTATCGATCAACATCGCACCGTGCACCAGTCCCACCGGACGTTGACCGCCCTGACTCTGACGCCAGCGCTGGGCGGTACCGACCATCTTGCGTCCGTCCAGGTTGACGTTGAAGCGGCCATCGCAGAACGCTCCCTCGATTTCACCCAGGGACGATCTGCCGCCCAACTCATCCAGCATCTGACAGATCGGATCGCACAAACGGCGGTAGCCGGATTCGATGCGGTTCAAGTCGCCTTCGCTGCGGGGTGGGGCGTAGACCAGGGCGATGTTGATCGTGGTGGCTGATTGCGGGACAGGTTCGCCACCGGTATCGCGCAACAACACGGGCCAGCCTGCTGCCGCCGACACCTCACATGCCGATTCAAAACCTGGCAGGCGACTCAAGCGGCGCGGCATGACCAAGGCTTGATCGCTTGGTTGCCAGAACAGCAGGCCGAAATTGTCGTCGCCGGCACAGACTGATGCCAGCAAGTCCTGTTCGGCTTGCAAGCCCGCTTCGATGGTCAGGGAGACAGGTGAGGTCATAAGGGAATCCGTCGGACACAACGTCTGTGGTGTTTCTTATGCCGCTATCGCGAGCAAGCTCCTACAGGGGATTTGCTTACGCCAAAAATCCAATGTAGAAGCGCACTTGCTCGCGATGCTTTTTAGTCGAGGGTCGAACCGCTGACAGGCACGCCGCGCTCAGGGAAGAACAAACGCTGCAACTCAGTGCCCGGGCTTTCAGCGCGCATGAATGCTTCACCGACCAGGAACGCGTAGACGTCGCTGATTTCCATCAACTCGACATCGGCGCGGTTGAAGATGCCGCTTTCGGTGATCACCAAACGATCGCGAGGGATACGCGGCAGCAGGTCGAGCGTGGTTTCGAGGCTGACGTCGAAGGTGTGCAGGTTGCGGTTGTTGATGCCGACCAGCGGAGTGTCGAGGGTTTTCAATGCCCGCTCCAACTCGTCGCCATCGTGGACTTCCACCAGCACATCGAGATTGACGCTTTTGGCCACGGCCGCCAGCTCGGCCATTTTCACGTCATCCAGTGCGGAAACGATCAACAGCACGCAATCGGCGCCCAAGGCGCGCGCTTCGACGATCTGGTACGGATCGATCATGAAATCCTTGCGGATCACCGGCAGGCTGCACGCCGCTCGTGCCTGTTGCAGATACGCGTCAGCCCCCTGGAAGAAGTCGATATCGGTGAGCACCGACAGGCAGGTTGCGCCGCCCTTCTCGTAGCTTTTAGCGATGTCGGCGGGAACGAAGTTCTCACGGATCACGCCTTTGCTCGGCGAAGCCTTCTTGATTTCAGCAATGACTGCCGGCTGTTTCAGCTTGGCCTGAGCCAGCAGCGCCTTGGCAAAACCACGGGGTGCATCGGCCGCCTTGGCCAGACTTTCCAGCTCGGCGAGGCTGACGCGAGCGCGACGCTCGGCAACTTCCTCAACCTTGCGCGCCAGAATGTTTTCCAGAACCGTCGGCACACTCATCCCTCATTCTCCACTTTGAATACCGCGGTAAACGCACCCAGCTCCTCGAGTTTTTCCCGAGCGAGGCCGGTGTGCAGCGCATCGTGCGCCAAGGCAACGCCTTCTTTGAGACTGCTGGCATGGTCGGCGGCGTACAGCGCGGCACCGGCATTGAGCATGATCATCTCGGCAGCCTTCTGACCGTTTTCGGTCTTGCGCTTGCCCAGGGCATCGCGAATCAGTTCCAGGGACGCCTCCGGGCTTTCGACCGCCAGCCCATGCAGACTCTGGCTCTTCATGCCAAGGTCTTCCGGTTCGACCCAATACTCGGTGATCTGGTCGTCTTTCAGTTCGGCGACAAAGGTCGGCGCTGCGAGGCTGAACTCGTCCAGACCATCCTTCGAATGCACCACCAACACGTGCTTGCTGCCCAGGCGCTGCAACACTTCAGCCAATGGCCGGCACAGCGTTTGGGTGAACACGCCCACCACCTGGTGTTTAACACCGGCCGGATTCGTAAGCGGGCCGAGCATGTTGAACAAAGTGCGCAAGCCCAGGTCCTTGCGCGGACCCGCGGCGTACTTCATGGCACGGTGGTGAGTCTGGGCAAACATGAAGCCGATGCCGACGTTGTCGATGCAACGCGCGACTTGCACCGGCGTCAGGCTCAGGTAGATACCCGCCGCCTCCAGCAGGTCGGCACTGCCGCTCTTGCCCGAGACCGCGCGGTTGCCATGCTTGGCCACGGTGCAACCGGCCGCCGAGACTACGAAGGCCGAAGCCGTCGACACGTTGAAGATGTTCGCGCCGTCGCCGCCGGTGCCAACCACATCGACTACACCGTGGAGGGTCTTGAGCTCGACCTTGTCTGCCAGCTCACGCATGACCGATACGGCGCCGACGATTTCGTCGATGCTTTCGCTCTTCATGCGCATGGCCATCATGAACGCGCCGATCTGCGCGTCCGTGCATTGTCCGGTCATGATTTCACGCATCACATCGCGCATTTCTTCGGTGCTGAGGTCGAGGTGTTCGACGATACGGCCCAGGGCTGTCTTGATATTCATGAGTCGTCCTTAGCGCGTGCCGCCGGTTTGTTTGAGGAAGTTGGCGAACAGTTCGTGGCCCTGCTCGGTGAGGATCGACTCAGGGTGAAACTGCACGCCCTCGATGTTCAAGGTCTTGTGGCGCAGGCCCATGATCTCGTCGACCGAGCCGTCTTCAAGCTGGGTCCAGGCGGTCAGCTCGAGGCAATCGGGCAGGGTTTCGCGTTTGACGATCAATGAATGATAGCGCGTGACCGTCAGCGGACGGTTCAAACCTTCGAATACACCTTTGTCCTCGTGGAACACCGGGCTGGTTTTGCCGTGCATGACCTGACGGGCACGCACCACATCGCCGCCAAAGGCCTGACCGATGGACTGATGGCCCAGGCACACGCCCAGAATCGGCAGCTTGCCGGCGAAATGCTTGATCGCTTCGATCGAGATGCCGGCTTCGGTCGGGGTGCAGGGACCGGGCGACACAACAATGCGCTCAGGGTTGAGGGCTTCGATTTCGGCGATGGTGAGTTCATCGTTGCGCACGACTTTGACCTGGGAGCCGAGCTCACCAAGGTATTGCACAACGTTGTAGGTAAAAGAGTCGTAGTTATCGATCATCAGCAACATGGCGTTAAGAACCTCTTGAATTCACTGACTACTAATACGGCGCTCGATTGCATCGCCCGCAGCGTCCAGCGCTTGATCGCTCAAGGCGGCCGGCATACGGGCAGTCATCGGTCAGCCTTGCGGAGTTTGTTCAGCCAGCGCCACGGCGCGGAACATGGCGCGGCGCTTGTTCAGGGTTTCTTCCCATTCCAGCGCCGGCACCGAGTCGGCGACGATGCCGCCACCGGCCTGTACGTGCAGTTCGCCGTCCTTGATCACCGCCGTGCGGATCGCAATCGCGGTGTCCATGTTGCCGTTCCAGGCGAAGTAACCGACCGCGCCGCCATACACGCCACGCTTGACCGGCTCCAGTTCGTCGATGATTTCCATTGCACGAATTTTCGGTGCGCCAGACAAGGTGCCCGCCGGCAGAATCGCCCGCAGTGCATCCATCGCCGTCAGCCCGGCTTTCAATTGCCCGGTGACGTTGGACACGATGTGCATCACGTTGGAGTAACGCTCGATGACCATCTTCTCGGTCAGTTTCACCGAGCCGATTTCCGAAACGCGACCGGTGTCGTTACGACCCAGGTCGATCAGCATCAAATGCTCGGCGATTTCCTTGTCGTCGGACAGCAAGTCCTTTTCCAGCGCCAGATCCGCCTCTTCGCTGGCGCCCCGTGGACGGGTGCCGGCAATCGGGCGCACGGTGATCAGGTTGTCTTCGACCCGCACCAGCACTTCTGGTGAACTGCCGACGACGTGGAAGTCGCCGAAGTTGAAGAAGTACATGTATGGCGTCGGGTTGAAGCAGCGCAGCGCACGGTACAGATCAATCGGCGCGGCCTTGAAGTCGATCGACATGCGCTGGGACGGCACGACCTGCATGCAGTCACCGGCCAGGATGTATTCCTTGATGGTGTCGACGGCTTTTTCGTAATCGTTCTGGGTGAAGCTCGAACGGAAGACTGGATCAGCCGACTGTTGCTGGCTGAAATCCAGGCCACGGCGCGGGGTGATCGGCTGACGGAGTTTTTCCAGCAGCGCCTCCAGGCGGGCGCGACCTTGTTCGAAAGCATCTTCCTGCGCCGGATCGGCCAGGACGATGGCGTGCATCTTGCCAGCGAGGTTGTCGAACACCACCACGGCGTCGGACACCATCAGCAGAATGTCCGGCACGCCCAGCGGATCCGGGTTCGGGCACTTGCCCAGACGCTTCTCCACATAACGCACGCAGTCATAGCCGAAGTAACCCACCAGGCCGCCGTTGAAGCGCGGCAGGCCGGCGATGGTCGGCACGTTGTAGCGGGCCTTGAAGGTCTCGACGAAGGCCAGCGGGTCTTCGACGTCGTGGCTTTCGGTCTCGATGCCATCGACGGTCACGCTGACGTGATGATCGTGAACCCGCAGCACGGTGCGGCACGGCAGGCCGATGATCGAGTAACGGCCCCACTTCTCGCCGCCCTGTACGGATTCCAGCAGGTAGGAATTGGGCTCGTCGGCCAGTTTCAGGTAGATCGACAACGGCGTGTCGAAGTCAGCCAGGGTTTCACAGGCAAGCGGGATACGGTTATAGCCGGCAGCGGCCAAACGCAGGAATTCTTCGCGGATCATGAGGTGCCTCGTGGCATGAGGGTCAAACGGTCAGGTGTGCAAACGCGCCGGATTACCGGCCAGGATCAAGTCAGGCGCGCCAACGCCAGCGGGCCAGGGCCTTCATGACTTTCATCCAGAGTTTGCGAGTGACCACCACGATGGCGTTTCCAGAAGGGGGTTTAACAGCGTCGGCCAACGTTATCTCAGCGGCCGGATCCAGGCAACCGGGAATTAGCATGCGCAGATCATCGATCACCAGGGCCGGTGACTCTTCGGCAATCGGTCGTCCGTGGTTATAGCCGTAGCTCAGGGCGACGCACTGGACCCCCGCGGCTTTCGCCGCCAGCACATCGCTGCGCGAATCGCCGACGAACAAGGACTGCGACGCCGGAATGTTGGCCATTTTCATCACGAAAAACAGCGCAGCCGGGTCGGGTTTTTGCTGTGGCAGGGTGTCACCACCGATGATCCAGCGGAAATACCGGCCGATCTTCATCTGATCCAGCAGCGGCGCGACGAATCGCTCCGGCTTGTTGGTGATCAGCGCCATCTCGACACCCTGCTTTTTCAGCCAGCGGAGGGTGTCACGAACGCCGGGATAGACCACGGTCAGCTCATGGCTTTCGCCATAGGCCTGCATGAAATACTCCAGCGCCCGCTCGGCTTCGCTGTCATCAACCGCCGAATGATCGATGCCGCCGGCCAGTGCACGACGCACCAGCACCGGCGCGCCATTGCCGACCCATTCGCGCACGGCCCCAAGGCCCGCAGGCTCGCGACCGAGTTTGAGCAGCATGTTATCCACAGCCGCCGCCAGGTCCGGGACCGAATCGATCAGCGTACCGTCCAGATCGAACATCACCAGCCGTGGCAGACGCCCCGGAAAAAGCTGCTCAAAACCACTCATGGGCGCGCCAGTGCCAGTTCGGAGCGCATCTTGTCGATGACTTCCTGATAGTTCGGCGCATTGAAAATGGCCGAGCCGGCGACGAAGGTGTCAGCACCGGCCGCGGCGATTTCACGAATGTTGTTCACGTTCACGCCGCCGTCGATTTCCAGGCGGATGTCACGGCCCGAAGCATCGATCAATGCCCGCGCTTCACGCAGCTTGTCGAGGGTGCCGGGGATGAATTTCTGCCCGCCGAAGCCTGGGTTGACGCTCATCAGCAAGATCATGTCGACCTTGTCCATCACGTACTTGAGCACGTCCAGCGGGGTCGCCGGGTTGAACACCAGGCCCGACTTGCAGCCGCCTTCGCGGATCAGTTGCAGGGAGCGATCGACGTGCTGGCTGGCTTCCGGGTGGAAGGTGATGTAGGTCGCACCGGCTTCGATGAAGTCGCCAACGATGCGGTCCACAGGGCTGACCATCAGGTGCGCGTCGATCGGCGCAGTCACGCCGTACTTGCGAAGCGCCGCACAGACCATCGGGCCGATGGTCAGGTTGGGCACGTAGTGGTTATCCATGACATCGAAGTGCACGAAGTCGGCGCCGGCGGCCAGGACGTTATCCACTTCTTCACCCAGGCGGGCGAAGTCGGCGGAGAGAATCGACGGAGCAATTACGAAGGGCTGCATGACGCACCTTTTCTGAGCAGAATCACGATGGCGCGCATTGTATACCTCATACTTTGGCGCGCGCACCGTGAGCGCGATGATTGGACCTGGCCATCATCCCTGATCAGCGAAGGCCCTAGTACGCCGCGCGATAGATCTTTTCGATATCGACGGCATTCAGCTTGCGCGGATTGTTGCGCATCAGGCGCTCGATCCCCGCCGCTTCCACGGCCATGGCCGGGATGGCGTCTTCGGGAACGCCGAAACTGCGCAACCCCTGTGGAATCTCCACTGCCGCGCACAATTCAGTCATGGCAACCACGGCTTTGTCCGCCGCCTCATTGGTACTCAGGTGAGCGGTCTGCACCCCCATGGCCTCAGCGATATCCTGCATGCGCTCGACACAGGCCATCTTGTTCCAGGTCATGACATAGGGCAGGAGCAAGGCATTGCTCACCCCGTGCGCAATGTTGAACCGCCCGCCCAGCGGGTACGCCAGCGCATGCACCGCGCCGACCCCGGCATTACCGAATGCCATGCCCGCCATCAGGCTGGCGGTGGCCATGTCTTCCCGGGCTTGCAGGTTCGACGGGTTGGCGTATGCCTTGGGCAATGCCTTGGTGATCAGTTTGATGGCGCCAATCGCCAGCGCGTCGGTAATCGGCGAGGCGTTGACCGACAGATAGGATTCGATGGCATGCACCAAGGCATCGACACCACTGGCGGCGGTGACGCTGCGTGGGCACGTCAGGGTCATCTGCGGGCTGACCAGCGCCACATCGGGCAGCAAATAATCGCTGACGATGCCCTTCTTCAGCTGCGCGACCTTGTCGGAAAGAATCGCCACATTGGTCACTTCCGAGCCGGTGCCGGCAGTGGTCGGAATGGCGATCAGCGGTGGGCCTTTGCGCGGCACCTGGTCGACGCCGAACAGATCCTCCAGCGCGCCGTGATAACCCGCATAGGCAGCCACACTCTTGGCGATGTCGATGGCACTGCCGCCGCCGAGGCCGATCAAACCGTCATGCCCGCCATCGCGATAGACCTGCATGCAGTCTTCGACGATGGCGATTTCCGGGTCCGGCAACACGCGATCAAAAATTTCGTACGTCCGCCCCCCGAGCTGCGCCAGAGCGAGCTCTACCGTGCCGGATTTGACCAGCGCGGCGTCGGTGACGATCAGTGGGTTGTCGATATCCAGACGCGTGAGTTCGGCAGCGAGTTGCTCGATAGCCCCTGCGCCGGTGATCAGTTTGTGAGCGATTTTGAAAGAGGAAAGACCCATGTGCGCAGCCTCTTATAGGTAGGGGAGCTGGGCACAATAGTAGCTGGGGATTGCGGGTTGTCTGCCATTCAGGTCATGAATGACCCACGCCTGACACGACCCTGTAGGAGCCGGCTTGCCGGCGAAAGCGGTGTATCAGGCACACCGCGTTGCACCATTCGCCAGCAAGCCGGCTCCTGCAAGAAGCGGTATCAGACCTGCGCGGTACGCAGTTTTTCGCTACGGCCTCGCAGCCATTCCAGGGTCAGCAACAGCACCACCGAGAACGCGATCAGCAGCGTCGCGGCGGCGGCGATGGTCGGGCTGAGGTTTTCGCGGATGCCGCTGAACATCTGCCGTGGCAAGGTCGCCTGCTCGGGACCAGCGAGGAACAGTGTCACCACCACTTCGTCGAACGAGGTCGCGAAGGCGAACAGTGCACCGGAAATCACACCCGGCGCGATCAACGGCAACGTCACGCGACGGAACGCGACCAGCGGCGAAGCACCGAGGCTCGCAGCGGCACGCACCAGATTGTGGTTAAACCCCTGCAACGTCGCCGACACAGTGATGATCACAAACGGCACACCCAGCACCGCATGCACCACGATCAACGAGAAGAAGCTGTTACCCAATCCCAGCGGAGCAAAGAACAGGTAACTGGCCACACCGATGATCACCACCGGCACCACCATCGGCGAAATCACCAACGCCATCACCAGCGCTTTGCCGGGGAAGTCGCCCCGGGTCAGGCCGATCGCCGCCAGTGTGCCGAAGACCATGGCCAGCACGGTGGCCGCCGGGGCGACAATGATGCTGTTCTTCAGGGCGCGCATCCATTCTGCCGAGGCGAAGAAGTCTTGGTACCACTGCAGCGAGAAGCCTTGCAGCGGGTACACCAGGAAACTGCCGGAGTTGAACGACAGCGGAATGATCACCAGCACCGGCAGGATCAGGAACAACAGAATCAAGCCGCAGAGAATCCGCAAGCTGTAGAACCACACCCGTTCGATGGGCGACATGTAAGGACTCAGCATTTCGTTTTCCCCTTAGCTCAGGCGCAGGCGGCTCGCGCCCACCAGCCAGCTGTAAATCAGATAAAGCACGACCGTCGCCAACAGCAGCAGCCCACCGAGTGCGGTCGCCATGCCCCAGTTGATGCTGGTGTTGGTGTAGAAGGCGACGAAGTAGCTGACCATTTGATCGTTCGGGCTGCCCAGCAGAGCCGGGGTGATGTAGTAGCCGATGGCGAGGATGAACACCAACAGGCAACCGGCGCCGACACCGGCATAGGTCTGCGGGAAGTAGACCCGCCAGAAACTGGCGAACGGATGGCAGCCGAGAGAAATCGCGGCGCGCATGTAGGTCGGCGAGATGCCTTTCATCACGCTGTAGATCGGCAGGATCATGAACGGCAGCAGGATGTGCACCATCGAGATGTAGACACCGACGCGGTTGAACACCAGCTCGATCGGTTTATCGATGATGCCCATGGCCATCAGGCCGCTGTTGATCAGGCCACCCGATTGCAGCAACACGATCCACGCCGCGACCCGCACCAGGATCGACGTCCAGAATGGCAGCAGCACCAGAATCATCAGCAGGTTGCTCTGCCGCGACGGCAGATTGGCCAACAGGTACGCCAGTGGATACGCCAGCACCAGGCAGATCACGGTAATGACCAGACCCATCCAGAAGGTGCGGGCGAAAATGTCGAGGTAGATCGCCTGGTCCGGGGTGGCCGGGGCGATTTCGCCGAGGTCGTCGATGCGGTGATCGACAGCCGCGAGCAGGTAATACGGGGTGATGCTGCTGGTGTTGCGGCGAACTGCTTGCCAGTAGGCCGGGTCGCCCCAACGCTCGTCGAGACCTTCCAGCGCTTCTTTATAAGAAGCTGGTTCGGTGGCGAACGGCAAGGCGCGGGCGGTTTTGGTCAGCAGGCTGCGGTAGCCGGCCAGTTCCATGTTCAGGCGTTTGGACAGATCGCCCAGGGTCTGATTCTTGCGAGCCTCGGCGAGGTCTTCGGCCGCTGCTTTATAAACCGGTTCAGCGGGCAGGCCTCGGCCATCCCAGCTGGCGATGGCGGTCACGGTGCGCGGCATGCCGCCGACCACTTCGGGGTTGCCAACGCTTTTGTAGAGCAGCGCCACGATCGGCACCAGGAACACCAGCAACAGAAACAGCACCAGCGGCGCGATCAGCGCCTGGGCCTTCCAGCGGTTGACCCGCTCGGCGTGCTTGAGCCGTTGCTTCAAGGTGGGGTCAGTGCCCGCGTTCACGGGAACGGCGATAGCCATGGCGTACTCCGGAAATCTTTGATCGTTACAGAGGTGGCGCTTCTTGAGGACAAGGCCACCTCTGTTCTTGATAACACTCATCACCTGTAGGAGCCTGGCTTGCCAGCGATGAACGATAACGGGGTCTGGCTGATACACCGTGTCGCCCGGATCGCTGGCAAGCCAGCTCCTACAGGTTCAATCGCTGCTTACTTCGCCGCCCAGGAATTGAAGCGCTGTTCCAGTTGCTCGCCGTTGTCAGCCCAGAAGCTGACGTCGATCTGCACCTGGTTGGCGATGTTTTCCGGGGTGGTCGGCATGTCTTTCAGGACATCCTTGGCCAGCAACGGTACGGCCTGGATATTCGCCGGGCCGTAAGCGATGTTTTCCGAGTAGGTCTTCTGCTGCTGCGGCTGTACCGAGAAGGCGATGAATTTCTTCGCCGCTTCGGCGCGCTTGGCGTCCAGACCTTTTGGAATGGCCCATGCGTCGAAGTCGTAGATGCCGCCGTTCCACACCACTTTCAGGTTGCTTTCTTTTTGCACGGCAGCGATGCGGCCGTTGTAGGCCGAGCTCATGACCACGTCACCGGAAGCGAGGTACTGCGGCGGTTGTGCGCCGGCTTCCCACCACTGAATGCTTGGCTTGAGCTCATCGAGTTTCTTGAACGCGCGGTCCTGACCCTCTTTGCCGGCCAGCACTTTGTAGACGTCTTTCGGCGCAACGCCGTCGGCCATCAGTGCGAATTCCAGGGTGTACTTGGCGCCTTTACGCAGGCCACGCTTGCCCGGGAACTGCTTGGTGTCCCAGAAATCCACCCAACTGGTCGGTGCGGTTTTCAGCTTGTCGGCGTTGTAGGCCAACACGGTCGACCACACGAAGAAGCCCACGCCGCATGGCTGGATGGCGCCTTTGACGTAGTCTTCGGTTTTGCCGAACAGCGCCGGGTCCAGTTGCTCGAACATGTCTTCGTCGCAACCACGGGACAGTTCTGGCGACTCAACCTCTACCAGGTCCCAGGACACGCTCTTGGTGTCGACCATGGCTTTGACCTTGGCCATTTCACCGTTGTACTCGCCGGCGACGATCTTGCCGTTGCCTGCCGCTTCCCACGGTGCGTAGAAGGCTTTGACCTGCGCGGCCTTGTTCGCCCCGCCAAATGACACCACGGTCAGGTCCGGGCCCGCGGCCATTGCGCCAGACGCGCCGATCATGCCCAGTGCCAATGCGGTGAATTTCAGGGATCTCAACATTTATTGTTCTCTCCACGTGCAGGGTTGGTGTTGGTATTGCCGGGGCGATCAATGCGCCTCTAGAAGTGGATCGAGCGCGCGAACGTGCTCAACCTGCCAGCCAAGCGGTACCACGTCGCCGACGGCGAGCGAGGGATCAAGCTCGGCAATCGGCTGTTTCACAAAGAAGTCGGTCTTGCCGCAGACTTCCAGGCGAACCCGGACGTGGTCGCCCAGATAGATGAATTCCTCGACACGCCCGGAGAAGCGGTTGACGCATTGGTCGCTGGAGCCGTTGAGGCTCACGCGCTCCGGACGAATCGACAGGGTCACCGGCTCGCCGGTCTGGCCGACGTTGACCGCCAGGGCCTCCACCTTCTCGCCGCGTCCGAGTTCGACAATGCAACGGTCGCCGGTCTGGCTGTGCAGGCGGCCATTGAGACGGTTGTTCTCGCCGATGAAGTTGGCGACGAACGTGTTTTTCGGCTCTTCGTAGAGGGTGCGCGGCGGCGCGATCTGCTGGATTTCGCCCTGATGGAACACCGCCACGCGGTCGGACATGGTCAAGGCTTCGCCCTGGTCGTGGGTCACGTAGACCACGGTCACGCCCAGTCGCTGGTGCAGGTGTTTGATCTCCATCTGCATGTGTTCACGCAGTTGCTTGTCGAGGGCGCCGAGGGGTTCGTCCATCAGCACCAGTTGCGGTTCGAACACCAATGCGCGAGCCAATGCCACTCGCTGCTGCTGACCGCCGGACAGTTGTGCCGGGTAACGCTGGGCGAAGGCATCGAGCTGCACCATGCTCAGCACACGCTTGACCTTGTCGCTGACGTCACTCTTGTTCATGCCGCGCACGGTCAGCGGGAAGCCCAGGTTCTCGGCCACGGTCATGTGCGGGAACAACGCGTAGTTCTGGAACACCATGCCGATGTCACGCTTGTGTGGCGGCACGTTGTTGATGGAGCGCCCGGCCAGCAGGATTTCGCCCGCGGTCGGTGTCTCGAAACCGGCGAGCATCATCAGGCTGGTGGTCTTGCCGGAGCCGGACGGCCCGAGCAAGGTGAGGAATTCGCCTTTGCGAATGTCCAGGTTGAGGTCCTTGACGATCAGGTTCTCGCCGTCGTAGCTCTTCTGCACTCCACGAAAGCTGACCAGAACATCATTGGCCCCTGCGCTTGAATCGACCTGGCTCATACCCACACCTTTGTTGTTGATGACTGCTGTGGACTAAGCCTAGTGGACGCTGGGGACCACGCAAATCGGGGCGCAAGAGAGATTGGCCTCAGCCGGATGGAAGGTTGGGGGTAGGGATTGCCCTACAAGGATGGCGCGATTGGATAGAGGCAGCGGCAAGCTTGCAGCTACAAGCCGCAAGCACAGGCAAAAGCAATGTTTTGAGGTGTCGCAAATGGATATGCCAGCACGAACCCTGTAGGAGCCGGCTTGCTGGCGATAGCGATTTCAATGACGCCATCGCCAGCAAGCCGGCGCCTACAGGAGATTCGGTGCGCTCAGAGGAGCTTGTGTTCCATGGCGTACTTCACCAGTTCCGCCAGCGACGTGATGTTGAGCTTCTGCATTAACCGCGCCTTGTGGGTGCTGATGGTCTTGCTGCTGAGCGCCAGTTGCTGGGCGATGTCGTTGACGTTGGCGCCCTGGGCCAGGCGCTCGAACACCGAGAACTCGCGCTCCGAAAGCAGCGAGTGCAATGGACGCGAATCGGTCAACCCCACTTCGAAGACCATGCGGTCCGCCAGGTCCGGGTCAATGTAACGCCCGCCTGCCGCCACCTTGCGAATGGCCATTAGCAACAACGACGGGTCGCTGTCCTTGGTCGCATAACCGGCCGCCCCGACTTTCAGGGCTCGCGCAGCCATCTGCGCTTCGTCGTGCATCGATAGCACCAGAATTGCCGGAGGATTGTTCAGCGCACGAATCCGCGGAATCGCCTCCAGACCGTTGACGCCCGGCATGGAGATGTCCAGCAGCACCACTTCGCAGGGCACATGACGCAAGGTTTCGAGCAACTGTTCGCCGTTGCTCGCCTCCCCCACCACCAGCAGATCCTTGGCCAGGCCGATCAACTGCTTGATGCCTTCACGGACGATGGTGTGGTCTTCGGCTACCAGTACACGGATCACGTTCTTCTCCAGATTCAAGATCATTCGCGAGCTTGTTCGCAAAAGCGTCAGCACAGACACCACAAACTCTTCAGGCTTCGTCCAAAGGCACGCGCACCTCTAATGTCGTGCCCTCACCCGGTTCACTTTGCAGCGACAACTCGCCGCCCAGGATCAAGACCCGCTCACGCATTCCGACAATCCCAAACGACGTCGGCCTGCCAAGCGCGGCGACAAATCCTACGCCATCATCACTGACCGTCAGACACAACTCGTCACCTTCCAACGCCAGTGTCAGCTCAACAGTATGCGCCTGGGCGTGACGCATGACATTGGTCAGCGCTTCCTGAAGGATCCGGAACAAGCCAATGGCCTTGGCATCACTGAGTACCGGCAGATTGTCCGGCACCTGCACCAGACACGGAATCTGCGTACGCGCCTCGAATCGTCGAGCCTGCCATTCAATGGCCGAAGCGATGCCCGCATCGAGAATCGGCGGACGCAACGCCGTCGCCACATCACGCACCAACTGGAACAACTGCGCGATCAGGCGCTTCATGCTGGTCAACCGCTCATTCAGACCGGGGTCGAGCTGGGCGTAGGCCAATTCGCACATCGACGTTTCCAGTTTGAGCACCGTCAACATCTGACCCAGCTCGTCGTGAACTTCCCGGGCGATGCGCGCCTTTTCCTCTTCCCGCACGCTCTCCAGATGCGCGGACAACTCGCGCAGTTGCTCCCGGGAACTGGCCAGTTCCAGCTCGATACGCTTGCTCTCGCTGATGTCCCAGACAATTCCGTCCCAGACATAAGCACCGTCTTCAAGCTGACGGGTGATCGCCTTGATTTCCGCCCAGCGCTGCTCGCCCTGACGCGTGAGGATGCGACCTTGCCAGGACCAGTCGCTGTCGGTGTCCAGCGCATGGTCCTGAGTCTGGCGATAGCTGGCCTTGTCGTCCGGATGCACCAGGCTGCGCAAGCCTTTGTCACGATGAGCGAGGGTCGCCGGCGAGTAACCCACCAGGCTCTCACTGCCTTCACTGATGTAGGCAAAATCGATCTGACCGGTCACCGGCGCCCGCTCCAGGCGAAAGACCAGTCCAGGCACGTTCGCCGCGATACCTTGCAGCCGCGCTTCACTCTCCTGCAACGCGGCCAGTGCGCGGCGACGTTCGGTGACGTCGTTGAGGTAGACCACCAGATACTCACCCTCGCGAAAGCGCAGGAAACTCAACGAGACATCGGCTGGCAGGAGGCTGCCATCGGCACGCACGCAGGTGGTTTCGAAACTTTGCGGCCCTTCGTCACTGGCGCGGGCGCGCTTCCACAGGTTCAACCAGCGGTCCATGTGCAGGCCCGGTTCGAAGTCGATCAACGGCCGATCGATGATCGCGCCCGGTGCATAACCGAGCATGCTTTCCGCCGCACGATTGGCATAGCGCACGTGGCTGTCCCAATTGACCCACAGGATGCCGACGGTGCTTTGATCAATCGAAAACTGCGTGAGCCGCAACGCCTCTTCGCTGGCGGCACGCAAGGCAATATCTTCCTGAGCGGCCGACAGGCGCAGCTCCAGGCTGTGCTGCTGGCGGCGTTGCCAGGCCACGATGGCCATGCAACTCAGCGCCAGCACGACCAGCAGCAGGCACAGGTTTTGCCAAAACCCGGGGGACTCGGTCAGCCGTGGATACTTGGGTTGCAGCCATTGATTGTGCAGTTGCTCAAGATCCTTGGCCGGGATGGCCCGCAACGCGCTTTCGACGATGCCGGCGAGCTCCGGTTTGTCGCGCCGAGTGGCCACGCGCAACAATTGCGGCAGGCCGATATCACCGACCACCACCAGCCCGGCGAACTCCGGTTCTACGGACAACCGCCCCAGTTGCGCCTCATCCACCACCGCATAACCGGCCTGCTGGCTTGCCAGCAGTTGCAGTGCCTGACGTTCGACCGGCACGCCTTGCAGGTTCAAGTGAGGATAGTTACTACGCAGATAGTCGGCGGTGGCGCTGGGCATGCGCACGGCGACACGGGTCTGGCTGTCGAGTTTTTCCAGCTCCACCGCACCGGTGCTTTTCTGGTCGCTGACCACCAGTTGCGGCACGCGCATGTACGGATCGGAAAACTGCCAGAGACGCAGGCCGCCAGGAGTCTGTGTCAGCCCGGGAGCGATATCGATCTCGCCTTCACGCGCGGCGGCTTCCAGTTGTTCAAGGTCAGGAAAATTGCGCCAGCTCAGCTCGACATTCAGGGTCTTGGCCAGCCATTTCATCAACTCGACATTGGCCCCTGACAGGCGCTGCAAGCGGCGATCGTATTGCGCATAGGGCACCTGTAACACCAACCCGACCCGCAACTCACTCTGCTGCGCCAGCCATTGCTGTTGTTGCGGCGACAGCTGCGCAACATGCGCCGGGGGCGCGGCGGCCGCCCAACCCATCAAGGGAAACCACAAACAGCCGATAACCCACAGGCAGCGAAAACGCATCATCGAACTCTCACACACTGACAAATACTGACCAACCCATTAGGCTGCCGGAATAACTTCTGGCCTGGAAAATCCGATGCTCCCTGTCTATCGCCTGGCACTGCCAGCATTGTGCCTGTCGCTGATCCTGCCTTGTGCTTTTTCCGTTCAGGCCGCCGATCTGGCGCCTGCCGCAACGGAAAAACCTGCCGAAGAAAAACCGCTCGAACGTCAGCCGTTGCCTGAGCGTAGTCAGGAAGAGGCGACAGCACTTGTACGAAAAATTCCGACTCAGGAACAGCAACAACTGCAGGCCGGTACCGACACGTTTCTGGCTCTGTGGAAACCTGCCAATACCGCCGAACCCAAAGGCGCGGTCGTTATCATCCCCGGCGCTGGCGAAACCGCTGACTGGCCGCAAGCTATCGGACCGCTGCGACGCAAGTTGCCGGACGCCGAGTGGAGCAGCCTGAGTATCACCTTGCCGGACCTGCAAAGCGATGCCATTACGCCACGAATCGCAGAAGCGCCCCCCGCGCCCAAGGCACCCGAGGTCGGCAGCAAAGACTCGACCACCGCGACCCCCATCGAACAGGCTGCCGGTGGTGAAGCAGAGGTACCCGACAAGGTCATCGCCGAAACCAGCGAGGAGCAGAGCAACGCCGATGCCGAGCGCATCTTTGCCCGTATCGACGCGGCGCTGGCCTTCGCGGAACAGCAAAGCGCTCGCCGCATCGTGCTGTTGGGTCATGGCACCGGCGCGTACTGGGCGGCGCGCTATATAAGCGAGAAGCAGCCCTCGCAAGTCGAGCGCTTTGTCATGATCGCCGCGCAAACACCTGTTCAGGCGAAACCCGAACTGGATGCACTGGCGCCGAACCTGAAACTGCCGACCGCCGATATTTTCTACATGGACAAGCCGCTGGATCGCAATGCAGCGCTGGCCCGCCTGCAAGCCAGCAAACGGGTGAAGACGTCGGCATTCAGCCAGGTTTCGCTCAAGGCATTGCCTGACAAAAAGGCTGAGCAGGAACAACTGTTCCGTCGGGTACGGGGCTGGTTGAATCCTCAGCCGGCGACAGACTGACAGATTGCGCCACCTTCATCGCAGGCAAGCCACGCTCCCACAGGGTTTATGTCGATTCTAAAATCGCGTACGACTCAAATCCTGTGGGAGCGAGCCTGCTCGCGATGACAGCATGACTGCATAACACCGATCATCGAAAACCCCGCCGCTCACGAATCAACGTGTAGGCGCTGTGCAGCTCACGCGTACGCTCGGTCGCTTCACGAACCTGCGATGCCGTCGCCCCGCTGCCGGCGATCTTGTCCGGGTGATGGCGACTGAGCAGGCGCCGGTACGCACGCTTGATCTGCGCCGGCTCGCTGGTTGCCGACACGCCCAATAGCCGCAACGCATCTTGATAGGTCGGCGCCTGGTTGGCCAACGGCCGCTTTTGCGGCTCATAGTCGTGGGCCAACGCCTGTACCTGATGCGACGTCCAACCCAGCCACTTGCCCCATTGGTTGATCAGTTCGCGCTCATGGCGACCGGCACGACCGTCGGCCCACACCATCCGCCAACAAGCCCGCAGCACACCTTCGGCGGCATGGGGTTGTGCGCTCAAGCGGCGCAGGTAACCGCACAACCGGTCACTGCCCGACTTGCCACGATTGAATGCAGCAATCGCCCGGCGTCGGGCGGGTTCGGACATCTCCAGCGAGCGCATCTCCGCTCGGGCCTGCTCGATGTGTCCTGCCAATACCTGGCCGTCGCATTTGGCCAGACGCCCAAGCAGCACGAACAGCAGTTCATCGTTGCGCAGCATCGAACGGCCGCCCAGTTTTTCCCGCAAATGCCCCCAACTCTGCAGGTGCAAGCGCCGATCCAGCGCCTGACCCAACAATGCGCCGAGCATGGCCCCCGGAATGCTGGCTATGGCAAAGCCCGCTCCGGCTCCAATCAGAGTCCCTGGCCACAGCATGTCAGCGGCTCGCTTCTATCAATGTTTCAGCTTCAGCCAGACGCTCGTGAGTGCCAACATCGACCCAGTGTCCTTTGAGATGCTCGCCGCTCACTTGCCCGTCCGCCATGGCTTTTCGCAACAGCGGTGCGAGTTTGAAAGCGCCTGCCGAGCAACCGTCGAACAACTGCGGATGCAATACGGCGATCCCGCTGTACGTCAGCGTCGCGGTGTCCGGCTGACCGTCGCGTACCTGGTCGCCGATCAGGCTGAAATCCCCTGTCGGGTGATGAGCCGGATTGTCGGCCAGCACCAGATGCGCCAGCCCGGTGATGGATGGGTGCAGCACGCTGAAGTCGTAATCGGTCCAGATGTCCCCGTTGACCACCAGAAACGCTTCGTCACCCAGCAACGGCAAGGCGCGGAAGATTCCACCGCCGGTTTCCAGCGGCTCCCCTTCTGCAGAATATTGAATGCTGACGCCATACCGCGAGCCATCCCCCAGATAATCTTCAATCTGCTGGCCGAGCCACGCATGGTTGATGACGATGTCGGTGAAACCCGCGGCGGCCAGCGCACGCAGGTGATACTCGATCAGTGGCACGCCGCCTGCGCGCACCAGAGGTTTAGGCGTCGTCAGGGTCAGCGGGCGCATGCGCTCGCCTTTGCCCGCGGCCAGAATCATTGCCTTCATGCGCTGGCTCCAGCTCGCAGGCCGCCCAACAACTCGGCCAGGCCTGACAGTTCAGGACGGCGGGCAACTACCGCTTCTATGTAAGCGAAGAAGCGCGGCACATCACCCAAATAGCGCGGTTTGCCGTCGCGATGACAGATACGGGCAAAAATACCGATGACTTTCAGGTGACGTTGGACCCCCATCAAGTCACTCGCACGCAGGAAGTCCTCCAGATCAGGTTGAACAGGAATGCCCAACGCGCCCGCCTGCTGCCAGTAGTTTTCCAACCAGCCCCGCACACGTTCTTCGGGCCAACTGAGGAAGGCATCCTTGAACAGGCAGGTCACGTCATAAGTCACCGGGCCATAGACCGCATCCTGAAAATCCAGCACCCCGGGATTAGGTTCGCTGAGCATCAGGTTGCGCGGCATATAGTCGCGATGCACCAGGACTTTCGGTTGGGCCAGGGCACTGTCGATCAGCAGATCGCTGACCTGCTGCCAAAGCGTTTGCTGCGCCGAATCGAATTCGACGCCCAGTTCGCGCTTTACGTACCACTCAGGGAACAGCTCCAGTTCGCGGCGCAACAGGGCCACGTCATAGCTCGGCAGTGGCGCAACCATTGGCAACTGCTGAAAAGCCAACAGTGCTTGCAGGGCATCGCTGAACAAATCGTCGGCGTTTTCGCTGTCGATCACGTCCAGATACGTCTTGTTGCCCAGGTCGTTGAGCAAAAGAAAGCCGCGATCGAGGTCTTCGGCATAAATTTTCGGCACATTTATTCTGGATTTCGCCAGTAAAAAAGCGATATCCACGAAGGGTTTGCAGTTTTCCTGGGGCGGTGGCGCGTCCATGACGATGAAACTTCTGTCACCGCCTTCCCAGCGGAAATACCGCCGAAAACTCGCGTCACTGCTGGCCGCGGTCAACGTGGCCGGGGGTACGCCCCCCCAGCCCTGTTCAGCAAACAGAGTTGCCAATTGCTCTTCGAGCCAAACTTTCAGGTGTTGCAAACGTACATCTTGGTCAGGCATTGCAAGGGTCTCCGACGGCGCTAGCCGTCAAGCGGGTCATGCTTTATTATCCAGCATCTTTTTCAGACCATCGAGAGGCGTGCGGCCCACACCGCGGGCAGATGGCACGCAGGAAGCCCGGACTAATAAGATGGCATTGAAATCCCCCGCGTTTCGTAAAAAATTTCCGTTGTTGGTCACCGGCAGTCTGCTGGTCCTGCAACCCCTCGCCACTTCCTTCGTGGTCGCTGCGGAACAGTATGACTGCTCAGTCTCTGCTTCGGGTGCCTGGAACTGTGCGCCAAAATCACCGGCAGCTGCATTGCCTCCGCGTCCCGTGCATGACGACAGCGCAGTCTCCGCGACCGGTGAAGCCCCGGCCGAGAGCGGCTCCAGCGAAAATGCCGGCGCCAAGGCTGCACTGGTTACCGAGTCCAAGGGCCGTGGCCTGAAGTCGCGCAGTGAAGACTACAGTCACCTCGACTGGGTTCCCCGCGAGCAGCTCACCGCAGCACAGTTGGCCGAAACCGGTCCTTATTGCGCTGGTTCCTATATCGAACCGATTCGTCCTGGCATGAATGACAAGACGAATAAAAGTGACGCGCCTACCTTTATCGGCGCCAAAGCCTCCCGCTATAAGCAGGACGAGCAGATCGCGACCCTGGCCGGTGACGTGGTCATGCGTCAGGGCAGCATGCAGGTCGAAGCCGACGAAGCGAACCTGTACCAGGCCGAGAGCCGTGGCGAGCTGAACGGCAACGTGCGCATTCGCGACAACGGCGCGCTGATCGTGGGCGATCACGCCGACGTGCAGCTCGACACCGGTGAAGCCAAGGTCGACAACGCCGAATACGTGATGCACAAATCGCGCATCCGCGGTAATGCGCTGTACGCCAAACGTTCCGAAAACGCGATCATCCGCCTCAAGGACGGTACGTACACCACGTGCGAACCGAACAGCAACGCCTGGCAGCTCAAGGGCAATAATGTCACCTTGAACCCGGCCACCGGTTTTGGTACCGCGACCAACGTGACACTGCGGGTCAAGGACATTCCGGTCCTGTACACGCCTTACATCTATTTCCCGATCGACGACCGTCGCCAGTCCGGCTTCCTGCCGCCGACCATCGGCACCGGCAGCGATACCGGCTTCCTGCTGGTCACCCCGTACTACTTCAACCTGGCGCCGAACTACGACGCCACGTTGTACCCGCGCTACATGTCCAAGCATGGTTTGTTGATGGAAGGCGAAGCTCGCTACCTGACCCAATCCAGCGAAGGTCAGTTCGGTGCCGCCTACCTCAATGACGAGAGCAACGATCGCGAGGAGCAAAGCGACTACGACAAGACTCGTTACATGTACAACTGGCAGCACAAGGGTGGCCTGGACTCGCGTGTATTCACGCAAGTCGACTACACCAAGATCAGCGATCCGTATTACTTCCAGGATCTGCAGTCTGACCAGATTGGCGTGAAAAGTGCCGATTTCGTGAACCAGCAAGGCGCCGTCACCTATCGTGGCGACAGCTACACCGCTCGCGTGAATGCCCAGGCTTATCAGCTGGCGACCGTATCGAACATCACGCCGTATGACCGCTTGCCGCAGATCACCTTTGACGGTGCCCTGCCCTATCATCCGAACGGTCTGAACTTCTCCTACAACACCGAACTCGTTCGGTTTGACCGGGATCTGCAGAACGGTACCTATTCCGATGAAGACGGCAATGTGGAGCCACGGCTTGATAACAATATTCAAGGCCTGGCACGTGCCACTGGCGACCGTCTGAACCTTGCCCCAGCCGTTAGCCTGCCGCTGGACTGGACGTACGGGTTCATCAAACCGACGCTGAAGTACCAGTACACCCAGTACCAACTGGATCTGGACAGCATCGGCAAAGCCCAGGTCGCTGCGCAAAACGCAGAACAGGACAAGCTCAACGGCACCTTCGACAGCAACCAGAACCGTGGTGTGCCGATTGCCAGCGTCGACAGCGGCCTGTACTTCGATCGCAATACCCAATGGTTCGGCAAGGACTATCGCCAGACCCTCGAACCGCGTCTGTTCTACCTCTACGTTCCAGAAGTGGATCAGGAAGACATTCCGGTATTCGATACCAGTGAAAACACCTTCAGCTATTCGTCGTTGTTCCGCGACAACCGCTTCTCCGGCACCGACCGTGTTGGTGACGAGAACAAGCTGTCGCTGGGTGTGACCAGCCGCTGGATCGAAGACAACGGCTTTGAGCGTCAACGCGTCAGCGTCGGCCAGGCCTTGTACTTCAAGGATCGTGAAGTCCAGCTGCCGGGTATCGATGCCAAGACCCGCGAAGACGCGCATTCCGACGTGTCACCCTACGCACTGGAATACGAATACCGCTACAACCGCGACTGGCGCACTACCGCCGACTACAACTGGGACCCGGACACCCGCAGCCCGCGTTCGGGCAGCGCAATGTTCCACTACCAGCCTGAAGACAACCCGAACAAGGTCATCAACGCCGGCTATCGCTATCGTAATGACCAGGTCCGTTACGACCAGAACACCGGTAAATGGACTGTGGGTGGTGGTGACTATGGCACCCCTGGCCAGCCTGGTTACGTGAAGGACTACTACAAGATTCAACAGCACGACTTCTCGGTGATCTGGCCGATCGTGCCGCAATGGAACGCCATCAGCCGTTGGCAGTATGACTACAACCGTAACCGTACCCTGGAAGCCTTCGGTGGCTTCGAGTACGACAGCTGCTGCTGGAAATTGCGCCTGATCAACCGTTACTGGGTTTCTTATGACGAATTCAGTCAGGAAGCACCGGAAAACGAAAAAGGCGACCATGGCATCTTCCTCCAAATTGTTCTGAAGGGACTCGGCGGCCTCACTGGCGCCAAGGTAGAGACCTTCCTTGACAAAGGCATTCAAGGTTATCGTGAACGTGAAGACCAAGCTTTCTGATTGTCTGCGCCCGCTGATGCTGGGCGCGCTGTTCCTGAGCACGGCGGCGAGCGCCGCCGTGCAGTCCATCGACAAAGTGGTGGCCATTGTCGACAACGACGTGGTCATGCAGAGCCAACTGGACCACCGCGTCCATGAAGTTCAGCAAACCATTGCCAAGCGTGGCGCTGCCGCACCACCAGCCGGTGTGTTGGAACAGCAGGTACTTGAGCGCTTGATCGTCGAAAACCTGCAGCTGCAGATCGGCGAACGCTCCGGCATCCGCATCACCGATGAAGAACTGAATCAGGCGGTCGGCAGCATCGCCCAGCGCAATAACATGTCGCTCGAGCAATTCCGCGCCGCCCTGTCCCACGACGGTCTGTCTTATGACGACGCCCGTGAGCAGATTCGTCGCGAAATGGTCATCAGCCGCGTGCGCCAGCGCCGGGTTGCCGAACGCATTCAGGTGTCCGAGCAGGAAGTGAAGAACTTCCTGGCATCCGACCTTGGCAAGATGCAGCTGTCCGAAGAACTGCACTTGGCCAACATCCTGATTCCAACCCCTGAAAGCGCCAACTCTGAAGCCATTCAGAATGCCGCGCGCCAGGCAATGGACGTCTACCAGCAACTCAAGCAAGGCGCTGACTTCGGTCAAATGGCCGTTGCCAGATCCGCCAGCGAAAACGCACTGGAAGGTGGCGATATGGGCTGGCGCAAAGCCGCTCAACTGCCGCCTCCGTTCGACCGCGAACTGAGCAGAATGACGGTGGGTGACATCACTCAACCGGCGCGGACGCCAGGTGGCTTCATCATCCTCAAGCTCCTCGGCAAGCGTGGCGGCGAGACCCAGATGCGCGATGAAGTGCATGTGCGTCATATTCTGGTCAAACCGAGTCCGATCCGCGACGAAGCAAAGACCAAGGCGCTGGCTGAGTCGATTTACACGCGTATCGAAGCCGGCGAAAACTTTGGCGATCTGGCCAAAAGCTACTCGGAAGATCCGGGTTCTGCCCTCAACGGCGGCGACCTGAACTGGATCGACCCGAACGCTCTGGTTCCGGAGTTCCGAGAAGTGATGGCCAAGACCCCCCAAGGTCAGCTGTCCAAGCCATTCCAGACGCAATATGGCTGGCACGTACTCGAAGTTCTTGGTCGCCGCGCCACCGACAGCACCACCCAGGCTCGTGAGCAGCAAGCAATGACCGTACTGCGTAACCGCAAATACGACGAAGAACTGCAAACCTGGCTGCGTCAGATCCGTGACGAAGCGTACGTAGAAATCAAACTCCCTGGCGCCGACCAGGCAGCGCAGTGAAACCCCAACGTTTCGCGCTGACACCCGGCGAACCAGCCGGCATAGGTCCCGACCTGTGCCTGCTGCTCGCCTCGCAAGCCCAGCCACACCCCCTGATTGCCATTACCAGCCGCGACCTGCTCCTTGAGCGGGCCGCGCAACTGGGCGTGGCTGTCGAAGTGCTGCCAGTCACGCCCGACCATTGGCCGGACGCCCCCGCACCCGCCAATAGCCTGTATGTCTGGGATACGCCCCTCAACGCCAGGGTTGTCGCGGGGCAGCTGGACAAGGCCAACGCCGCATTCGTTCTGGAAACCCTGACCCGCGCCGGCCAAGGCTGCCTGGACGGGCATTTCGCCGGGATGATTACTGCCCCGGTGCACAAAGGCGTGATCAACGAATCCGGCATCGCCTTTTCCGGGCACACGGAATTCCTCGCAGACCTGACCCACACCGAACAAGTGGTGATGATGCTGGCTACTCGCGGATTGCGAGTGGCATTGGTGACGACTCACCTGCCCCTTCGCGAGATTGCCGATGCAATCACCCCGGAGCGGCTGGAGCGTGTGACGCGAATCCTGCACGCCGATCTGCAAAACAAATTCGGCATCGCCCAGCCACGCATCCTGGTGTGTGGGCTCAACCCCCATGCCGGTGAAGGCGGACACCTGGGCCATGAAGAAATCGATATCATTGAACCCACATTAGAGCGCCTGCGCGGCGAAGGCATGGACCTGCGCGGTCCCCTGCCCGCCGACACTCTGTTTACCCCCAAGTATCTGGAGCACTGCGACGCAGTGCTGGCGATGTACCACGACCAGGGCTTGCCTGTGCTGAAATACAAAGGCTTCGGCGCGGCAGTCAACGTGACCCTCGGCTTGCCGATCATCCGCACATCGGTCGACCACGGCACCGCCCTGGATCTGGCCGGCAGCGGCAAGATCGATACCGGCAGCCTGCAAGTCGCCCTGGAAACCGCCTACCAGATGGCCGAGACCCGTTTATGACCGAGCATTACCAACACAAGGCGCGCAAGCGTTTTGGCCAGAACTTCCTGCACGATGCCGGCGTTATCGACCGCATCCTGCGCTCCATCCACGCCAAGACCGAGGACCGACTGCTGGAAATCGGCCCGGGCCAGGGTGCGCTCACCCAAGGTTTGCTCAGCAGCGGCGCACAACTCGACGTGGTTGAACTGGACAAGGACCTGATCCCGATCCTCAACCAGCAGTTCGCCAGCAAGAGTAACTTCAACCTGCATCAGGGCGACGCGCTGAAGTTTGACTTCAACAGCCTGAATGCTGCGCCTGGCAGCCTGCGTGTGGTCGGCAACCTGCCGTACAACATCTCCACGCCGCTGATTTTCCACCTGCTGCACAACTCGCACCTGATTCGCGACATGCACTTCATGCTGCAAAAGGAAGTGGTCGAGCGCCTGGCCGCGGGGCCTGGCGGTGGCGATTGGGGTCGTTTGTCGATCATGGTTCAGTATCACTGCCGGGTCGAACACCTGTTCAACGTTGGTCCGGGTGCGTTCAATCCGCCACCGAAAGTCGATTCGGCCATCGTGCGTCTGGTGCCTCACGCCGTGTTGCCGCACCCGGCAAAGGACCACCGGCTGCTGGAGCGCGTCGTTCGCGAAGCCTTCAACCAGCGTCGTAAAACCCTGCGCAACACGCTCAAGCTGCTGCTGAGCAACGACGAAATCGAAGCGGCCGGTGTCGACGGTAGCTTGCGCCCCGAGCAACTCGACCTGGCCGCGTTCGTGCGCCTGGCTGACAAGCTCAGCGAACAAAAGCCCTCCACCGACTGACAGGCGATGAGCGCTATCGGGTAGGACGCCACTCTGGTTTACTACCCGATACTTGGCCTAGACTGAACTCAATCAGTTATGCCCCGCGTCCCGCTTCGTTTTTAAGGCCTCTTGCATGTCCGATCCTCGTTATCAGGTCGACGTCAGCGTCGTCACCCGCTATCTGGCAGAACAATCGCAACCTGAACATGAACGTTTTGCCTTCGCCTACACCATTACCGTGCAAAACAACGGCCTGGTGCCCGCCAAGCTGCTGTCTCGGCATTGGGTGATCACCGATGGTGACGGGCACGTCGAAGAGGTTCGCGGTGCCGGCGTGGTCGGTCAGCAACCTTTGATCGAGGCAGGCAAGAGCCACACCTACAGCAGCGGCACGGTCATGACCACCAAGGTTGGCACCATGCAAGGTTCGTATCAGATGGTTGCCGACGATGGTAAGCAATTCGATGCCATCATTGCCCCGTTCCGCCTGGCCGTGCCGGGGTCGTTGCACTGATGGCAACGTACGCGGTCGGCGATCTGCAAGGCTGCCTTGAAGCGTTGCAATGCCTGCTCAAGCAAGTCGCATTCGATCCTGCAAAGGATCGCCTGTGGCTGGTGGGCGACCTGGTCAATCGCGGCCCCCAGTCGCTGGAAACCTTGCGTTTTCTCTACGGCATCCGTGAATCACTGGTGTGCGTACTCGGCAACCACGACCTGCATCTGCTGGCGGCCGGACGCAACATTGAGCGCCTGAAGAAGTCCGATACCCTGCGCGAAATCATCGAAGCGCCCGATTGCGCCGAATTGCTTGAATGGTTGCGCCAGCAGAAGCTCATGCACTACGACGAACAGCGCAAAGTCGCCTTGGTCCATGCCGGCATCCCGCCCCAGTGGTCGCTGCGCAAAGCCTTGAAGTACGCCGCGGAAGTCGAGACTGCGCTGCGAGACGACAACCTGCTGCCGCCCTATCTCGATGGCATGTACGGCAACGATCCGGCGAAGTGGGAAAACGACCTCAAAGGCGTGACACGCCTGCGAGTGATCACCAACTACTTTACTCGCATGCGTTTTTGCACCGCTGAAGGCAAGCTCGACCTCAAGAGCAAGGAAGGCCTGGACACCGCTCCGCCAGGTTACAAACCCTGGTTCCAGCACAAAGAACGCAAGACCAGGGACCTGAAGATCATCTTCGGTCATTGGGCGGCGCTGGAAGGCAAGATCGATGAGCCGTGCATCCTGGCGCTCGATACCGGTTGCGTCTGGGGCGGCGCCTTGACCCTGATGAACGTCGACAGTGGCCAGCGCGTGTCCTGCAAGTGCGACGAGCACGGGCACCCTGCACCGCCAGTCGCCTCCCCCATTCCCGAAACATCGCCAGCCAGCGCCCCGCGCTAGACTGCCCATTCAGCCGAGCCACAGGAGCCCGCCATGAGCGAATTCAAACGTATCCCCCCGGAACAGGCCCAGGCCCTGCGCGAGCAAGGCGCAGTGGTGGTCGACGTCCGTGACCCCGCGACTTTTGCCTCCCTGCACATTGCCGGTTCGAAGCATCTGGACAACCACTCCTTGCACGCCTTCATCCAGGGTGCCGACCTCGACGCGCCGACCGTGGTGGTCTGCTACCACGGCAACTCCAGCCAGGGCGCTGCGGCCTATCTGATCAGCCAGGGCTTCTCGGATGTCTACAGCATGGATGGCGGTTTTGAGCTGTGGCGTACGACTTATCCTGCGGAAACGTCGCAAGGCACTTCCGAATAATTTTTTTGTAACACGCAAGCCCCCGGCAGCCGCGGGCTAGCGCGGTGGCAGACGAACGGTCTGCCACAACTAATTACGTATCTCGCCTTTACCTCCCGAATTCCCAACTATCCTTAAGCGCAGGCCATCCAAAACAGGGGAGAGCCGGTACACCGGCGCGCGGGTCATCGGGAGTAGCTTTCGGGGCAGTCAGCTCCGGGAGAGTTCTGGGGGGTAAACAGCGATCGCCTGTTCGGTTGCTGCCAGCATCGACTGAATGATCCGGCGTCGGCTCCACGTATCGAGCGAGGTGACGTCATGAGTATCTTTAGCCACTTCCAACAACGCTTCGAGTCCACACGCCAGGAAGAACTCTCTCTGCAAGAGTATCTGGAACTGTGCAAAAAAGACCGCAGCGCCTACGTTTCCGCCGCCGAGCGTCTGCTGTTGGCCATCGGTGAACCGGAACTGCTCGACACCTCGACCAACTCGAGACTGTCGCGAATTTTCTCCAACAAGGTCATTCGCCGCTATCCGGCCTTTGAAGACTTCCATGGGATGGAAGAATGCATCGACCAGATCGTGTCGTACTTCCGCCATGCCGCTCAGGGCCTGGAAGAGAAGAAACAGATTCTTTACCTGCTCGGCCCTGTCGGTGGCGGTAAATCCTCCCTTGCCGAGAAGCTCAAGCAACTGATTGAAAAAGTGCCCTTCTATGCGATCAAGGGCTCGCCAGTGTTCGAATCACCTCTGGGTCTGTTCAACTCCACTGAAGATGGGGCGATCCTCGAGGAAGATTTCGGCATTCCACGGCGCTACCTCAACACCATCATGTCCCCATGGGCGACCAAGCGCCTGGCTGAATTCGGCGGCGACATCAGTCAGTTCCGCGTAGTGAAGCTTTACCCGTCGATCCTCAACCAGATCGCCGTGGCCAAAACCGAACCGGGTGACGAAAATAACCAGGACATCTCGGCGCTGGTGGGCAAGGTCGATATTCGCAAACTGGAAGAGTTCCCACAGAACGACGCCGACGCCTACAGCTACTCGGGCGCACTGTGCCGGGCCAACCAGGGCCTGATGGAATTCGTCGAAATGTTCAAGGCACCGATCAAGGTGCTGCACCCACTGCTGACCGCCACCCAGGAGGGCAACTACAACAGTACCGAAGGCCTCGGCGCGATTCCGTTCACCGGGATCCTGCTCGCGCACTCCAACGAATCGGAGTGGCACACCTTCCGTAACAACAAGAACAACGAAGCGTTCATCGACCGGATCTACATCGTCAAAGTGCCGTACTGCCTGCGGGTCAGTGACGAAGTGAAGATCTACGACAAACTGCTGTTCAACAGCTCACTGGCCAAGGCCCACTGCGCTCCCGACACTTTGAAGATGCTGGCCCAGTTCACCGTACTCTCGCGCCTCAAGGAGCCGGAAAACTCCAACATCTACTCGAAGATGCGCGTGTACGACGGCGAGAACCTCAAGGACACCGATCCGAAAGCCAAGTCGATCCAGGAATACCGCGACAACGCCGGTGTCGACGAAGGCATGAACGGCCTCTCGACCCGCTTCGCGTTCAAGATCCTGTCGAAGGTCTTCAACTTCGACCCGCACGAAATTGCCGCCAACCCAGTGCACTTGCTTTACGTGCTGGAACAACAGATTGAGCAGGAACAGTTCCAGGCCGAAACCCGCGAGCGCTATCTACGCTTCCTCAAGGAATACCTGGCACCGCGCTACATCGAGTTCATCGGCAAGGAGATCCAGACCGCGTACCTCGAGTCCTACAGCGAGTACGGTCAGAACATCTTCGATCGTTACGTGCTGTACGCCGACTTCTGGATCCAGGACCAGGAATACCGCGACCCGGAAACCGGCGAAATCCTCAACCGTGTGGCCCTGAACGAAGAACTGGAGAAAATCGAAAAACCGGCCGGCATCAGCAATCCCAAGGATTTCCGCAACGAAATCGTCAACTTCGTCCTGCGTGCCCGCGCCAACAACAACGGCAAGAACCCGACCTGGCTCAGCTACGAGAAACTGCGGGTGGTCATCGAGAAGAAAATGTTCTCCAACACCGAAGACCTGCTGCCAGTCATCAGTTTCAATGCCAAGGCCAGCAAAGAGGACCAGCAGAAACACAACGACTTCGTCACACGAATGGTCGAGCGGGGCTACACCGACAAACAGGTACGACTGCTGTCCGAGTGGTACCTGCGGGTCAGAAAATCACAATAACCCGCTGCCGGTCAGACCGGTTGTCGTCAGCCAGAGACCTGTGTGCGCTTTTTCTGTTACACAGGCCTCTGGAAGGTGTTCGAAAGTCGGTAGCGAGTTCAGGCAGCATCCAAAGCGCTTGGGGGAGCGTGACCCCTCGGCTCCCGGTTCGATGCTGCATCACCGCTCGCCCCTTTCAGGACAGCTTCTAAGGAGCAGTCATGAGCTATGTGATCGACCGACGTCTCAATGGCAAGAACAAGAGCACGGTGAACCGTCAGCGGTTTCTGCGGCGTTACCGTGATCACATCAAAAAGGCTGTCGAAGAGGCGGTCAGCCGGCGCTCCATTACCGATATGGAACACGGCGAACAAATCAGCATTCCCGGCCGCGACATCGACGAGCCGGTGCTTCACCACGGTCGCGGGGGCAAACAGACGGTCGTGCATCCGGGGAACAAAGAGTTCACCAGCGGCGAGCATATCGCCCGCCCACCGGGAGGTGGCGGCGGCCGCGGGCCTGGTAAGGCCGGTAACTCGGGTGAAGGGATGGACGAGTTTGTCTTCCAGATCACTCAGGAGGAGTTTCTCGAGTTCATGTTCGAGGATCTCGAATTGCCAAACCTGGTCAAACGCAACCTGACCGGCACCGACACCTTCAAAACCGTACGCGCCGGGATCAGCAACGAAGGCAATCCGTCGCGGATCAACATCATCCGTACCCTGCGCTCAGCCCATGCCCGACGGATTGCGTTGTCCGGCAGCAGCCGCGCCAAACTGCGTGAAGCCAAAGAGGAACTCCTGCGACTCAAGCAGGAAGAACCGGACAACTTCGGCGATATTCAGAAAATCGAAGCTGAAATCGAAAAACTCAGTGCACGTATCCATCGCGTGCCGTTTCTTGACACCTTCGACCTCAAGTACAACCTGCTCATCAAGCAACCCAACCCCAGCTCCAAGGCCGTGATGTTCTGCCTGATGGACGTATCCGGCTCGATGACCCAGGCGACCAAGGACATCGCCAAGCGTTTCTTCATCTTGCTGTACCTGTTCCTCAAGCGTAATTACGACAAGATCGACGTCGTGTTCATCCGTCACCACACCAGCGCTCGCGAAGTGGACGAGGAAGAGTTTTTCTACTCCCGGGAAACCGGTGGCACCATCGTGTCCAGCGCCCTGAAACTGATGCAAGAGATCATGGCCGAGCGCTATCCGAGCAACGAGTGGAACATCTATGCCGCCCAGGCTTCCGACGGCGACAACTGGAACGACGACTCGCCGATCTGCCGCGACATCCTGATCAACCAGATCATGCCGTTCGTGCAGTACTACACTTACGTTGAGATAACCCCGCGCGAACATCAAGCCTTGTGGTTCGAGTACGAGCGCATCGCCGAAGCCTTTTCCGACACGTTTGCCCAGCAACAACTGGTCTCGGCCGGGGATATCTATCCGGTCTTCCGTGAACTCTTCCAGCGCAGGTTAGTGACATGACCGCCAAAGAGCAGAAGCGCCAACCCATTTCCACCGGCTCCGAATGGACGTTCGAGCTGATCCAGGCCTACGACCGCGAAATCAGCCGTATTGCGGCCGGCTACGCGCTCGACACCTACCCCAACCAGATCGAAGTCATCACCGCCGAACAGATGATGGACGCCTACGCCTCCGTCGGCATGCCGCTGGGCTATCACCATTGGTCCTACGGCAAACACTTCCTCAGCACCGAAAAATCCTACTCCCGCGGCCAGATGGGGCTGGCCTACGAGATTGTGATCAACTCCGACCCCTGCATCGCCTACCTGATGGAAGAAAACACCATCTGCATGCAGGCGTTGGTCGTGGCCCATGCCTGCTACGGGCATAACAGCTTTTTCAAAGGCAATTACCTGTTCCGCACCTGGACCGACGCCAGTTCGATCATTGATTACCTGGTGTTCGCCAAGCAGTACATCATGCAATGCGAAGAGCGCCACGGCATCGATGCGGTCGAGGACTTGCTCGATTCCTGCCACGCGCTGATGAACTATGGCGTTGACCGCTACAAGCGCCCTTATCCGATTTCCGCGGAAGAAGAACGTCGCCGCCAGAAAGACCGGGAAGAACACCTGCAGAAACAAATCAACGACCTGTGGCGCACCATTCCCAAGGGCGCGGACAAGTACAGCGACAAGGACAACGCTCGCTTCCCCGCCGAACCTCAGGAAAACATCCTGTACTTCATCGAAAAACACGCGCCACTGCTGGAGCCGTGGCAGCGGGAAATCGTGCGTATCGTGCGCAAGATCGCCCAGTATTTTTATCCACAACGCCAGACTCAGGTGATGAACGAGGGCTGGGCCACGTTCTGGCACTACACCCTGATGAACGACCTGTACGACGAAGGCCTGGTGACCGACGGCTTCATGATGGAGTTCCTGACGTCCCACACCAGCGTGGTGTTCCAGCCTGGTTTCGACAGCCCTTACTACAGCGGCATCAACCCCTACGCTTTGGGGTTTGCCATGTACCGCGACATCCGTCGCATGTGCGAAGAACCTACGGAAGAAGATTACCGCTGGTTCCCGGACATCGCCGGTACCGACTGGCTGGCAGCCATCAAGTTCGCCATGAGCAGCTTCAAGGACGAGAGTTTCATCCTGCAGTACCTGTCGCCCAAGGTGATCCGCGATCTGAAGCTGTTCAGCATTCTCGATGACGACCAGAAGGACGATCTGCTGGTGCCCGCCATTCACGACGAGGGCGGCTACCGCATCATCCGCGAAACCCTCGCGGCGCAGTACAATCTGGGCAATCGCGAACCCAATGTGCAGATTTACAGCATCGACCGGCGCGGCGACCGGTCCCTGACCTTGCGCCATCAACAACACGACCGCAAACCGCTGGGAGAGTCCACCGAGGAGGTGCTCAAGCACTTGCACCGCCTCTGGGGTTTCGATATTCACCTGGAAACCTTGCAAGGGGACCAAGTGATGAAAACCCACCATGTCCCCCCCAGGAACGAGCACAGCGAAGGCGATTACGGACGGCTGGATCTGGCTGTCATTCATCTTTGATCCTGTACCAGCCTCCGAAAGCTCGACGCAACGGTTATCCTGTCGAGCTAACGGAGGTTTTTTATGCGGATCTATAAAGTCGGCGGTGCAGTACGCGATCGCCTGCTGGGCATACCGGTCACTGACATTGACCGGGTCGTGGTCGGTGCCACTACCGAAGAGATGCTCGCCAAGGGCTTTCGCCCGGTGGGAGCGGATTTCCCAGTGTTTCTTCATCCCAAAACCGGTGAGGAATACGCCCTCGCCCGGACCGAACGCAAAAGCGGACGCGGTTACGGCGGGTTCACGTTCCACGCCAGCCCTGAAGTCACCCTCGAAGAAGACCTGATTCGCCGCGACCTGACCATCAATGCCATGGCCGAGGACGATCAGCAGAACCTGACCGACCCTTATCACGGTCAACGCGATCTTGAAGCACGTATTCTTCGCCACGTTTCCCCCGCGTTTGCCGAAGATCCGCTCAGGGTTCTGCGTGTTGCCCGCTTCGCCGCTCGTTATGCGGGGCTTGGTTTCACCGTTGCCCCCGAAACGCTGGACCTCATGCGCCAACTCAGTGAGTCAGGCGAACTGGAGGCGCTGACGGCAGAGCGGAGCTGGAAAGAAATATCCCGCGCACTGATGGAAAAACAGCCTCAGGTGTTCATCGAAGTTCTGCGTGCGTGCGGCGCACTGAACGTCTTGATGCCAGAGGTCGATGCACTGTTCGGCGTACCGCAACCGGAAGCTCACCATCCGGAAATCGATACCGGCGCACACACCCTGAGCGTGCTGGAACAAGCCGCAAAGCACCAACAACCGCTGACCGTGCGCTGGGCCTGCCTGCTGCACGACCTGGGCAAAGGCCTGACGCCGGAAGAAGAATGGCCCAGGCACATTGCTCACGAGTTCAAGGGACTCAAACTGATCAAAGCGGTCAATGAGCGCTTCAAGGCGCCAAGGGATTGCCAGGAATTGGCACTATTGGTGGGTGAATATCATACTCACGGTCATCGCGCCCAAGAGCTCAAGCCGTCGACATTGCTGGAGTTACTGCAACGCTTCGACGTGTACCGTCGTCCGCAGCGGTTCGAAGAGTTCATCGCTGCATGCGAAATGGATGCACGCGGACGCAAAGGGCTGGAAGAGAGAAGTTATCCACAGGCGGATTATTTGCGCGGGGCCGCAACAGCTGCTCGCAGCGTCGCGGTTCAGCCGCTGCTGGAGAAAGGCTTCAAAGGACCGGAGCTGGGTGAGGCAATCAAGCGCGAGCGGCTCAATGCGTTGAAGGCTTACAAAGAAAAAGCCTAAGCGGATCAAAAGATCGCAGCCTTCGGCAGCTCCTACAGGACGCACATCAATCCATGCAGGAGATGCCGAAGGCTGCGATATTTGTCATTACAGTAAATTAGAGGGTGTCAGTTGCTCACCACGCCACTCGAAAGCCACCGGCGCCAACACCTGATCAATCTGCGATTCATCCCACAGCCTGGAAAAACTTTTGCCTACTCCGGGATGTACACGATCCGGCGCAATCAAAGACAACGGCCACAGAACGAACGCATTTTTCAGAATTTCTGCCCGCGGCAAGATCAAACCGTCAAAATTCCCCACCAGATCACCGAACAGCAACACGTCGATATCCAGCGGCAAACCCCGGCGATCAGGCGCATAACGACCGTTATCCGCCTCGATAAACTTTAGCCGACGATCCAGTTCCATCAGTGGCAGATCGGTGTAAGCCGATACCACAAAATTGAAGAACGGCCCGCTCTTGATCCCGACTGGCTGGCTTTCGAAAACCGGCGAACAATGAATGTCCGCCAGAAACCCCGACAACGCCTCCAGCCCGGCAAGCAAATGGGTTTCGCGCTCGATATTGCTACCGAGCCCGAGGTACACCTGAGTCAGCGACATCCGCGCTCGATCTCCACACCCACACCACCCGTGGCAGCCGGGACCGCACCGGGCTTGGTCAGCTTGAGGCGCATCCAGGTGATCTTGAATTCGCTCATCAGCACTGCAACCAGACGCTCGGCAAAGGTTTCGACCAACTGAAACTGCGCCTGCTCGGCAAAGGCCTGAATGCGCGAGGAAACGCTTGCGTAGTCGAGCGCCAACGCCAGGTCATCGCCGGCAGCGGCCGGGCGATTGTCCCAGGCGAAGCTCAGATCAAGTCGCAAGCACTGTCGGATGCCTCGCTCCCAGTCGTAGGCACCAATCACCGTATCGACTTCCAGGCCCTCGATAAACACTCTGTCCAAGCACTTCTCTCCGCTACACGACAAGGGCGCAATGCGCCGTTAGAATCAGGGCGTCCTCGCCCGGAATAGTTAGCATGTTTTGGTTATTGGCGATCCTCGCCTACCTGCTCGGCTCTCTGTCCTTTGCCATTTTGCTCAGCCGCCTGACCGGTAACCCCGATCCGCGAATGAGTGGTTCGGGCAATGCCGGCGCCACCAACATGTTGCGCGTCGCAGGCAGGAAACTCGCGATCCTGACCCTGCTCGGCGACCTTTGCAAAGGCTTGCTGCCCGTACTGATTGCAAGCATTGCCGGGCTTTCACTGCAAGAGCAGGCATGGATTGGCGTCAGCGCCGTCATCGGCCATTTGTTCCCGGTGTACTTCCGTTTTCGCGGTGGCAAGGGTGTCGCCACTGCTGCCGGTATGTTGCTGGGCCTGTATCCGCCAGCAGCACTGCTGGCGGTCTGCGCCTGGCTGCTGACGTTCTATCTGACCCGCACCAGCTCCCTGGCCGCCTTGATCGCCACACCGCTGACCCTGCCGCTGCTGGCCTGGCAAGAGCCGGCAGCGCTGCTACCCATGAGCGCACTCACCGCACTGATCGTCTGGCGTCATCGCGGTAATCTACGTGACCTGTTTGCCGGGCGCGAACGGCATTTTTAAATGCCGCACGTGAGCGCCGCTCATCACAGCGCCGACAATTGCTCCATCGGCCAACGCGCCTGCACGCTGATTGCCAGGCTCTCCTGCTGACCGGCCTGCAAGCGCTGGCAACCGGCAAACGCGATCATCGCGCCATTATCGGTACAAAACTCAGGGCGAGCATAAAAAACATCGCCCTTCATGTCGCCGAGCATTTTTTCCAATGAAGTACGCAGAGCCTTGTTGGCACTGACGCCCCCAGCGATCACCAGACGCTTCATGCCAGCCGCTTTGAGGGCACGCTTGCACTTGATGGTCAAAGTCTCCACCACCGCCTGCTGGAACGCCAGTGAGATGTCGCAACGGGCTTGCTCGCCGTCGTCCCCGGCGCTGACGCACTGTTGCCAGGTATTCAAAGCGAAGGTTTTCAAGCCACTGAAGCTGAAATCCAGGCCCGGGCGGTCGCACATCGGACGCGGGAACACGAAACGTCCTGCAACGCCCTGCTCCGCCAGACGAGCGATCTCCGGTCCACCAGGATAATTGAGACCCATCATCTTCGCGGTCTTGTCGAAGGCTTCGCCTGCCGCGTCATCCAGGGTTTCGCCCAGAAGCGTGTATTGACCGATTCCGTCGACCTGAACCAGCTGCGTATGACCGCCCGACACCAACAAAGCGACGAACGGAAATTCCGGCGGTTTTGGCTCCAGCATCGGCGCCAGTAAATGGCCTTCCATGTGGTGCACGCCCAGCGCCGGAATACCCCAGGCAAAGGCCAGCGCCTGGGCGCAGGAAGCCCCCACCAACAAGGCACCAACCAGGCCAGGACCCGCGGTATAAGCGATCGCGTCGATCTCGGTCGGCACGCAGTCCGCCTCGGCCAACACCTGACGAATCAAGGGCAGCATGCGCTTGACGTGGTCCCGCGAGGCCAGCTCCGGCACCACGCCCCCATAGGCACGGTGCAGGTCGATCTGACTGAACAGCGCGTCGGCCAGCAAGCCGCGTTCACTGTCATATAATGCGACACCAGTTTCGTCGCAGGAGGTTTCTAATCCCAGTACTAGCATGGGTTTGCGCCTTGTTTAGGCTGAATTCGAAGGCGCGCATAATAGTCGTCGCGTGATGCCCCGACCAGCGGTTTTCGATCAGAGGCTTTGCATTCCGAGCGATGAGGGGTTAACATCCGCAACCCTTAAAAACCGACGTCTTCAAGTGCTCTTTTGCCGCGAGGATGTTGACCCCGGTAATGAATGAAGGTAGCTCTGGATGCCAGCCGTCAAAGTAAAAGAGAACGAACCCTTCGACGTAGCTCTGCGTCGTTTCAAGCGCTCCTGCGAAAAAGCCGGTGTACTGGCTGAAGTTCGTAGCCGCGAATTTTACGAGAAGCCAACTTCTGAGCGTAAGCGCAAGGCAGCAGCCGCTGTTAAGCGTCACGCCAAGAAAGTTCAGCGCGAACAGCGCCGCGCCGTTCGTCTGTACTAATACACAGACGATCGTAGCAAGCTTCTGCCAAGCCCGGCCCTCAGCCGGGCTTATGGCATTTGCGTAAAACGCTTGATGCTTCACTGTCGAAGCCGCAGACGCGACCGAGACAAATCTGCTTCACCGCGTCAGACCTGGCTCTTTTGCCAGCGGTGCACGTCTTTTCTGACGAGCCTTTCAAGGCTACTGACGAGCACACCCACTGATTCCTCTCACGACGATCAGCCCAAGGCACCTGCATGCGTGCCAAATTGTGAGCTATCCGAGACCATTGATTGGTCGCAGCCGGATTCAGCGCAACATTTTCAAACCGTCGAATACTGATTGGCACTAACGTCAGTGGATTTTCGGCAGATACACTTCCCGACAGCGAATACGCAGACGACACTGGTCGAGCCGCACATCTTCCGCGCCTCACACAATGACCCGCGTTCGGTCACCCTTCGTTTCGGGCTCCTATCAGCGCAGATGACGAGAACGCCATGGCCGGGCTAATTCCCCAGAGCTTCATTGACGACCTTCTGAACCGCACCGACATCGTCGACGTGGTCAGCTCGCGCCTGCAACTGAAAAAAGCCGGCAAGAACCACACCGCCTGCTGCCCGTTCCATAAAGAAAAAACACCCTCTTTCAGCGTCAGCCCCGACAAACAGTTCTATTACTGCTTCGGTTGCGGCGCGGGCGGCAACGCCCTTGGCTTCATCATGGACCACGACAACCTGGATTTCGTCCAGGCTGTCGAAGAACTGGCCAAAGCGGCCGGCATGGAGATCCCCCGCGAAGAAAGCGGGCGGCCGCACAAGCCACGGCAACCGACCGATTCGCCGCTGTACCCGCTGCTCAGTGCCGCCGCCGATTTCTATCGTCAGGCCCTCAAAAGCCATCCATCGCGCAAAGCCGCCGTGGACTACCTAAAAGGTCGCGGGCTGACCGGTGAAATCGCCCGGGACTTCGGCCTCGGCTTTGCACCACCCGGCTGGGACAACCTGTTCAAGCACTTGAGCAGCGATACCCTGCAACAAAAAGCCATGATCGATGCTGGCTTGCTGATCGAGAACGCCGAAACCGGCAAACGCTACGATCGCTTTCGTGATCGCGTGATGTTCCCGATCCGCGACAGCCGCGGCCGCATCATTGCCTTTGGTGGCCGGGTACTGGGCGATGACAAACCGAAATACCTGAACTCCCCGGAAACCCCGGTCTTCCATAAAGGTCAGGAACTCTATGGCCTGTATGAAGCGCGCAAGAACAACCGCAACCTCGACGAAATCATCGTCGTCGAAGGCTACATGGACGTCATCGCCCTCGCCCAGCAAGGCCTGCGCAATGCCGTCGCGACACTGGGCACCGCCACCAGCGAAGAGCACTTGAAGCGATTGTTTCGCGTCGTGCCCAACGTGCTGTTTTGCTTCGACGGCGACCAGGCAGGCCGCAATGCCGCCTGGCGAGCGCTGGAAGCAACGCTTCCGAGCCTTCAGGACGGGCGTCGTGCCCGTTTTCTGTTCCTGCCCGAAGGCGAAGACCCGGATACGCTGGTTCGCTCCGAAGGCACCGATGCCTTCCGCGCCCGGATCAACCAGCACGCGCAGCCATTGGCAGATTATTTTTTCCAGCAACTGACGGAAGAAGCCGACCCGCGCTCGCTCGAAGGCAAGGCCCACATGGCCACCCTCGCCGCGCCGCTGATCGACAAAGTCCCCGGGGCCAACCTGCGCATCCTGATGCGTCAGCGCCTGAGCGAAATCACCGGCCTGAGCGGCGAAGCGGTGAGCCAGCTGGCCCAAAGCGCCCCGCAGGAAGCCCCACCGGCCTACGATCCGGGTATCGATTACGACGCGATGCCCGATTACAGCGACTATCATCAGCCGCAGGCGCAGGAAATGTATGTGCCGCAGCAGGAATGGACGCCGAAGAAACCTGGTGCAGGAGGCAAGAAATGGGACAAGAAACCCTGGGACAAAAATGGCAAACGTGGCGGTGATCGCGATCAACCTCGCGCCCCGCGGGTGCCTGCCGCTGTAGAGCCGCCAACCCTCGCCGCCTTGCGCACGCTGCTGCATCACCCGCAGTTGGCGGAAAAAGTCGAGGACGCCGGGCACTTTGCCGCCGAGGACCACACCAACACGCAATTGCTGGTGGCGCTGCTCGAAGCCGTGCAAAAGAATCCCAAGCTAAACTCAATTCAGTTGATCGCACGCTGGCACGGCACGGAGCAAGGTCGCTTGCTCAGAGCCCTGGCGGAAAAGGAATGGCTGATAGACGGAGATAACCTTGAACAACAGTTTTTTGACACCATAACTAGCTTGTCAGCGCGCCAACGCGAGCGAAACCTGGAACAACTTCTCAGGAAAGCACGTCAAAGCGAACTGACCAGCGACGAGAAAAATCAACTGCGCGACCTATTAAGTCGCAATGTTTCCGCATCAAGCCCGACCTCAACTGGCGCGTGAGGTCATAGCTCAGGTATAATCCTCGGCTTGTTTTTTGCCCGCCAAGACCTTCAGTGGATAGGGTGTTATGTCCGGAAAAGCGCAACAGCAGTCTCGTATCAAAGAGTTGATCACACTTGGTCGTGAGCAGGGCTACCTGACTTACGCGGAGGTCAACGACCACCTGCCGGAGGATATTTCAGATCCGGAACAGGTGGAAGACATCATCCGCATGATTAACGACATGGGGATCAACGTATTCGAGGTTGCGCCAGATAAGGATTCCCTTATGCTGGCCGACGCCGATACCGACGAAGCGGCGGCCGAAGAGGCAGCTGCTGCGTTGGCAGCGGTCGAGACCGACATTGGTCGCACTACCGACCCGGTGCGCATGTACATGCGCGAAATGGGAACAGTAGAGCTCCTCACACGTGAAGGCGAAATTGAAATCGCCAAACGTATTGAAGAGGGCATCCGTGAAGTGATGGGCGCTATCGCGCACTTCCCTGGCACGGTTGATCATATTCTCTCCGAGTACACCCGCGTTACCACCGAAGGTGGTCGCCTGTCTGACGTCCTGAGCGGTTATATCGACCCGGACGACGGCATTGCGCCGCCGGCAGCGGAAGTGCCGCCACCGGTCGACGCGAAAGCGGTGAAAGCGGATGACGACACCGACGACGATGAAGCCGAATCTTCCGATGACGAAGAAGAAGCCGAAAGCGGTCCGGATCCGGTCATCGCTGCACAGCGCTTTGGTGCTGTCGCCGATCAGATGGAAATCGCCCGCAAGGCGCTGAAAAAGCACGGTCGCAACAACAAGGCAACGATTGCCGAGCTATTGGCCTTGGCCGAGCTGTTCATGCCGATCAAACTGGTGCCGAAGCAATTCGAAGGCCTGGTCGAGCGTGTTCGCAGTGCCCTGGATCGCCTGCGTCAGCAAGAGCGCGCAATCATGCAGCTGTGCGTTCGTGATGCACGCATGCCGCGTGCCGACTTCCTGCGCCAGTTCCCGGGCAACGAAGTTGACGAAAGCTGGAGCGACGCTCTGGCCAAAGGCAAAAGCAAATACGCTGAAGCCATTGGTCGCTTGCAACCGGACATCGTCCGTTGCCAGCAGAAGCTGACCGCGCTGGAAACCGAGACCGGCTTGACGATCGCCGAGATCAAGGACATCAACCGTCGCATGTCGATCGGTGAGGCCAAGGCCCGCCGCGCGAAGAAAGAGATGGTTGAAGCGAACTTGCGTCTGGTGATCTCGATTGCCAAGAAGTACACCAACCGTGGCCTGCAATTCCTCGATTTGATCCAGGAAGGCAACATCGGTTTGATGAAAGCGGTAGACAAGTTTGAATACCGTCGCGGCTACAAATTCTCGACTTATGCCACCTGGTGGATCCGTCAGGCGATCACTCGCTCGATCGCCGACCAGGCCCGCACCATCCGTATTCCGGTGCACATGATCGAAACGATCAACAAGCTCAACCGTATTTCCCGCCAGATGTTGCAGGAAATGGGTCGCGAACCGACCCCGGAAGAGCTGGGCGAACGCATGGAAATGCCTGAGGACAAAATCCGCAAGGTATTGAAGATCGCTAAAGAGCCGATCTCCATGGAAACCCCGATCGGTGATGACGAAGACTCCCATCTGGGCGACTTCATCGAAGACTCGACCATGCAGTCGCCAATCGATGTTGCCACCGTTGAGAGCCTTAAAGAAGCGACTCGCGAAGTACTGTCCGGCCTCACTGCCCGTGAAGCCAAGGTATTGCGCATGCGTTTCGGTATCGACATGAATACCGACCACACCCTCGAGGAGGTTGGTAAGCAGTTCGACGTGACCCGTGAACGGATTCGTCAGATCGAAGCCAAGGCGCTGCGCAAGCTGCGCCACCCGACGAGAAGCGAGCATTTGCGCTCCTTCCTCGACGAGTAAACACAACCCCCCGGCCCAGGCCGGGGGTTTTGTTTTGTGCAGATAAATCCCCGCGCCTCCGCCTCCCGACCCATAGCCCGTCTACACTCGAAGCATTCCCCCGAGCCATAACGAGACCGTTATGCCCAGATTGCCGACCGTGCTTTTTTTGCTGTCGCTGATGACCTGGACCGCAACGGCTGGCGCGCTGACTCTCACAGACGAAGAACGTCGCTGGCTGACGGCTCATCCGGACTTGCGCCTGGGTGTCGATGCCTCATGGCCCCCGTTTGAGTTTCGCGACGATCAGGGTCGCTATCAGGGCTTGGCTGCCGACTATATCCAGGTGATACGCCAGCGATTGGCCGTAAAGCTCACACCCGTTGAACCCGTAAGTTGGTCCGTCGTCCTACAGCAAGCCAAACAGGGCAAGCTGGACCTGCTGCCCGGCATCATGTCGACGCCCGAACGCCAGGCTTTTCTGTCCTTTACCCGTCCTTACCTGGACTTTCCGATTGTCATCCTGGCCCATGCCGGAGGCCCGCAACCGCGCAAAATCGAAGATCTGTACGGGCTGAAAATCGCCGTCGTGGAGAACTACGCGCCCCACGAACTCTTGCGCACACACAATCCCGATCTCAACTTAGTGGCGATGCCCAACGTCAGCTCGGCGTTGCAGGCATTGGCGACCGATGAAGTAGACGCCGTTGTGGGGGATCTGGCCTCCAGCGTCTGGAGCCTGCGCCAGCTCAAGCTCGACGGGCTGTATGTCAGCGGTGAGACCCCTTACCGCTATCAGATGGCCATGGGCGTACCCCGCGACAACAAAACTCTGGTCGGCATTCTCGACAAAGTCCTGGCAGACATGAGCCCGGCGGAAATCAGCGCCATCCAGGAACGTTGGGTGGGCAACGTCCTCGATCATCGAACGTTCTGGAACGATCTGCTGATTTACGGCTTACCGGGGTTGCTGTTGTTGACCTTCGTGCTGGCGGCGGTCATTCGGATCAACCGTCGCTTGAGTTCGGAAATTGCCCGCCGGGTCGATCTGGAGCAAGAACTGCGCATTAGCGAATACCATTACCGCGGCCTGGTGGAGAGCCTGTCGGCTATCGCGTGGGAAGCGAAGATGGACGATTTCACCTACAGCTACGTGTCCCCCCATGCCAAAGAACTGCTGGGTTATCCCTTGGCCCATTGGCTGATCCCGGGCTTCTGGCGCAACATCATTCACCCCGCCGACCTGATCCGCGCCCAGACCTACTGCGACAACGAAGTACTGGCTGGACGTGACCACACCCTCGATTACCGGGTCATCACCGCTGACGGCCGTTGCTTGTGGGTGCGCGACATCGTCAGCCTGATCGAACACGGCCATGAGCCAGTGCTGCGCGGACTGATGATCGATATCAGCGACGCCAAACGCACCGAAGAAGCGCTGCGCCTGTCGGAGCAGAAATTCGCCTCGGTGTTCCAGCAATGCCCGGACATTCTGGTGATCGCGCGGCTTTCCGACGGCTGTCTTCTTGAAGTCAACGAAGCGTTTGAAGAACAGATTGGCCTCCGGGCCGAAGACGTCATCGGCCTCACCGCCACCGACCTCAACATCTGGGGTATTCCCGGCGTGGGGCCGGGCCTGTTGCAGCGGCTGCAGGCCGGCAGCATCCGCAACCTGGAAATGCCTTTCCGTCGCAACAATGGCCAAGTGTTTACCGGCCTGATCTCCGCCGAGCCGTTCGATCTCGACATGACGCCCGCGCTGGTGGTCGTGGTGCGTGACATCACTCAGCTCAAGGAAACCCAGCAACAGCTGCAAACGTCCGAAGAAAAATTCGCCAAGGCCTTCCACGCCTCGCCCGACGGTTTATTGCTGTCGCGGCAAAGCGATGGCCTGCTACTGGAGGTCAACGAGGGTTTCAGCCGCATCACCGGGTTCAACAGCGCCATGTCGGTGGATCGTTCGGCGCTGGATTTGGGGATCTGGGTCAACCTCAACGAACGCAAACAAATGCTCGACCTGTTGCATCGTGATGGCTTCGTCCGCGACTTCAGCTGCCACATCCGCCGCAGCGACGGGCAGATCCGGCTTTGCGAAGTGTCCAGCCGGCCGCTGCCGATCGGCGATGAAGACTGCATGTTGACCATCGCCCGGGACATCACCGAGCGGCACCTGATGCAGGAAAAACTGCAACAGGCCGCGACCGTATTCGAGAGCACCGCGGAAGGTGTATTAATCACCGACACCCAGCAGCACATCAGCGCGGTCAACCGGGCGTTCACTGAAATCACCGGCTACAGCGAAAGCGAGGCCTTGGGCCATACGCCGCGCCTGCTTGCCTCAGGCCTGCACGACAGCGCGTTCTACGCGGCCATGTGGCACCAACTGACCGCCGAGGGACACTGGCAAGGCGAGATTTCCAACCGGCGCAAAAACGGCGAACTCTATCCGAGCTGGTTAACCATCAGCTCCGTGCGTAACCGGGACAAATTAATCACTCACTTTGTCGCGGTGTTTGCCGACATTTCCAGCCTCAAGCACGCCCAGGCCAAACTCGACTACCAGGCACACCATGATCCGCTGACCGGCCTGCCCAACCGCACATTGTTTGAAAGCCGATTGCTGACCGCACTCAATAATCAGCAGGAAAATGGCGGCCAGGGCGCCGTGTTGTTTCTCGACCTTGACCGCTTCAAGCATATCAACGACAGCCTTGGCCATCCGGTCGGCGACTTGCTGCTCAAAGGCATCGCCATACGCCTCAAGGAGCAACTTCGTGATATCGATACCGTGGCGCGCCTGGGCGGGGACGAGTTCATCATCCTGCTGCCCGGCCTGCAACAACCCACCGATGCCGACAACATCGCCACCAAACTGCTCAACTGCTTCTCGGCGCCCTTCCAGGCCGGCGAGCATGAGTTTTTCATCAGCGCCAGCATCGGCACCAGCCTCTATCCGAAGGATGGCAGCGACGTCGCCACGCTGATCAAGAATGCGGACGCGGCGATGTATCGCTCCAAGGCCAAGGGCCGCAACCGCGTAGAAAGCTATACCCGCGACCTCACGGCCCAGGCCAGCGAGCGTGTGGCCCTGGAACACGAACTTCGCCGCGCCATCGAACGCAACGAACTGCACCTGTACTACCAACCAAAAATCAGCCTCGATGACTACCGCCTGGTCGGTGCCGAAGCCTTGATCCGCTGGCACCACCCGACCTTTGGTGACGTGCCGCGAGAGCACTTCATTCCGTTGGCCGAAGAAAACGGCATGATCCTGCAAATCGGCGACTGGGTCCTCGAAACCGCCTGCCGCCAGATACGCGAGTGGCACCAGCTGTACGAAGGCCTCGGTCCGCTCTCGGTCAACCTCGCCGGGGCTCAACTGCGTCAGCCGAACCTGCTGGGCCGAATCGAACAACTGCTCAAGGACAACGGCCTCAACCCCGGTATTCTGCAACTGGAAATTACCGAAAACTTCATCATGAGCCAGGCCGAAGAGGCCTTGGCCGTGCTGCATCAACTCAAACAATTGGGCGTCCAACTGGCCATCGACGACTTCGGAACAGGCTATTCCTCCCTGAGCTACCTCAAGCGCCTGCCGTTGGACATTCTCAAGATCGACCAGTCTTTCGTCCGCGGCCTGCCCGACGACCCACACGACGCGGCCATTGTGCGAGCCATAATCGCCCTCGGACGAAGCATGCAATTCACCGTCATCGCCGAAGGAGTCGAGACCCAGGCACAGCAACAATTCCTCGCCGCCGAAGGCTGCGAACAGATCCAGGGCTACATCGTCAGCCTGCCCCTGCCCCCCGAGGAATTTGCTGCGACGTTTCTTCGTACAAACGTAAAGGCTTTTTCGGATGGCACAGCCGTGAAACCGTCGCTATAATCCGCGACCTACTGAGGGCCTATAGCTCAGTTGGTTAGAGCAGAGGACTCATAATCCTTTGGTCCACGGTTCAAGTCCGTGTGGGCCCACCACACTCAAAGCCGCGCAATGCGCGGCTTTTTCGTGTCTGCCGTTTAGATTTGTTTACTTAAGGTTTCGCTTTATCGGATGACGCCTTAGGACCTTGTAGGCAAACTCCGAATCTGCTGTTTGGGCACTTTGCCGCCTTGTTGCGCTTTTCTTTGACGGGATAGTCTGCGGACGTCGCTGGCCATTCAGCGATCGGGCTTGGAAACCCGTCGGATCAAAAGCGCAGCAGTATCTACCACTACTCCAGTCGTTTTTTACGACTGCGAGGCTGTGTTATGGCAGCTGTGCGTGGGACGCTTTCGGGCGTGCCGGTTTCCTTGATCCCCGGTTTTCCAACCCGCGTACAGCTGCCACCCATTCGCTTGGAAACGAACGTGGCGGCTCCTTGGATTAAGGAGTTACATAATGAGCAAACCCATCTCGTCCGATCCTTCAGAACTCAAAACCGTCGGCTTCACCCCCTTTCTGTATCTCTCGGACCAACCACTATTCCACGTCTGCCGCGACGTCCCCATCGCCGACGCTCTGGCCCAAGCCTCCGACCTGCTGTTCCTCGCCAAGTCCCTCACCGTGGACGCCGCCTACGCTCAAAACTCCGACCGTCATGCCTGGGCCGCGCATTACCTGACGACGATGAGCAAAGCGGTGATTGATGATGTGGTGAAGGTGCTGACGCGCAAACCGGCGCAAACGAGAGCGCAGGCAGATCAGTAAAACAAACAGAGCCTGAAAATTCCCAAACAGGGACCGAGCGTTCCCTTTTTGGGACTGATTAGCGCCAGATGCTTCGGTTCTTCAGTTCAATCACATCATGAAGGCATGGCCTGCACGGCCAACCGCCGTTCCAGCATTGGCCCCGTCAGCATGCCCTGATACGTATCCGCCGGCCGTCCCCACTGCTCAACGAGCGTCATGCCGTCGACCAATGTCGCCGCCAATTCGGCAATCGTCTCGGCCTGATCTTCTATGATTTTTTGAGTCCGAAGCCACAGCCGATCTGTCATCTCTTTAAGCTCCGCCGCGATCCGCTCAACCGACGCAGGATCAGTGTCCGGGTAGACGATATTTCGCAGCAGATGCTGAAGCTCCCTGACCTTTGCGTAATCCTGCTCCGCGCCCTGCTCGCCTTTGAGGATGGCGGTGGCTTTGCGCTTGTCGACGCGTTTGGCGGCTGAGGGTTTTGAGGGCAGGGTTTGCGCCATAGCGCCAGCCAGGAGCACCATCATTCGGGCTTCCAGATGTTCCTTCATGGCTTCCATCGACGAAATGGGGCGCACCAGGGTAATGGTCGCCCCTCCGTAGTGGCGCAGATCCTTGGTCACCGTCAAGGTCACACCCCCCGTGGCAAAGCCCAGGGCGCGGGCCACGACGTAGTGGCCCATTTCGTGATGGGCGATTTGCAATGCACGCTCGCGTACTGCGGGAGGCAGCTTCCTCGTCATGTCCATCGCATCTGAACCTTCGTTCCAGCATTCGACTACGAGTAACTCTAGCGCCCCGCGCACTGTAGGAGCGAGCTTGCTCGCGATGAACTCAAGAACGACGCGTTTATTCTGCAAGTACGCGTTATCGTTAACGTCCATCGCGAGCAGGCTCGCTCCTACGGTAAAGCGTAAGCAATCACATAATCCCCACGATCCGTCGACTGACGCGCGCCGCCCACCGTCAGCAGGATGTACTGCTTGCCGGTTTTCGGTGAAACGTAGGTCATCGGCCCGGACTGGCTGCCCACTGGCAGGCGCGATTTCCAGATTTCGTTGCCGTTGCCGGTGTCGAAGGCGCGCAGGTAGAAGTCCTGGGTGCCGGCGAAGAACAGCAGGCCCGACTGGGTGGCGAGCGATGCGCCGAGGGTCGGCATGCCGATCGGAATTGGCAGGTGCATGCGGATGCCCATCGGGCCGGTGTCTTGCACGGTGCCGACCGGGACTTGCCACATCAGTTTGTGGGTCTTGAGGTCGATGGCCGACATGGTGCCGAACGGTGGTTTCTGGCACGGAATGCCAACTGCCGAGAGGAAGCGTTCGCGCATGGCGCCGAACGGCGTGCCTTCCTGCGGGACCACGCCCATTTCGATACCGCTGGCCCCGGCGCCGATCTTGTCACGCGGGATCATGTAGTTGGCCAGGCCCAGGCGCATGTCGTTGACGAACATGTAGTTAGTGTTCGGATCAACCGAGACGCTGCCCCAGTTCATGCCGCCCAGCGAGCCCGGGAATTGCAGGGCGCGGTCCATGCCTGGCGGGGTGTAGACGCCTTCGTGGCGCATGCCTTTGAACTGGATGCGGCACATCAATTGGTCGAACGGTGTGGCGCCCCACATGTCGGACTCGGTCAGGGTTTTGTTGCCGATGGACGGCATGTCGACAGAGAACGGCTGGGTCGGCGAGTAGTGTTCGCCGGGCACATGGCCCTGCGGCACCGGACGCTCTTCAACCCGAGCGATCGGCACGCCGGTCTCACGGTTGAGCAGGAAGATCTCGCCTTGCTTGGTGACTTGCGCCAGCGCAGGCTGGGTGCCGCCCTTGTCGTCGGGCACGTCGTACAGCAGCGGTTGGGCAGGCAGGTCGAAATCCCACAGATCGTTGTGGGTGGTCTGGAAATGCCAGCGCACTTGGCCGGTTTTCACGTCGATGGCAACGACGGAGGAGTTCCACTTGTTGTCCATTTCGGTGCGCTGACCGCCGAAGAAATCCGGTGTGGCGTTACCGGTTGGCAGGTACACCAGACCGAGATTGGCGTCGTAGGACGTGGCCGACCACACGTTCGGCGTACCACGGGTATACGTCTCACCGGCCGGAGGGCGTTTGGTGGTGTTCGGGTTACCCGGATCCCACGCCCAGACCAGTTCACCAGTGCGCACGTCGTAGGCACGCACCACGCCCGGCGGCTCGCCAGTGGAATAGTTATCGGCCACGCGGCCACCGACGATCACTACGTCACCCGCAACCAATGGGGTCGAGGTTTGCTGGTAGTAACCGGGCTTCACTTCGCCCATGTCAGTAGTCAGATCGACGGTGCCTTTATTGCCGAACTCTTCGCAGGGCTTGCCGGTTTCAGCGTTGATGGCGATCAGGCGCGCATCGCCGGTCGGCAGAAACAGACGTTTCGTACAGGCTGTAGGCTGATTGTCTGAAGACGCCGGGGTTTCGGAATAGCCCAGGCCACGGCAGCGCTGCCAGTTGGGCGCGGTGCCTTGCGGGTCGAACTTCCAGCGTTGGGTGCCGGTGTCGGCATCGAGGGCGAAGACTTTGCCGTAGGCGGTGCAGGTGTAGACCGTGTCACCGATTTGCAGCGGGGTGTTCTGGTCTTCGGCGCCAGCGCCGGTGCTCTGCGGAATGTCGCCGGTGCGGAAGGTCCACGCGACCTGCAACTTGTCGATGTTGCCCTTGTTGATCTGGTCCAGCGCGGCGAAGCGGTTGCCAGCGGTGGTGTTGCCCCAATGGGCCCAGTCTTTCTGTTCGGTGCCCGGAGCAACCGGCGTTACCGCAGGCACAGTGGCGTTTTTAACCACGTGGGTCGGCACGAACATGTAGGCCAAGGTCGCAACGACGCCAACACCCAGAATGCCCGCCAAGCCGTAAGCGCCACGCCCGCCGCTCGCGCCCGAAGCGCGGACCAGGGTCGGATAGATCAACGCCACCACCAGACCGATGACGGCAAACGTCAGCACCCGCGAGACCAGCGGCCAGTATTCAAAACCGGTGTCCCAAACAGCCCAGATCGCCGTGAGAATCAACGCGACACCGTACAGCCAGGCACCGAGCTGCCTACGCCGGGCAATCATCAGCCCGGACGCCAGCATCGCCAGGCCCATCAGCAGGAAATACCAGCTACCACCCAGCGCGATCAGGTAACCACCGCCACCGACCAGACCGAGCCCGATCAGTGCAATCAACACACCCAGCCCCGCCAGCACCCATTTGCTGCCGGCGGCAGCCCCAGAATTTTTCATGTCGGACATTTTCCCCATTTGTGACAAGGGCGGAATAATGTACTAGCTAGTTACTTATGGCAATTTGTCGCAGCTGGAAATGTCATGAACGGTACTGAGGCCAGATCAAGGATCCGTCGCGAGCGTCGTACAGAAACTGCCTGTAACATGCTTGCGCACTGATCCATGCCGCTGGAGATAACCCTTTGCCTGACACTCGCACACCCGTTCTCGATGAAATCGACCGCCAGTTGATTGCCGCCCTGCAGATCAACGCCCGCGAGAGCGTGGCCATGCTCGCCCGGCAATTGGGCATTGCCCGCACCACGGTGACTTCACGCCTGGCGCGCTTGGAAAAGGCCAAGGTAATCACTGGTTATGGTGTGCGTCTTGGACAGAGGGTGGTGGATGGCGGGTTGCAGGCATATGTGGGGATTACAGTGCAACCGCGTTCGGGCAAGGAGGTGTTGCGGCGGTTGAGTGCTATGGCGCAGGTGCAGCAGTTGTGTGCTGTGAGTGGCGAATTTGATTATGTGGCGTGGTTGCGCACCGATTCGCCGGAGCAGCTGGATCAGTTGCTGGATCAGATTGGCAGCGTGGATGGGGTGGAGAAGACCACGACGTCGATCATCTTGAGTAGCAAGATTGATCGGGGGCAGCCGGTTTAAGTTTTTCCGGTGGTTTTAGGTGCCTGACAGGCTAGCAAAGACCTGTAGGAGCTGGCTTGCCGGCGAAGGCGTCCGGATCTTCAATACAAAATTCCACGGCCTCTTCGCTGGCAAGCCAGCTCCTACAGTGGTCAGTGTGCGCAGTAACATTGTCAGAATGACCTGATAAATGGCAAAACGACGACACTTTGCGTCTTATTAACGTGTTCTGTGCTCTCTAGAATGGCTGGCATCTTTTCCTATACTCAGATGCGCATTCCGCGTCGGGTCGCCAGCAAGGTCAGCCATGAACAAGAACAATCGCCATCCTGCAGACGGTAAGAAACCAATCACCATTTTCGGCCCCGACTTTCCTTTCGCCTTCGACGACTGGATCGAACACCCGGCCGGTTTGGGCAGCATTCCCGAGCACAATCACGGTGCCGAAGTGGCGATTGTCGGTGGCGGGATCGCCGGTCTGGTGGCGGCGTATGAGCTGATGAAACTGGGCCTGAAACCGGTCGTCTACGAAGCCTCGAAAATGGGCGGCCGTCTTCGCTCTCAGGCGTTCAATGGCGCCGAAGGCATTGTTGCCGAACTGGGCGGGATGCGTTTCCCGGTATCGTCCACCGCGTTCTATCACTACGTCGACAAACTGGGTCTGGAAACCAAGCCTTTCCCTAACCCGCTGACGCCCGCGTCGGGCAGCACGGTGATCGACCTCGAAGGCCAGACCCATTACGCACAGAAGCTGTCGGATCTTCCTGCGCTGTTCCAGGAAGTGGCTGACGCCTGGGCTGATGCGCTAGAAGCCGGTTCGCAGTTTGCCGATATCCAGCAAGCCATTCGCGACCGCGATGTGCCACGCCTGAAAGAGCTGTGGAACACCCTGGTGCCGCTGTGGGACGACCGCACCTTCTACGATTTCGTCGCCACCTCCAAAGCGTTCGCCAAGCTCTCGTTCCATCACCGCGAAGTGTTCGGCCAGGTCGGTTTCGGTACCGGCGGCTGGGACTCGGACTTCCCGAACTCGATGCTGGAAATTTTCCGCGTGGTGATGACCAACTGCGACGATCACCAGCACCTGGTGGTCGGTGGCGTGGAACAGGTTCCGCAGGGCATCTGGCGTCATGTGCCGGAACGTTGCGCGCATTGGCCAGCGGGCACCAGCCTCAGCTCGTTGCACAACGGCGCACCACGCACTGGCGTGAAGAAGATTTCCCACGCGCCGGGTGGCCGTTTCGCCGTCACCGACAACTGGGGCGACACCCGCGAATACGCCGCCGTGCTGACCACCTGCCAGAGCTGGTTGCTGACCACCCAGATCGAATGCGACGAAACCCTGTTTTCGCAAAAGATGTGGATGGCTTTGGACCGCACTCGCTACATGCAGTCGTCGAAGACTTTCGTGATGGTCGACCGCCCGTTCTGGAAGGATAAAGATCCAGAAACCGGCCGCGACCTGATGAGCATGACCCTCACCGATCGCCTGACCCGTGGCACCTATCTGTTCGACAACGGCGACGACAAACCCGGCGTGATTTGCCTGTCGTACTCGTGGATGAGCGACGCGCTGAAAATGCTGCCGCAGCCGGTGGAAAAACGCGTGAAGCTGGCGCTGGATGCGTTGAAGAAGATCTACCCGAAAGTCGACATCGCCGCGCGCATCATCGGCGACCCGATCACCGTTTCGTGGGAAGCCGACCCGCATTTCCTCGGCGCGTTCAAAGGCGCCCTGCCCGGCCACTACCGCTACAACCAGCGCATGTACGCGCACTTCATGCAGGACGACATGCCAGCCGAGCAGCGCGGGATCTTCATCGCCGGTGACGACGTTTCGTGGACACCGGCCTGGGTTGAGGGCGCGGTACAGACGTCGCTCAACGCGGTGTGGGGCATCATGAAACATTTCGGCGGTGCAACTCACGCCGAGAATCCGGGTCCAGGAGATGTGTTCAACGAGATCGGACCGATCGCCCTGCCCGAGTAAGAGGAATCCGAAATGCGCGTAGCCCTTTACCAATGTCCACCGCTGCCGCTGGATGTCGCCGGCAACCTGCACCGCTTGCAGCAGCTTGTGCTGGAGGCAAAAGGCGCCGATCTGTTGGTGCTGCCGGAAATGTTCCTGACCGGCTACAACATCGGCGTCGATGCCGTCAGCGTGCTGGCGCAGGTGCACAACGGTGAATCGGCGCAGCAGATTGCGCGTATTGCAAAGGCTGCCGGGATCGCCATTTTGTATGGCTACCCCGAGCGCACCGAGGACGGGCAGATCTACAACGCCGTGCAGCTGATAGACGCTAATGGCGAGCGCGTCTGCAACTACCGCAAGACCCATCTGTTCGGCGATCTGGATCACTCGATGTTCAGCGCCGGTTCCGACGATTTTCCCATCGTTGAACTCAATGGCTGGAAGCTCGGCTTCCTGATCTGCTACGACCTGGAATTTCCGGAGAACGCCCGACGTCTGGCCCTGGCCGGTGCAGAGCTGATTCTGGTGCCGACCGCGAACATGATTCCGTTCGATTTCGTCGCCGATGTCACCGTGCGCGCCCGCGCCTTCGAAAACCAATGCTATGTGGCCTACGCCAACTACTGCGGTACAGAAGGCGACATCCACTACTGCGGCCAGAGCAGCATCGCTGCGCCGGATGGCAGCCGCATTGCCCAGGCCGGATTGGATGAGGCACTGATCGTCGCAGAGCTGAATCGACAGCTGATGATCGATTCCCGTGCCGCCAATCGCTACCTGATTGATCGTCGTCCCGAGCTTTACGGCGACCTGAACAAGCGCTAGCCCACCGTAATCCGCTAGCATTGGCACTTCACTGTTCTGGAAGTGCCCATGCCCGCGCTGAATCCCCCTCGCCCCCACACTGAAACCCTGGCCAATGGCTTGCGGGTGACGCTGCGTCATGCACCGAACTTGAAGCGCTGCGCGGCAGCGTTGCGCGTTGCTGCGGGCAGCCATGACGTGCCACTGGCCTGGCCCGGTCTGGCGCACTTTCTCGAGCATCTGCTGTTTTTGGGGACTGAGCGTTTTCCTGCGGGACAAGGGCTGATGGCTTACGTCCAGAGTCATGGTGGACAAGTGAATGCGCGGACCAGCGAACGCACCACCGACTACTTTTTCGAATTGCCACCTCAAGCATTCGTTGATGGGCTGGAGCGTCTGTCAGACATGCTCGCCCATCCGCGTATGAATCCGGACGATCAAATGCGGGAGCGGGAAGTGCTGCACGCGGAATATGTCGCGTGGTCGCAAGATCCGACAGCTCAGCAGCAGTTTGCTCTCTTCAACGGACTTTCACAGGCTCATCCACTGCGAGGCTTTCACGCTGGCAATCGCGACAGCCTGCCTGTTGCGCAACCCGAGTTTCAGCAAGCCTTGCAGGATTTTTACCAGCGCTACTATCAGACCGGGCAGATGACCTTGAGCCTGGCGGGACCGCAGAGTCTCGATGAATTGAGGGAGATGGCCAACGCGTTTGGCAGAGTCATTGCCAAGGGCGAAGTTGTAGCACAACAAGCCCCAACTCCCCTGATGGAAACGTCGGATAGAAGTTATCAACAGGCCGGCGAGCGGCGATTGGATTTACTGTTCACGCTCGAAGCGCTACCCGAGTCGTCTGCCGAAGCGCTGGCGTTTCTGTGCCATTGGCTCAACACCGAGAAACCGGGCAGTTTGCTGGCGGATTTACACGAACGCGGGCTAGCTCTAAAACTCAAGGCCACCCCGCTGTACCAGTTCGCCGGGCAAGCCGTGCTGCACATCGAATTCACCTTGCCCGCCAATGCGCCGGTAACCGGAATTCCTGAACGACTCATGGATTGGCTGAGCTTCTTCGCCGGGCAAAACTGGAGCGGGGTACGCGAAGAATACGCGGCGTTGCTTGAGCGTCAGCAACAGGTCAGCAGTGCGCTGCAATTGGCCCGTCTGGACAGCGAACAACGCGAATTCGGGTTAACCGAGCACGGCGTTACAGCCCTCAAATCAATCCTTGAACAAATTGGCGCTGTGGATAACTTCAGCGGCCCTTGGCAATTGCCGGCACCCAATCCTTTTTTGCGCGCCGAAGCACCGGCATCGAACGCCGGACTGATTCGCGGCCAGACCAGTGCCCACCGTGGCCTGCGCACCTTTGCCCAGGATCGCTCGCGCAGTCGTCGCGAACGCTCACCGATGCAGTTCAGTCAGGCACTACCGGACAACGGTGCGGAAGGTGCGATTTATCTGCGCTGGCGTCTGGACTCGACACCCGGCAGCACCCTTCAATCACGATTGGAAAATGACCTGCAACCGTTGCGCGAAGACGCACGTCAGGCCGGTGTGGATTTTTCCTTCAGCGCTTCGGGAAATGAATGGCTGCTGAAAATGACCGGGCTACAGGAGCCGATGCCCATCGTCCTGGAGCATGCGCTGAAAGAGCTGACAACGCCTGTTGCGGGGTTCTCACAGGAAGAACCGGCGAGCGCCGCACAGATGCCGATTCGACAACTGCTCAAGGCGTTGCCCGACCACTGTCTAGAACCCACTGCGCACTCGGATGACGTCCAGCAGCTCTGGTCGAGTGCTCGCTGGGATGGTCTGGCCGTGGGGTTATCCGCTCAGACTCAAGCGGGCATGGGGCTGGCTTTGAGTCGAGTACCCGGCACGTCTGATCATCAACCGGCGTTGCCGACTTCGATCCGTTCGCGGCGGGTGTGGAGCACGGTCGACACCGGCTCCAGCGAACACGCACTGCTGCTGTTCTGCCCGACAGCGACTGACGAAATGTCCGACGAAGCTGCCTGGCGTTTACTCGCTCACCTCTGCCAGACACCGTTTTACCAACGGCTGCGGGTGGAGTTGCAACTGGGTTATGCGGTGTTCAGCGCCCTGCGCCAGATTCATGGGCAAACCGGGCTGCTGTTCGGCGTGCAATCGCCAAGCGTTGCGCCAACGGAGCTGCTGCAACACATCGAGCATTTTCTGGGCGGGTTACCGGAACGGATCACTGCCATCGACGACCCTGTTTTGATCGCTCAGCGCCAGGTGCTCGCCGAACAGTTTTCGAGCACCGTGTTGCCCACCGCCCAGGCCGCCGACCTACTCTGGCAGGGCAAACTGGCCGGCCGCTCGTCGGATTACCTGACACAACTGCCCGAAGCAATCCTGCAGATCGACCGCGCTGAATTGCTCGCAGCAGCACAGCGATTGAATCAGGCCGAAGGCGGCTGGCTGTGCCTTGCCAACTGCGCGAAACCAGGCGCTCCTTGGCAAGCGACAAAATGATCATTACCGGGGCGGTAAGGAGCTTTCTCAAAGATTCACGGGCAATCCCTTTGAAATTTTGAGTAACATAGCAGCCTAACTATTTGGAACATCTCTCACTTGAGGTGGACTATACCTATAGATAGCGCTGTCCCACCCTACTTGAAGGAGCTCGATTTATGGCCTGGACCAAACCGGCTTACACCGATCTGCGTATCGGCTTTGAAGTCACCATGTACTTCGCAAGCCGCTAATCTCTGCCTTGGCAGATGAGCAGCACAACGCCTCGGTTATCCGAGGCGTTTTATTTTCAGCGTTGAAATGATGGAGCGCCCATGTTTGTCCAGATTCTAGGTTCCGCTGCCGGCGGCGGTTTTCCACAGTGGAACTGCAACTGCGTGAACTGCGCAGGTTTTCGCGACGGCAGCCTGCGGGCCAAGGCGCGGACGCAATCGTCCATCGCGATCTCCGATGACGGCGTGAACTGGGTGCTGTGCAACACGTCCCCGGACATCCGCGCACAACTCCAGGACTTCGCCCCGATGCAACCGGGCCGCGCCCTGCGTGATACCGGGATCAGCGCAATCATCCTGATGGACAGCCAAATCGATCACACCACCGGCCTGCTCATGCTGCGCGAGGGTTGCCCGCACCAAGTGTGGTGCACCGACATGGTCCACGAAGACTTGAGCACCGGTTTCCCGCTGTTCACCATGCTGACTCACTGGAATGGCGGGTTGAACTGGAACCGCATTGAGCTCGACCAGAGCTTCAGCGTGCCGGCCTGCCCGAACCTGCGTTTCACCCCATTGCCTCTGCGTAGCGCCGCACCGCCCTACTCGCCCCATCGCTTCGACCCGCATCCTGGCGACAACATCGGCCTGATCGTCGAAGACCTCGGCACCGGAGGCAAACTGTTCTATGCGCCGGGACTGGGCAAGGTGGATGCGGCGCTGCTGGACATCATGGCCGACAGCGATTGCCTGCTGGTGGATGGAACGTTGTGGGACGACGATGAAATGCAGCGTCGCGGCGTCGGTACCCGCACCGGTCGCGAGATGGGCCACCTGGCGCAGAACGGCCCCGGCGGTATGCTCGAAGTCTTTGAGCAACTGCCCGAGTCGCGCAAGGTGCTTATCCACATCAACAACACCAACCCCATTCTTGATGAGGATTCACCGGAGCGTGCGGAGCTGGATCGGCGCAATGTTGAAGTGGCTTATGACGGCATGAGTATTGTGCTGTAGCGAATGGTCCCATCGCTGGCAAGCCAGCTCCTACAGGGGAATGTAGGAGCTGGCTTGCCGGCGATGAGGCCAGCTCAGACGATGAAGAATCCACCGGTCCTACCCGGAGAACCGCAATGACTGACACCCCAATGTCCCCCGCCGAATTCGAAGCGGCCCTGCGCGCCAAGGGCGCCTACTACCACATCCATCACCCGTATCACGTGGCGATGTACGAAGGCCGGGCGAGCCGTGAGCAGATCCAGGGCTGGGTCGCCAACCGCTTTTACTATCAGGTGAACATCCCCCTGAAGGACGCGGCGATCCTCGCCAACTGTCCGGACCGCGAGATCCGGCGCGAGTGGATTCAGCGCCTGCTCGACCATGACGGAGCCCCCGGTGAAGACGGCGGCATCGAAGCGTGGTTGCGATTGGGTCAAGCCGTTGGTCTCGACCCGGACCAATTGCGCTCCCAGGAACTGGTACTGCCCGGCGTACGCTTCGCCGTCGACGCTTACGTCAATTTCGCCCGTCGGGCCCGTTGGCAGGAAGCCGCCAGCAGCTCGCTGACGGAACTGTTCGCCCCGCAAATTCATCAGTCGCGCCTGGACAGCTGGCCGCAGCATTACCCGTGGATCGACCCGGCCGGCTACGAGTATTTCCGCACCCGCCTGGGCCAGGCGCGGCGCGATGTCGAGCACGGTCTGGCGATCACGCTTGAGCACTACAAAACCCGCGAAGGCCAGGAGCGCATGCTGGAAATTCTCCAGTTCAAACTGGACATTCTTTGGAGCATGCTCGACGCCATGAGCATGGCCTACGAACTGAAACGCCCGCCGTATCACAGCGTGACCGGGGAACGGGTCTGGCACAAAGGAATCACCTTATGAGTTTCGATCGCAGCAAGACCCCGACCTGGCGTCCCGGCTACCGCTTCCAGTACGAACCGGCGCAAAAAGGCCATGTGCTGCTGTACCCGGAAGGCATGATTAAACTCAATGACAGCGCCGCATTGATTGGCGGTTTGATCGATGGCGAACGCGACGTCGCAGCGATCATCGCCGAACTCGACCAGCAGTTCCCCGGCGTGCTCGAACTCGGTGAGGACATCGAGCAGTTCATGGAGGTTGCCCGTGCGCAGCACTGGATCGAACTTGCCTGATTCATCGGTGCAAGTACCGCCCAAACCGGAAATCGGCCTGCCGCTTTGGTTGCTCGCCGAGCTGACCTATCGCTGCCCGCTGCAATGCCCGTACTGCTCCAATCCGCTGGATTTCGCCGAGCAAGGCAAGGAGCTCAGCACCGAACAGTGGATCAAGGTATTCCGCGAAGCGCGGGAGATGGGCGCGGCGCAACTGGGTTTTTCCGGTGGCGAGCCGCTGGTGCGCCAAGACCTCGCCGAGCTGATCGCTGAAGCCCGAAAGCTGGGTTTCTACACCAACCTGATCACCTCCGGCATCGGCCTGACCGAACAGAAAATCAGCGACTTCAAAAAAGCCGGGCTTGATCACATCCAGATCAGTTTCCAGGCCAGCGACGAGCAGGTGAACAACCTGCTGGCCGGCTCAAAAAAAGCCTTCGCGCAGAAACTGGAAATGGCCCGGGCGGTAAAAGCCCACGGCTACCCGATGGTGCTGAACTTCGTCACCCATCGGCACAACATCGACAAGATCGACCGCATCATCGAGCTGTGCATCGCCCTTGAAGCGGACTTCGTCGAACTCGCCACTTGCCAGTTTTACGGTTGGGCGCAGCTCAATCGCGTCGGGCTATTGCCGACCAAAGAACAACTGGTGCGGGCCGAGCGCATCACCAACGAGTACCGCGCCAAGCTCGAAGCCGAAGGGCATCCGTGCAAGTTGATTTTCGTTACACCGGACTACTATGAAGAACGCCCGAAAGCCTGCATGAATGGCTGGGGCAGTATTTTTCTGACCGTCACACCGGACGGAACCGCACTGCCCTGTCACGGTGCCCGACAGATGCCGGTGCAGTTTCCCAACGTGCGCGACCACAGCATGCAGCACATCTGGTATGACTCGTTCGGCTTCAACCGCTTCCGTGGTTACGACTGGATGCCCGAGCCTTGCCGCTCGTGCGACGAGAAAGAAAAAGACTTCGGCGGCTGCCGTTGTCAGGCCTTCATGCTCACCGGCGATGCGAGCAACGCCGACCCGGTATGCAGCAAATCCGAACATCACGGCGTGATCCTCAAAGCCCGCGAAGAAGCCGAGCACGCCACCCAGACCATCGAACAACTGGCCTTTCGCAATGAACGAAACTCACGCCTCATCGCCAAAAGCTGAGCCTATCAGCGCTGCCAAAGCTGTCGCCGCCGGCATCGATTTTGCCGAACTGCAGGTCGGCCCACAGGGCCTGTTCTGGAACGAGTATCGCCCCGCAGACGCCGCGTGCCGGATCTGGCATTGGCGTAACGGCGTGGCGAAATGTCTGACGCCGCCAGGGTTCAGCGTGCGTAGCCGGGTTTACGAATATGGCGGTGGTGCGTTTTGTCTGACGGACGATGGGATCGTTTTCGTCAACGAGGCTGACCAGCAGTTGTATCGTCAGTCGATACAGGGCGAAACGCCCGAAGTGCTTACGTCTGGCGTATGTCGCTACGGTGATCTGCAGTTCGCCGACGGCCAGGTGCTGGCGGTTGAGGAAAACCGTAATGAGCACCGTTTGGTGGCCATTGATCTGGTCGACGGCACGCGGCATTTGTTGGCCGAAGGCGCTGACTTCTACGCCGCCCCGACCCTCAGTCCAGACGCGCGTCGTCTGGCCTGGATCGAATGGAGTCGCCCCGATCAACCCTGGACCGCGACCCGTTTGATGATTTCCGAACGCCAGAACGACGGTGGCTTTGGCCCGGCCCGATGCGTGGCCGGAGACACCCTTCAGGAGTCCCTGCAGCAACCGAGATTTGATCACTCCGGCCGTTTGTTTTGCCTGACCGATCGTGGCGGTTACTGGCAACCGTGGGTGGCATCTGAAAATGGCCTGAGCCCTCTGCCAAGTGCCGCCGCCGACCATGGCCCCGCGCCTTGGCAACTCGGTGGATGTACTTGGTTGCCGCTGGGCGAAGCTAACTATCTGGCGAGTTGGACCGAAGAGGGTTTCGGCCGACTGGGTCTTCGCGGTGCCACGTGCGAAGACTTCACCGGGGACTACAGCCGCTTCCGCCATCTCGCGCTGGATGAACAATTCATCTACTGCATTGCCGCTTCGCCGCTCAGTTCAACCGCCGTGATCGCAATCGATCGCCAGTCCCGGCAAGTAAAGGTACTGGCCGGCGGCGTTGCGCCGCTGCCCGCCGAGCAGATCAGCCAGCCACAAACACTGCGTTATCCAAGCGGTTCCGGTGAGGCACACGGTTTCTTCTATCCGGCGATGGCTGGCCAGGCGAAACCGCCATTGGTGGTGTTCATCCACGGCGGCCCGACGTCGGCGTGCTACCCGATGCTCGATCCGCGCATTCAGTACTGGGCGCAACGCGGCTTCGCCGTGGCCGACCTCAACTATCGCGGCAGCAGCGGCTATGGCCGGGCTTACCGCCAGGCATTGCATTTGAGTTGGGGAGCGGTCGATGTCGAAGATGCGTGTGCTGTGGTCAGCCATCTCGCCGAACGCGGATTGATTGACGGCAATAAAGCGTTCATTCGAGGAGGCAGCGCGGGCGGGTACACCACGCTGTGTGCTCTGGCTTTCCACAACGTATTCCGGGCCGGGGCGAGCCTTTATGGGGTCAGCGACCCGGTCGCGCTGGGCCGTGCGACCCACAAGTTCGAGGGTGACTACCTGGATTGGCTGATCGGCGATCCAGAGCAGGACGCCGAGCGCTACGCCGCACGAACGCCGTTACTGCACGCAGGCAACATCCGCGTACCGGTGATTTTCTTTCAAGGGGAACTGGATGCCGTGGTTGTGCCACAGCAGACCCGCGACATGGTCGAGGCCCTGCAGGACAACGGCGTTCTGGTCGAAGCGCACTACTACGCCGACGAACGCCATGGCTTTCGCAAGGCCGGCAATCAGGCCCATGCGCTGGAACAGGAGTGGCTGTTTTATCGGCGGATGATGGACTCAGCGGGCTGAAGCCCACGCTCACTGCCGACACGGTGGCGCCTCAATCGCGAGCAAGCTCGCTCCCACAATTAATCGCGTTCCTTTGGGAGAACTCGATCGAGTGTGGGAGTGACGGTGCGGCAATACGACCTGCTCGCGAAGGCAATCTACCTGCCGACACTCGACTCAACGCTTGGCGATGATGTACACCGCATGCACGATCCCCGGAATGTAGCCGCACAGCGTCAGCAGAATATTCAGCCAGAACGCCCCGCCAAATCCTACTTGCAGAAACACGCCCAGCGGCGGTAACAGAATGGCGATGATGATGCGAATGAAGTCCATGGGGCAGCTCCTGATTGGGGGTGGGTTCGTTCACACCCTACAGCTAATCGACCTGTGCCGCTTGTCAGGGTTCAGCACGATTGCTCAGGCCAGTATCTCCAGACCGTGTTTCTGCACGATGCTCAGCAACTTCAACGCCATGCCACTGGGGCGCTTATCCCCAGCCTCCCATTGCTTGACGGTCGAAGCGCTGGTGTTCAAGTAGCGTGCAAACACCGGCTGACTGACATTGTTGCGCTCGCGCAATGCCTTGATCTCCTGCGCCGGGATCGCATCCGGTACCGTTGCAAGGCAAGACTCATCGAACTCACGCATGGTTGCCTTGCTGATTGCGCCGATGGCGTACAAGGCACTGGCGGACTCGTGGATTGATTCAAATACTTCACTCTTAAATTTCTTACTCATTAGGTATCTCCACAAACTCCTTGGTATTGAGCAAGTACTCCACTTGCACTTCTGTCAGACCCTCGTAGGTTTTTGCCATTTTTCGAAATCCGATCAGTTCGGCCTGACTAATATTGCTCTGATCTCTCTTCGCATACAGGAACTGATAAATCCAGTATCCACTTCCCTTAGCCAGGACAATCGAGCGATGGCGGTTGGCATTCAAACGCTTCTTCCAGACTCCGCCGCCTAAATTGTCAGCCTGACCATTGAGCATTTCGGTGAACGCTTCCCGAAGCTCATCATCACCAATCCACGCTTTCGCGGCTTGCGTTGCAAAACGCTTTGTCTTGAACAACCTGGGTGACATTGGCATCCCTTCCACAAAACATACCACTCAGTGGTATAGATATCAAAGCCAACGCAGCAACCAAACAGTTACGTTGGCACCGGCACTCCTTGCCGATTCCCTCTAAAAAACCAGTGATCTGCCCTTCGCACAAGCGCCGAAATGCTTTTGGCAAAACCCGGCCACAAAAAAACGCCCCACGCCAAAAGAATCAGGCGTGGGGCGTGCGTTATACCGCGAGACGGTTCTGGAATTTGTGTAGGGCAGGTCTGATCAGACGGCAATCCCTTTGCGGCACTGCAATTGCGCGGTGCGTACGCGGGAGAAGGCGCGAGCCAGGCGCAGGAGCATTTCGTCGATGTTGGCGTTGCTCACATTCAGCGCGGGGGTAAAGCGCAAGCAGTCGGGTTGCGGGGCATTGAGTAGCAGGCCTTCATACAGTGCGGCCTTGACTACGGCATCAGCCGAGTCGTCAGACAGTGTCAGCCCCCAGAGCAGCCCCTGACCGCGCAGTTCGCCATGGCCGTAGCGGTGGGACAAACGCCCTAATCCTTCGCGCAAGTGTTGACCGGTCTCTGCGACGTGTTTGAGCAAGCCTTTGTCTTGCACGGCGTCAAGCACCGTTAGGCCCACTGACGCCATCAATGCATTGCCATGATGATGAGTGGCGGTCATCTCGCCCGTTTCGAAACAGCACACCTTTTCCCGCGCCAGCAACGCAGCCAATGGCACGCCACCGCCCAATCCTTCGCCGAGCACGACGATATCCGCCTTGACGCCGTAGGACTGTTCGGCAAGTAAAGTGCCGCAGCGACCGACACCGGATTGCACTTCGTCGAGGATCAACAGAATGCCGAGCTCTCGACAGAGCCGCTCGACGCCTTTGAGGTAATACGCGGCGGCGGGAATGACGCCAGCATCGCTCTGGACCGGTTCGAGCATAATTGCCACGGTTCGCTCATCCACCGCCGCGTGCAATGCAGGAAGGTCATTGAACGGGACATGGCTGACCGACGCCGCAGTCGTCGCCAGACCAAATCCACGACAATCATTGCTGGCCACGATAATTCTCGAAGCACCACCGCGATGTGTTTGACCCCATTTACGCGCCAGTTCGATCGCCGCCTCGCCGGCTTCGCTGCCTGAATTGAACAAGCAGGCGTGATCACTGCCGGTGCTGACACACAGTCGTTCGGTGAGATTGCGCATGCCGCGGTTATGCAGATCGAAACCGGGATTGATCAACGATTGCGCTTGAGCGGCGATAGCATTGACCAGTACCGATGGGCTATGTCCGAGCGTGTTGGCGCCGCACCCTTGGGAAAAATCCAGGTAAGCGCGGTCATCGCTGTCCCATAACCATGAACCCTGGCCCCGGACAAAAACCTGCGGCGGCCGTTCGCGTTTGGATGGCAGGGGCGCGTGCATCGCCAGATCATCAAGGCTGGGGATGTGCCGACGCAGTTTGAACAGATTCATCTGAGAAAACCTCGCTGGAGGTTTTTTGCCTTACCTATGCAAATACCATCGAAACACACCGTATCCATTTCGCTTTCTGGCCCTGTAAGCCCTGTGAATACGGTTAGACTAGGCTCAGACAAGGCGTTGAGCCATTTCGATTTCCGAGCATTTTTGATAAGTGTTACTTATGGATTTCAAACAACTGCGTTATTTCGTCGCGGTCTACGAAGAGGGTCATGTGGGCCGGGCCGCCGAGCGGCTTTCAATCTCACAACCGGCGCTGTCCCAACAGATCCGTCACCTCGAACAGAACCTCGACGTGAGCCTGTTCGAGCGCAGCAGCAAACGCCTGTTGCCAACCCTCGCCGCCCACACGCTGTACAACCACGCGCAGCCTTTGCTCGATGGCCTGCAACGGGCGCGTGAAGCGCTGGGTAACTTCAAGGGACAAGCGCTGCGCACCTTGGCGATTGGCGTATTGCAGACGGTCCACACCAGTCTTGTGCCGCAGATGCTTGAACGAGTGCGCAAGGCGCAGCCACACCTCGTAGTTCAGATCTATGAGCTGACCGGGCTGGAGATCGAACGCCGCCTGCTCAATGGCTCGCTGGACATCGGCATCAGCTACCTGCCGCCGCGTCAGCCGGGCCTGCATGGCGTGATGCTGTACGAAGATGAACTGACCCTTGTCATCCCCGCCGACCATCCGCTGCGCGAATTCAAGAAGGTCTCCATGAGCCAGGCCGCCGAATTGCCCATGTTGCTGCTCGGGGAAGAGTTCCAGATACGCCAGATCTGGCAGGCGCAATTGGCGAGCCTGGGACGACGCCCACAGGTACAAGCCGAATTGAACAACATGGCCGGGATACTCGACAGCCTGCCGCACACGCGATTGGCGACGGTGCTGCCAGGACGTTCGCAAAAGACCCATGGCAATCAAGAACTGCTCTGGAAACCCCTGAGCGAGCCACGCGTGCCATTGAAAGTCGGATTGGTGTGTCGGGATGTGCAACGCCAACAGGCTTCGTTGAGCTTGTTGCGCACGTTGCTGGAAGAAGTGATAAACGGCCCGCACGAGCGCTTGAACAGCCCGCAAGTCATGGACGGATTGGACTGAGCACTTTTCTGCAGGCAAAAGAAAACCCCGCCGAAGCGGGGCTTTGCAGACTGTTTCCCTGACATCCATTTCGCTCCACCGTCCTGGCGGAATCCTACGTGTCCGTGTTGTTGCTTTTGCGCTTCCTGCGCTACGTCCATGAGAAGTAGATTAGCTGTGGATCCAATTTGCTTCTATGGGAGAACAGCAGCACGCCATGTAAGCGAATGCTTACATGGCGTTGCGTTGTCAGAACTGTTTGGCGTCCAGCAGGAACAGTGACTCGCTCCCCGACTTGACCGAAGCGCTCAGCGAGTGAATCCGCGGCAGCAGACGGGCGAAGTAAAACCGCGCGGTGCCCAGTTTGCTTGCGTAGAAATCATCCTGCGCTTCCTTGCCGAACGCGGCTTTGGCCATCAGCGCCCACATGTAAGCGTAAGCAACGTAGCCAAACGCTTGCAGATACTCGACCGACGCCGCGCCGATTTCGTTCGGGTTGGCTTTTGCACGGTCCAGCAACCAGGCGGTCAATTCGTCGAGGGTGGTCACCGCGTCGTTCAATGGCTTGGTGAACTCAACCAGATCGGCGCTGGCAGTGGCCGTGAAATGGCGAATCTCGTCAGCGAACAGGTTATAGAACGCGCCGCCGCTACCCACGATTTTGCGCCCGACCAGGTCCAGCGCCTGAATACCGTTGGTGCCTTCGTAGATTTGGGTGATGCGCACATCACGAACCAGTTGCTCCTGGCCCCACTCACGAATGTAACCATGACCGCCGAAAACCTGTTGGCCGTGCACGGTGGTTTCCAGGCCGAGGTCGGTCAGGAACGCTTTGGCCACCGGGGTCAGCAAAGCCACCAGATCTTCGGCGCGTTTGCGGGTGGTCGCGTCTTCGCTGAACTTGGCGGTGTCCAGTTGCATGGCCACGTAAGTGGAAAACGCACGACCGCCTTCGTTCGAGGCTTTCATGGTCAGCAGCATGCGACGCACGTCCGGGTGGACGATGATCGGGTCAGCCACTTTGTCCTTGTTCTGCGCGCCGGTTGGCGAACGGCTTTGCAGGCGATCACGGGCGTATTCAACAGCGTTCTGGTACGAGCGCTCGCCAGTGGCAAGGCCCTGGATACCGACGCCCAGACGCTCGTAGTTCATCATGGTGAACATCGCCGCCAGGCCTTTGTTTGGCTCGCCGACCAGGTAACCCACGGCTTCATCGAAGTTCATCACGCAGGTCGCGGAGGCCTGGATGCCCATCTTGTGTTCAATCGAACCGCAGTTGGCCGGGTTGCGTGCGCCCAGGCTGCCATCGGCATTGACCATGAACTTCGGCACCAGGAACAGCGAAATGCCTTTCGGACCCGCCGGTGCGTCCGGCAGTTTGGCCAGCACTAGGTGAATGATGTTTTCGGTCAGGTCGTGTTCGCCACCGGTGATGAATATCTTGGTGCCGCTGACCTTGTAGGAACCGTCGGCCTGAGGCTCAGCCTTGGTGCGGATGATCCCCAGGTCGGTACCGGCATGCGGCTCGGTCAGGCACATCGAGCCAGCCCAGACGCCGGCGTACATGTTCGGCAGGTACGCCGCCTTCAGCTCTTCGCTGGCGTGAGCATTGATCGACAGGCAAGCGCCGGCCGTCAGCATCGGGTACAGACCGAACGACAGGCTCGCGGAGTTGACCATTTCTTCGACCTGGGCCGAAACGGCTTTGGGCATGCCCATGCCGCCGTAAGCCGGATCACCCCCCACACCAACCCAGCCGCCTTCAGCGTAAGTCTGATAAGCCTGTGGGAAACCTGCCGGCGTGGTGACGGCACCGTCCGCCCAATGGCAACCTTCTTCGTCAGCCGCACGGCTCAATGGCGCAATGCTTTTGCTGGTGACCTTGCCCGCTTCTTCCAGGATCGCCTCGACGGTTTCTGCATCGATGGTCTCGGCCAGCGCAGGCAGTTCGGCCCAGAGTTTGGCGACCTCGAAAACTTCATTGAGGACGAAGCGCATATCGCGCAGGGGCGCTTTGTAGTCAGCCATGGCAAACCTCGCAAGATCTATACAGGTGATTCGTAGGAAGATGATTTTCGTTGGGTCGGAGTGTACCCCAACAACTTTTGCGACACATAGGGTCAGCCTGTGACGTTTTTGTTATTTTTAGTCACGCAAAAGATCGCAGCCTCCCCGAGCTCCTACGCCAATTAAGGTAGGAGTTGCCGAAGGCTGCGATCGTCTAAGGATTGAAAACCAATTAAAGCGCGAACAACTCCGCCGGCAGTTGCATCAGGCAATCGCTGCCCGCCTCGATGGCTGCCCGATGAGCGGCGGTTCGCGGCAACAAGCGCTTGAAGTAGAACTCGCTGGTGGCGAGTTTGCCCCGGCAGAAATCGGCATCACCTGTGCCGTTATCGAGCTGCGCCTGAGCGACCAGCGCCATCCGTAACCATAGATAGCCGAGGATGATGTAACCGCTGTACATCAGGTAATCCACCGACGCGGCACCGACTTCGTCGGGGTTTTTCATCGCGGCCATACCGACCTGAGCGGTCAACTCGCCCCACTGCTGGTTCAACCCTTTGAGCTGTGCCACATAACGGGCCAGTTGCGGATGCTCGGCATTTGCCTCACAGAATTTATGGACGATTTTGGTAAAGCCCCGCAACAATTTGCCTTGGCTGCCAAGGACTTTACGACCGAGCAGATCCAGCGCCTGAATGCCGTTGGTGCCTTCGTAGATCGGCGCGATCCGGCAGTCGCGAACCAACTGTTCCATGCCCCATTCGCGAATGAACCCGTGGCCGCCAAACACCTGCATGCCGTGGTTGGTGACTTCCAGGCCCGTGTCGGTCATGAAGGCTTTGCAGATCGGCGTGAGGAAGGCCAACAGGTCTTCTGCGTCCTGGCGCGCGGCTGCATCCGGGCTCAAGTGCGCCACGTCGAGCAATTGTGCAGTGAAATACGTCAGCGCCCGATTGCCCTCGTTGAAGGCCTTCATGGTCAGCAACATCCGTCGCACATCGGGATGCACGATGATCGGGTCAGCGACTTTTTCCGGGGCTTTCGGGCCGGTCAGCGAACGCATCTGCAAGCGGTCGTTGGCGTACTTGATCGCTCCCTGGAAACTCGCTTCGCCCAGACACAACCCCTGCATGCCAGTGCCCAGGCGTGCGTGGTTCATCATGGTGAACATGCAGTTCAGGCCCTTGTTCGCCTCGCCGATCAGGAAGCCCTTGGCACCGTCGAAATTCAGCACGCAGGTAGCCGAGGCCTTGATGCCCATTTTGTGTTCGATCGAACCGCAAGACACACCATTGCGCTCGCCCGCTTCACCCGCTGCATCGGGCAAGAACTTGGGCACGATAAACAGCGAAATGCCCTTGGTCCCGGCTGGCGCATCCGGCAACTTTGCCAGCACCAGATGAATGATGTTGTCGCTCATGTCGTGCTCGCCGGCAGAGATGAAAATCTTGCTGCCGGTGATCGCATAACTGCCATCGGCAGAAGGTACGGCGCGGGTCTTGATGATGCCCAGGTCGGTACCGCAATGGGCTTCGGTCAGGCACATGGTGCCGGTCCATTGGCCCGCGGTGAGCTTGCTCAGGTAAGTATCTTTTTGCGCTTCGGTGCCATGGGCGTGAATGGCCGACATGGCGCCGTGGGTCAGGCCCGGGTACATGCCCCAAGAGGTGTTGCTGGAACCGACCATTTCGCTGATGACCAGCCCCAGCGAGCTTGGCAAACCCTGGCCGCCGTAGACCGGATCCGCCGCCAGCCCATGCCAGCCGCCCTCAACATATTGTGCAAAAGCCTGCTTGAACCCTGCGGGCGTCGTGACCACGCCGTTGTCGAAATGGCAGCCTTCTTCATCACCACTGCGGTTGAGCGGCGAGAGGACGTTCTCGCAGAATTTCGCCCCTTCTTCGAGGATCGCATTGACCATGTCCGGACTGGCGTCGGTCGCCCCCAGCGCGGCGTAGTTGCCGTGGAAATCGAAGACGTGATCGATCAAAAAGCGCATATCGCGCAAGGGAGCTTTGTAGTCGGGCATGGTCATTCTCCGTCAGCAGATTGCTCCAACCTACTGCCGTCGACCCCGCCTCACAATCACAGTCCAGACGCTGAATGCGCCATCATCACTCAACCGTAGCGGCTTCCATACGCACGGCGCCACGGCGGTTCTGACCGAACGCCATCACGCAGTTTCGCCCCGCACCCTTGGCGCTGTAGAGCGCCTGGTCAGCGGACTTGAGCACTTCTTCCGGGGTGCGCTGCTCGATGCGTTCGGCGACGCCGATGCTGACCGTTACCGACACGCTCGAAGCGCCGGCACCGGCACGACGTTGCCGACCCTGATGGTCGTCCTGTGGCCTGTCCGGATTGCGCAGTTGAATGTTGTAAGTGGCGATGGACTCGCGGATGACTTCAAGATGCGGCATGCACTCTTCGAGGGTCTTGCCTGCAAACACCAGGGCAAATTCCTCACCGCCGTAACGATATGCCTTACCGCCGCCGCCGATTTTCGACAACTTGCTGGCCACCAACCGCAGCACCTGGTCACCGACGTCGTGACCGTGGGTGTCGTTGAATTTCTTGAAGTGGTCGACGTCGCTCATGGCCAACACGTAGTTGCGACCCAACCGCTGCATGCGCTCGTTCAGCGCGCGACGGCCCGGCAACCCGGTCAGCTCGTCGCGGAAGGCCATTTGATAGGCTTCGTGGGCGACGGCGGCGGCGATCATCAACATCACCTGGCTGCACATGATGTTCAGGGTGAACGGCAGGATGAAGGTTTTCGGCAGCATCCAGAACAACCCGAGCAGGCCCACCAATTGCGCGGCATGCAAGGGGCGTGGGTTGCGCCAGTACTGATAAGCCAGCAATAAAAATGCGGCGATGAACACCGGATAAGACAACTGGATCAAGCTCATCCAGGCACCGTGCAATGCGGGCCAGCGAATCTCCGAGAGCCAGATCAGCAACGCATGGGGATAACTTTGCTCAAGCGCCAACGCCACGCTGCCCACCGCCAGCAACACGGCAAAACGCGCCACCATGTCCTGGAACAGATGCGTGCGCTCCTGCCACGCGGCGAAAATGCCAAACAGCAACGGCAGCAGCAGACAACACAAATGAAAGACCACGGCGGCGTCATCGCGCACCTTGCCGTTGTCGCGGTAATAGTCGGTCTGGGTGTCGAGCAGGAAGTAGGCGATGTACACCGTGACCATCAGAAACAGCTCACGCTGGCGTCGGTAAACCGCGCAATAAGCACCGCCGAGCAGTAAAACCAGAGTCGGCAGGACGTTGAACAGCGACGTGAAGAAAACGTTGAGATCCTTAACGTATGCAGCCGCGAGCCCCGCCAACAGAAGCAGTAATGACGGTAGGAAATGACTGAAACGTACAGCGGAAGAACGCAGCAAGGGTAGAGCTCCGACCCGTCTATTCAGGAGATGGCATTGTGCCCACCACTGTAACGGCAGAAACCCCGAGTTGCTGAGTGAATTACTGAGGTATTTTTTAAAAGGGTGTCGCCCGCTTCAATTTCACCGACCATCTTTAAAGCAAAAAAGCCGCTGATCCCTAAGGAACAGCGGCTTTTTGGAGTGCTTCACCAGGCCTTAGTAGCCCAGGTCGAAGTGCTCTTCTTTCATGTCCATCAGGTTGTTGGCGCCCGACAGCATGGTTACAACGTGAGAACGGGTACGCGGCAGGATGCGCTGGAAGTAGAAGCGCGCGGTCTGCAGCTTGGCCGTGTAGAACGCTTCGTCCGCGGTGCCGGCAGCCAGTTTCTCGGCAGCCAGGCGTGCCATGTCAGCCCAGAAGTAGGCCAGGCAGGCGTAACCGGAGTACATCAGGTAGTCCACGGAGGCCGCGCCGACTTCTTCGCGATCTTTCATGGCAGCCATACCGACCTTCATGGTCAGCTCGCCCCACTCTTTGTTCAGTGCAGCCAGCGGTGCGACGAACTCTTGAACCGCTTCGTTGCCTTCGTTGGTCTGGCAGAACTTGTGGACGATCTTGGTGAAGCTTTTCAGAGCCTCGCCTTGAGTCATCAGCACTTTACGGCCCAGCAGGTCGAGTGCCTGGATACCGGTGGTGCCTTCGTACAGCATCGAAATGCGGCTGTCGCGAACGTTCTGCTCCATGCCCCACTCGGCGATGAAGCCGTGGCCGCCGTAGATCTGCACGCCGTGGTTGGCCGACTCGAAACCGACTTCGGTCATGAAGGCTTTGGCGATTGGCGTCATGAACGCCAGCAGCGCGTCGGCTTTCTTCTTCTCTTCTTCGTCCACGCCGTACTTGACGATGTCGACTTGCTTGGCAGTGAAGTAAACCATCGCACGGTTGCCTTCGGCGAATGCCTTCATGGTCAACAGCATGCGGCGTACGTCAGGGTGCACGATGATTGGGTCAGCGGCTTTGTCCGGCGCTTTCGGGCCAGTCAGCGAACGCATTTGCAGACGGTCGCGAGCGTACTTCAAGCCGCCCTGGAAACCGATTTCGGCGTGGGCCAGACCTTGCAGCGCGGTACCCAGACGTGCGGTGTTCATGAAGGTGAACATGCAGTTCAGGCCTTTGTTCGCCGGACCGATCAGGAAACCGGTCGCGCCATCAAAGTTCATCACGCAAGTGGCGTTGCCGTGGATGCCCATCTTGTGTTCCAGGGAACCGCAAGACACAGCGTTACGTGCGCCAACCGAACCATCGGCGTTCGGCATGAACTTCGGCACGATGAACAGCGAAATGCCTTTGGTGCCAGCCGGTGCATCCGGCAGGCGAGCCAGTACGATGTGGACGATGTTATCGGCCATGTCGTGTTCACCGGCCGAGATGAAGATCTTGGTGCCGGAGACTTTGTAGGAACCGTCGGCCTGAGGTTCAGCCTTGGTGCGCAGCATGCCCAGGTCGGTGCCGCAGTGCGGCTCGGTCAGGCACATGGTGCCGGTCCACTCGCCGGAAACCAGCTTGGTCAGGTAGGCCTCTTGCTGCTCAGGGGTGCCGTGCTCGGAGATGGTGTTCATCGCGCCGTGCGACAGGCCTGGGTACATGCCCCACGACCAGTTCGACTCGCCGACCATTTCGCTGATCGCCAGACCCAGGGACTCCGGCAGGCCTTGGCCGCCGTGCTCAACATCGTGAGCCAGGCTTGGCCAGCCGCCTTCTACGAATTGCTTGTACGCTTCTTTGAAGCCAGTCGGGGTCTTAACGCCGGACTCGCTCCAGGTGCAGCCTTCAAGGTCGCCCACACGGTTCAGCGGAGCCAGTACCTGCTCACAAAACTTGGCGCCTTCTTCGAGAATGGCGTCAACCATGTCCGGTGTTGCGTCTGCACACGCCGGAAGGCTCTGATAGTGCGCTTCGTAGCCGAGCAGCTCGTCACGAACGAAGCGAATATCACGCAAGGGGGCCTTGTAGTCAGGCATAGCGATAAACCTCTGCTGATGTAACCGGGAATGAACGACCGCGTTGATTTGTTGTAGCGATCAAACAGTTGTTTGAAACATACGTTTACGCCGAATTCTTGTCAAGCATCGATCTTTTGCCGTTCGTCATCGACCCTCAAAACACACAGCCACGCAACGACGCGACAGCGCTGAAAAGCGATCCGTCGATTAAAAAAGATTAGTTGAGGAAGAAGGACTTACGCAGAAAAACGCCGCGAACAGGCGCGGCGTTGAGGGGGCGGACTCAGAGAGGCATCAAGCAAAGGTGTCGATCAACGTTCCCAGCACTTCATCGGACGCCTTGGCGATTTTAGCGCCCAGTTCGACCTGAAACTTTCCTTGGGACATTTCGACGACATTACTGGCGAGGTCCGATTGCTGACTGAGATCAACCGAACGCAGGCGATCAACCTGCGCCTCGGAAGACTGGCTGGTGACCGAACGCTCAAGGGTTGTGTTGGCGATCTGCCCGGCAGCCTGATCGACGCGATTCAGCCCTGTCTGAATAGTGCTCAGACCGGCATAAAAAGCGGTGTTTCCTGAGATTTCCATGGGAGAACTCGTCCTTGCAAAGGATCAACAGTGGGCATTGAAGCAGACCTGTGAAAAAAAGGCCCGTCAAAAACACTAATGGCATAGTGCCTTGCCATAGGCAAAACTAGTCGAGCAAATCCAGTTGAAGATGTTCTGCCACGGCTTCCGCCGTCACTGACTTGAGTTTCGGTACCCGCCCCAGGCATGGCGCTGGCAGGCGTTCGGCGAGGGTCGCCAGGTTTTCTTCAAGCCGTGAAGTTTTCGGATCAATGATATTCGCCACCCATCCCGCCAGTTGCAAACCATCACGAGCAATGGCCTCAGCCGTCAGCAAGGCATGACTGATGCAGCCCAAGCGCACGCCGACCACCAGAATCACCGGCAGGCCCAAGGCTTTCGCCAAATCAGAAAGATTATCCTGATCCGCCAACGGCACGCGCCAGCCTCCGGCACCTTCAATCAACGTGAAGTCGGCCTGCATCTCAAGGATCTGCCGCATCGGCGTCAACAACGACTGCACTGTCAGCGCCACACCTGCTTCACGCGCCGCAAGATGCGGGGCAATCGCCGGTTCGAACGCCACCGGATTGACCTGTGCATACGTCAACGGCAACGAACATTCCGCCAACAGCGCCAACGCATCCGCGTTGCGCAAACCCTTGGGCGTGACGGCGCAACCGGAGGCAACCGGCTTGCCCGCCGCCGTGCTCAAACCCGCCGACCGCGCAGCGTGCAGCAACCCCGCCGCGACGGTGGTTTTGCCGACATCCGTGTCTGTGCCAGCGATGAAATAGGCTGCGCTCATAAGGGTTTCTCCAGAACGGCGTACACCACTTGATAAGTCGCCGGCAAACCTTCGGCCTGACGAAACTGCTCATAAGCCTCGATCAAACCCAGAATCCGCGCCCGGCCAGTCAAGCCGCCCGGCCGACCGGGATTAAGGTTGTGTGCGCCCAAGGCCTTGAGCTCATGGGTCAGGCTGCGAACATCCGGGTAGTGCAACACATGTGGACGGGTTTGCAGGCTGACCACCTGCAAACCGCTGTCCGCACACAGCTGTTGATAAACACCGAACTCACGGAAGCGATTGACGTGCACCATACCGTCGACCTCACGCCAACTGTCACGCAGCTCAATCAACGTCCCTACGCATAGACTAGCAAACGCGAAAATTCCGCCCGGTTTCAGTACCCGATGGGCTTCGCTGAGTACCGAACCGAAGTCTGCACACCACTGCACCGCCAGGCTGGAGAAGATCAGATCGCAGGTCGAGTCCTGCAATGGCAAGCGCTCGGCATCACCGGCGATGAAGTGCGTGGCGCCACCCAAGGGCCGGGCGTGGTTGAGCATGCCCTCGGCGATGTCCAGCGCCACACCGTGAGTACCGGCAAAACGTTCACCCAGCGCACGGCTGAAATGCCCGGTGCCACAGCCCAGGTCCAGCCAGCGTTGCGGCATAAAATCTGCCGGCAGGCGGCTCAGCAATTGGCTGCCCACGTCACGTTGCAGTTCGGCCACGCTGTCATAGCTCGACGCCGCACGGGAAAACGAAGCCGCCACCTGGCGCTTGTCAGGCAGACCGTCGGGTGCGTTGGGAAGAGACAAATCAGTCATCGCCGGACTCATGCAAAAAAGCCTGGATCGCCCCCGCCACACCGTGGGGGTCTTCCAGAAGAAACGCGTGGCTGGCCTGTTCAATCAGACCGATTTCGACATCCGGCAGCAATGCCAGCAACTCTGCGGTGGCTTCGGCCGGAACCAGTGCGTCGAGGCCGGCGAACAAGTGCAGTTGCGGGCCACGGAACGCCTGCAAGGCTTGGCGGGTGTCCAGTTGAGCAAGCAACTCCAGGCCGCTCATCAACACGGGGCCAGCCGTATGCGGCGCACCACCGACCAACAACCGCGACAACCCGCGTGGGTCTTCGGCGCCTTGGGCGCAAAGCAGCGAAAAACGTTTCAAGGTCATGCGTGAATCAGCAGCACAGCCGGCCAGGAACGCGTCGAAGGTTTCACCTGGCATCGCGCTCGGCCACTGTTCATGGGCGACAAAAGAAGGATTACTCGCCAGCGTCAGCAATCCGCAGCAACGATCACCGCGACGCGCCGCCAATTCCGAAGCGAGCATGCCACCCAAGGACCAGCCACCCAGCCAGGCGTCCTGCGGCAGCGTCGAATCGAGATCGTCGAGCCATTCTTCGAGATCACTCGACGCCAGCTCCGGCAACGGTTCGATCTCGACCCGCAGGTGTTCATCCAGCCCCTGCAACGCCGCCGCCAAAGGTTCGAGCGGCGAAACACCAAGACCCCAGCCTGGCAGCAGAATCAGACGATCACGCATGGTTCGGCTCCGGTCCCAGTTGTTGAAAACAATCGGCCAATCCTTCTAACAATAGCTGTACCTGCGCCTCGGTATGGGCGGCGGTCAGGGTCACGCGCAGTCGGGCGCTGCCGGCGGGCACGGTTGGCGGACGGATCGCGGTCACCATCAGTCCGCGCTCGCGCAACATCTGCGACAGACGCACCGCACGCCCGGCGTCACCGATCATGATCGGTTGAATGGGCGTGAAACTGTCCATGAGTTCCAGGCCGATTTGCTCGGCGCCGTGGCGGAACTGGCGGATCAACGTCTGCAAATGCTCGCGGCGCCAGTGCTCGCTGCGCAGCAGTTCCAGGCTTTTCAGCGTGGCGCAGGCCAGGGCTGGCGGTTGGCTGGTGGTGTAGATGTACGGGCGGGCGAACTGGATCAGGCTCTCGATCAATTCTTCACTGCCGGCGACAAAAGCCCCGGCCGTGCCGAACGCTTTACCGAGAGTGCCGACCAGTACCGGCACGTCTTCCTGGCTCAAACCGAAATGTTCGACGATGCCGCCGCCGTTCGCACCCAAGGGCCCGAAACCGTGGGCGTCATCGACCATCAGCCACGCGCCTTTGGCCTTGGCTTCCCGCGCCAGCGCCGGCAAGTCGGCGATGTCGCCGTCCATGCTGAACACGCCGTCGGTGACCACCAGCGTATTGCCGGTGGCTTTCTCGAGGCGCTTGGCCAGGCTCACGGCGTCGTTGTGTAAGTAACGATTGAACCGCGCCCCGGACAACAGGCCCGCATCGAGCAGCGACGCATGGTTGAGCCGGTCTTCCAGCACCGTATCGCCCTGCCCGACCAATGCGGTGACTGCACCGAGGTTGGCCATGTAGCCGGTGGTGAACAACAAGGCCCGCGGGCGACCGGTGAGGTCCGCCAGGGCTTCTTCCAACGCGTGATGCGGGCCGCTGTGGCCGATGACCAAGTGCGACGCCCCGCCACCGACGCCCCATTTCGACGCGCCTTCTCGCCAGGCTTCGATCACTTGCGGGTGATTGGCCAGGCCCAGGTAGTCGTTGTTACAGAACGCCAGCAACGGCTGGCCATCGACCACCACTTGCGGCCCCTGGGGGCTTTCGAGCAGTGGGCGTTGGCGATAGAGGTTTTCGGCACGACGGGCAGCAAGGCGTGCGGCGAGATCGAAAGACATGCAGGCCTCGGACAAACAATCAAGATAGACACCGAACCTGTAGGAGCTGGCTTGCCAGCGATGAGGTACCCATCAGCTGACAGACCGCTATCGCTGGCAAGCCAGCTCCTACAAGGGTTTCGCATTCCAATCAGAGGAGTCGATGGAAGGCTTCAAACCGCCGCGTTATAGAACTGCTCGCTGCTCTTCTGCTCCACCAGTGCTTGCTCGATGGCAGCCTGGTGAACTTCATCGGCGTGCTCTTCGCGAGCTTCCGGCAAGATACCCAGACGCGAGAACAGTTGCATGTCCTTGTCGGCCTGCGGGTTGGCGGTGGTCAGCAGTTTCTCGCCGTAGAAAATCGAGTTGGCGCCGGCGAAGAACGCCAGGGCCTGCATCTGTTCGTTCATGGCTTCGCGGCCGGCGGACAGGCGCACGTGGGATTGCGGCATCAGGATGCGAGCGACCGCGAGCATGCGGATAAAGTCGAACGGATCGACGTCGTCGGCATTTTCCAACGGTGTACCGGCAACCTTCACCAGCATGTTGATCGGCACCGACTCCGGATGCTCCGGCAGGTTGGCCAGCTGGATCAGCAGGTTGGCGCGGTCGTCGAGGGATTCGCCCATGCCCAGAATACCGCCGGAACAGATCTTCATCCCTGACTCACGCACATAGGCCAGGGTTTGCAGGCGCTCGCTGTAGGTGCGGGTGGTGATGATGCTGCCGTAGAACTCAGGCGAGGTGTCGAGGTTGTGGTTGTAGTAGTCGAGGCCGGCCTTGGCCAGCGCCTCGGTCTGGTCCTGATCCAGGCGACCGAGGGTCATGCAGGTTTCCAGACCCAGTGCTTTCACGCCTTCGACCATCTTCAATACGTAAGGCATGTCTTTGGCCGACGGATGCTTCCACGCCGCGCCCATGCAGAAACGGGTCGAACCGATGGCCTTGGCGCGAGCGGCCTCTTCGAGGACCTTCTGCACTTCCATCAGTTTTTCTTTTTCCAGGCCGGTGTTGTAGTGACCGGACTGCGGACAATATTTGCAATCTTCCGGGCAGGCGCCCGTTTTGATCGACAACAGGGTCGATACCTGGACGCGGTTGGCGTCGAAATGCGCGCGGTGCACCGTCTGCGCCTGGAACAACAGGTCGTTGAATGGCTGTACGAAGAGTGCTTTGACTTCGGCCAAAGACCAGTCATGACGCAGGGTTGCAGTGGTGCTGGCGCTCATGGGCGTTTCCTTCATTTATGCTGGGCAAGCGGCTGGGGAATGGAATACCCACAGGCGCAACACGGATGTTCGGCATATTTAAGGAAGAGCGATGCGCTGTCAACCACGATACTCAGGACAGGTTTACATCTGGTTAAAAAACAAACAGCGGTGCTTGCTTTGCAACGAGCCCGCCGAAGACATCACACCCATCTGCATGGCCTGCGAAACCGAACTGCCCTGGCTCGGCGATCATTGCCTGACCTGCGCCCTGCCTTTGCCCGCTGCGGGCCTGACCTGCGGCCAATGTCTGCAGCAGACTCCGGCCTTTGAACGGGTCATTGCACCGTGGACCTACAGCTTTCCGATCGACAGCCTGATTACGCGCTTCAAGCACAACGCCAAGTGGCCGTTTGGACGCCTGCTCGCCGAACTTGTCAGTCAATCGCTGCAACATCGCTTCACCGACGATCTGGATCGCCCCGACGCGCTGATACCCGTTCCTTTGGCCAACCGACGCCTGCGTAAAAGGGGCTTCAATCAGGCGGCGATGCTGGCCCGCTGGCTTGGAACCAGCCTCGACATTCCCGTCGACGAACGGTTGTTATTGCGCACTCAGGATACCGACGCGCAACAGGCACTGAACGCCGACGCGCGCCGGAAAAACCTGCGCAATGCGTTCGCGATGGCGCCCGATGCCGTCGTGAAAGGACAACATCTGGCCCTGGTCGATGATGTATTGACCACTGGTGCCACGGCCCAGGCCCTGGCCCGTCTGCTGATGGAAGCCGGAGCCGCCCGTGTGGACGTTTACTGCCTGGCCCGAACGCCAAAACCTGGCGAGACGTCCTGACTTGACGCCAGCACGCCAAGCCGCCAACGTCTGGGCCATCGTCAGAACCCAAAGCGACTTGCCATGTCCCTGCCTACCTTGTTGTCTCAGCACATTGTCCGCCGACCGCAGCGCATCGCGTTGTTGCTGCATGTCGCCGAACAGGGCTCGATCACCCGCGCCGCGAAAAGCGCGGGGCTCAGCTACAAGGCCGCCTGGGACGCCATCGATGAGCTGAACAACCTGGCGCAAACACCGCTGGTAGAACGGGTTGTCGGCGGCAAGGGCGGTGGCGGTGCCAGGCTGTCCAGCGAGGGCGAGCGCGTGTTGCGCCTGTATCAAAAGCTGCAAGCGCTGCAGGCCCAGGTGCTGGAAGCCACGGAAGAGGCAGGCGATCTTGATCTGCTCGGGCGTTTGATGCTGCGAACCAGTGCTCGCAACCAATTGCACGGCAAGGTTGCAGCGATCCGGTCTCAAGGACGCAACGACTTGATCCGTCTCGAAGTGTGCAAAGACGTGATCATCGAGGCGCAAATCACCCACGACAGCACCCAACGCCTGGAACTGCAAATCGGCACCGAAGTCGTGGCCTTGATCAAGGCTGGCTGGCTGGACGTGCTGGATGTCGATTCCCAGGCAACGCCCGGGAACAATTGCCTGACCGGCATCATCGAGAAGATTCTCGACGCCGACGACGGCCCCAGCGAAGTGCGCATCACCCTGCCCAACGGTTTGACGCTGTGCGCCCTGGCCGAACCCGCACATCTACAAACGTTGGGGTTGGCAATCGGCAAATCCGTGCGCATCGAGTTTTCTCCGTCCAATGTACTGCTGGGTACTCCGCTTTAAGCAATCTGCAACAAAACCTTCATCACGCTTCTTTAAGGTGTCTGCAAAACCGCAGGGAGCCTGATGTGAGCCTATTAGAAGAAAACCAATCCACCGACCTCGAAAAAATGGTCGGCCTCAGCCGTCGCGGCTTTATCAGCGCGGGCGCCCTTTGTGGTGCTGCCATGTTTTTGGGTGGCAACCTGCTGAGCCGCAGCGTGATGGCCGCCAGTGTCAGCGCCGGCAACAGCCAACTGCTGGGTTTCGACAGCATTGCCGCTGCGACCAGCGACGCAATTACCCTGCCGCCAGGCTACAAGTCTTCGGTGCTGATCAGTTGGGGCCAACCCCTGCACAAAAACGGACCGGCGTTCGACCCGAGCGGCAACGGCAGCGCCGAGCAGCAGGAACTCCAGTTCGGGGACAACAACGACGGCATGAGCCTGTTCGAGTTTCCGGGTGAGAACGACCGGGCGCTGATGGCGATCAACAACGAATACACCAACTACCGCTACCTCTACCCCCACGGCGGCATGCCGCAATCGGCGGAAGACGTGCGCAAGGCTCTGGCCTGCGAAGGTGTGTCGGTGATCGAAGTGCAGCGCAAGAACGGCCAGTGGCAGTTCGTCCAGGGCTCGCACTACAACCGTCGCATTCACGGTAACGCGCCTATTACCGTGAGCGGTCCTGCCGCCGGTCACGCCCTGCTGAAAACCAGCGCCGACCCTCAGGGCAAGCACGTTCTCGGCACCTTCCAGAACTGCGCCAACGGCAAGACGCCGTGGGGCACTTATCTGACCTGCGAAGAAAACTTCACCGACTGCTTCGGCAGCAGCAACGCCGAGCAAAAATTCGACGCGGCGCAGAAACGCTACGGCGTGGTGGCCACCAGTAAAGAGATCAACTGGCACCCGCACGACGAGCGCTTCGACATGGCGAAGAATCCCAACGAATTGAACCGCCATGGCTGGGTCGTGGAAATCGATCCGTTCGATCCAAAGTCGACCCCGGTGAAACGCACGGCGCTCGGCCGCTTCAAGCATGAAAATGCCGCCCTCGCCGAAACTGCGGAGGGCCATGCCGTGGTGTACATGGGCGACGATGAGCGCGGCGAGTTCATCTACAAATTCGTCAGCCGCGACAAGATCAATCACAAGAACCCCAAGGCCAACCACGACCTGCTCGATCACGGCACGCTGTATGTCGCGCGTTTCGACGCGGGCGACGGCAACACCGATCACCCGAAGGGCCAGGGCGAATGGATCGAACTGACCCACGGCAAAAACGGCATCGACGCCAGCAGCGGGTTTGCCGATCAGGCTGAAGTGTTGATCCATGCGCGGCTGGCTGCCAGCGTGGTCAAGGCCACGCGCATGGACCGTCCGGAGTGGATCGTCGTCAGTCCCAACGACGGCCAGGTTTACTGCACGCTGACCAACAACGCCAAACGCGGCGAAGACGGCCAGCCGGCGGGCGGGCCGAACCCGCGCGAGAAGAACGTCTACGGGCAGATCCTGCGCTGGCGTACCGACCGCGACGATCACGGCTCGAAGAGTTTTGCCTGGGATCTGTTTGTCGTTGCAGGCAATCCGGGAATCCACGCCGGCACGCCGAAGGCTGGCTCTTCGAATATCACGCCGCAGAACATGTTCAACAGCCCGGATGGTCTGGGTTTCGACAAGGCGGGACGCTTGTGGATTCTCACCGATGGCGATTCGAGCAACGCCGGTGACTTTGCCGGCATGGGCAATAATCAGATGCTCTGTGCTGACCCGGTGACCGGCGAGATTCGCCGTTTCATGGTCGGGCCGGTGGGCTGTGAAGTGACGGGAATCAGTTTTTCGCCGGACCAGAAAACCCTGTTTGTCGGGATTCAGCATCCGGGCGAGAACGGCGGTTCGACCTTCCCCGAGCATCAGCCCAATGGCAAGCCACGGTCTTCGGTGATGGCCATTTCCCGCGAAGATGGCGGGATCGTCGGCGCCTGACAGCCCATCATCGCTGGCAAGCCAGCTCCTACAGGGCATGTGCATAACCTGTAGGAGCGAGCTTGCTCGCGATAGCGTCAGCCCAAACAACACATCTCGCAACCCTGCCCCTAAAGAGCGCCCGTCTGCGCTACCATGCCTGGCCGGACGCAGCAGCCTGCTGCGCGCAGGAGTCAGCATGGCCCACCCGTTTGAAACCCTTACGCCAGACCTCGTGCTCGATGCCGTCGAAAGCATTGGCTTCCTCAGCGACGCGCGCATTCTGGCGCTCAACAGCTACGAGAACCGCGTCTATCAAGTCGGTATCGAAGACGCCGAGCCGCTGATCGCCAAATTTTACCGGCCTCAGCGCTGGACCAACGAAGCCATTCTGGAAGAACACCAGTTCACCGCCGAACTCGCCGAGTGCGATGTTCCGGTGGTCGCGCCGATGATCCACAACGGTGAAACCCTGCACGAACACAACGGCTTCCGTTTCACCCTGTTTCCGCGTCGTGGCGGTCGTGCGCCGGAGCCGGGCAACCTCGATCAACTGTATCGCCTGGGCCAGTTGCTCGGTCGCTTGCATGCCGTCGGCTCGACCAAACCGTTCGATCACCGTGAAGCCTTGGCCGTGAAAAACTTCGGCCACGATTCACTCACGACATTGCTCGAAGGTAATTTCGTCCCCCGCAGCCTATTGCCGGCCTACGAATCGGTGGCCCGTGATCTGCTCAAGCGTGTGGAAGATGCCTACAGCAACACGCCGCATCAGAACATCCGCATGCACGGCGACTGCCACCCCGGCAACATGATGTGCCGCGACGAAATGTTCCACATCGTCGATCTCGACGACTGCCGCATGGGCCCGGCGGTCCAGGACATCTGGATGATGCTGGCCGGCGATCGCCACGAATGCATGGGGCAGCTGTCGGAGTTGATGGACGGCTATAACGAGTTCCACGACTTTAATCCGCGTGAACTGGCTTTGATCGAACCATTGCGCGCCTTGCGCCTGATGCATTACAGCGCCTGGCTCGCCCGGCGCTGGGATGACCCGGCGTTTCCGCACAGCTTTCCGTGGTTCGGCACCGAGCGGTATTGGGGCGATCAGGTGTTGGCGTTGCGCGAGCAATGTGCTGCGCTCAGCGAAGAGCCACTGAAGCTGTTCTAACCCTTGTAGGAGCCGGCTTACTGGCGATGAACCAAGACGCGGTTTACCTGATACACCGCGTCGTACGAATCGCCAGCAAGCCGGCTCCTACAAAAGTCGTGACACATCTATACAATCGGTTTCTTTGTTAGCTGCCTAAGCAAGGATTCTGCATGCAAGCCGCCAACCCGCGTCGCGGGTACATTCTGGGCCTCAGTGCCTACATCATCTGGGGACTTTTCCCGCTCTACTTCAAAGCCATCGCCAGTGTGCCCGCCGTGGAGATCATCATTCACCGCGTGTTGTGGTCGGCGCTGTTCGGTGCCCTGTTGCTGATGGTCTGGAAGCATCCCGGCTGGTGGCGTGAACTGCGCGAGAATCCGCGCCGGCTGGCGATCCTAGCCCTCAGCGGCACCCTGATCGCGGCCAACTGGCTGACTTACGTGTGGTCGGTGAACAACGGCCGCATGCTGGAAGCCAGCCTCGGCTACTACATCAATCCGCTGGTGAACGTGTTGCTCGGCATGCTGATCCTCGGTGAACGGCTGCGGCGCATGCAGTGGGTTGCGGTGGGTCTGGCGGCGGTCGGCGTGGCGCAACAGGTGTGGCAGGTCGGCAGTCTGCCTTGGGTGTCGCTGGTGCTGGCACTGACCTTCGGTTTCTACGGGTTGATTCGCAAGCAGGCGCCGGTCAAGGCCTTGCCGGGGCTGGTGGTGGAAACCTGGATGCTGGTACCGATTGCCGTGGCCTGGTTGCTGTTCAATCCAACCGCTAGCAGCGCACAGGCCGAATTCTGGACCACGTCCGAAGCCTGGTGGCTGGTCGCCGCAGGACCGGTCACGCTGGTGCCGCTGGTCTGTTTCAACGCCGCTGCCCGGCATTTGCCCTACACCACACTGGGATTTCTCCAGTACCTGGCGCCGACGTTGGTACTGCTGCAAGCGGTGCTGCTGTTTGGCGAACAGCTGTCGTCCAGCACGCTGGTCGCGTTCATCTTTATTTGGGCCGGTCTGGCGGTTTACAGCATCGATGCGTGGGTCAGTTTGCGCCGACGCAGCTGATCAAAAAACATACAAACCTCTACAGGCCTCGTCCCCCGTGGCCTGCATCGATCCTTCCCAAGGTTATCCACAGCGTGATCCCCGCCGATTGTGCGCAAGTCGCTGAAACTGCTGGTTTTTTGATCAGGTCCTGAAGAAGCCCGGCCAGCGTGGGCTGGCGGGCTGTCTCTACAGGTTATCCACAGGCAGGTGCACGATTAACTTGGATAACCTGATCAAGGTTCGCTGCGCAGTACCAGTTCGACCATCAGGTCGTCGGCCAGGGTTTCCAGGCGCGACTGCAGCACGTCCAGCGACAGCGTCAGCGGTACGGCAAGGATCGCTTCAGCGTGAAACAGCGGCTCGCTGCTCATTGGAGCCGGACGCACTTCCGTTGTCAGCTGTTCCAGGTTGACCCCCTGCTCGCTCAGCAACCGCGTGATGTCGCGCACGATTCCCGGACGATCATTGCCCACCAGTTCCATGGCGATCGGTTTCCAGGTGCACGATTGCTCGATGCCGCTTTCGGCGATCAGCACGCGAATGCCCAAGGTCGACAAACCTTGCAGGGCATCGACCAATTCATCGTAGGCCTCGGCCGGCACGCCGATCCGAAGAATCCCGGCGAACTGCCCGGCCATGCGCGACATGCGACTTTCCAGCCAATTGCCGCCGTGCTCGGCAATGCATTGGGCAATGCGCTCGACCTGCCCTGGCTTGTCCGGTGCGATTACGGTGAGTACGAGGTGGTCCATGGCGCAGCCCTCTGGTCATGACTTTTGTTATAGAAAACCAAGTATAGGCAAGGGTTGTTCCTGTGCTGAATGGGCTGACGCCATCGCTGGCAAGCCAGCTCCTACAAGGATTGCAAAAGGCCCTGTAGGAGCTGGCTTGCCAGCGATCCAGTCCACCGCCGATCTGCTGCGGAAAACAAATCGTGTACAACTTTTGATATTTAACTGGAACAATCCATTGGTTTTTTGAGAACATCACGCACCCCGCGATGACTGCAATGCGTCATGGGGTCGCAGAACGACGTAAATAGTCTAATTTTCACAACCGCAATTCATCATGTAGTATGCCGCAGCGCGCACTACATAACGTTGGATCGATGTCTGCCGCAGGCACGTTCGCGACCCTGAAAGCCCTGTCAGCAAGGCCCCAAGCCGTTGATTGGTCCCAACCCAGCCGCCCCTAAATGGCATGTACTGGTAGACGGGTTTGTGGTTTAAATGGCCCAAGGCTTCATTGTTAAATTGAAGAGCTGAAAAGCGAAATAGCTGAGCAGAGTGAGGCAAGCAATGACTGAACACGTTCAAGTCGGTGGCCTGCAGGTCGCCAAAGTCCTGTTCGACTTCGTGAACAACGAAGCCATTCCCGGAACCGGCCTCACCGCCGATCAATTCTGGGCCGGTGCCGACAAGGTCATTCATGACCTGGCGCCGAAGAACAAAGCCCTACTCGCCAAACGCGATGATTTCCAGGCTCGTATCGATGGCTGGCACCAATCCCGTGCCGGTCAGGCGCATGACGCCGTGGCCTATAAAGCCTTCCTGCAAGACATCGGTTATCTGCTGCCAGAAGCGGCCGATTTCCAGGCAACGACGCAAAACGTCGATGACGAAATCGCCCGCATGGCCGGCCCGCAACTCGTGGTGCCGGTAATGAATGCCCGTTTTGCCCTCAATGCCTCGAACGCCCGCTGGGGTTCGCTGTATGACGCGCTCTACGGCACCGATGCCATCAGCGAAGCTGACGGCGCGGTAAAAGGCAAAGGCTACAACAAGGTTCGCGGCGACAAGGTCATCGCCTTCGCTCGCGCCTTCCTCGACGAAGCGGCGCCATTGGCGGCCGGTTCCCACGTCGATTCCACCGCTTACAAAATCATCGACGGCAAACTGGTGGTCGCCCTTAAGGGTGGCAGCAACACCGGCCTGCGCAACGACGCTCAGTTGATCGGTTTCCAGGGCGATCCGGCGGCACCGACCGCGATCCTGCTGAAAAACAACGGCCTGCACTTCGAAATCCAGGTCGACGCCAGCACCCCGGTCGGCCAGACCGACGCGGCCGGCGTCAAAGACATCCTGATGGAAGCCGCGCTGACCACCATCATGGACTGCGAAGACTCCGTCGCCGCCGTCGATGCCGATGACAAAGTGGTGATCTACCGCAACTGGCTCGGCCTGATGAAGGGCGACCTGTCGGAAGAAGTCGCCAAGGGCGGTCAGATCTTTACCCGCACCATGAACGCCGATCGCACCTACACCGGCGTCGATGGCAGCGAACTGAGCCTGCATGGCCGCTCGCTGTTGTTCGTGCGCAACGTCGGTCACCTGATGACCATCGACGCGATCCTCGACAAAGACGGCAACGAAGTGCCTGAAGGTATTCTCGATGGCCTGGTCACGTGCCTGGCATCGATGCACAACCTGAACGGCAACACCTCGCGCAAAAACACCCGCACCGGCTCCATCTACATTGTGAAGCCGAAGATGCACGGTCCTGAAGAAGCGGCGTTCACCAACGAGCTGTTCGGGCGCATCGAAGACGTGCTGGGCTTGCCGCGCAACACCCTCAAAGTCGGGATCATGGACGAGGAGCGTCGTACCACGATCAACCTCAAGGCCTGCATCAAGGCGGCGAGCGAGCGCGTGGTGTTCATCAACACCGGTTTCCTCGACCGCACGGGCGACGAAATCCACACCTCCATGGAAGCCGGCCCGATGGTTCGCAAGGCGGACATGAAGGCGGAAAAATGGATCGGCGCCTACGAGAACTCCAACGTCGATATCGGCTTGAGCACCGGCCTGCAAGGTCGCGCACAAATCGGTAAAGGCATGTGGGCCATGCCGGACCTGATGGCCGCGATGCTCGAACAGAAAATCGCCCACCCGATGGCCGGCGCCAACACCGCCTGGGTCCCGTCGCCAACCGCCGCTGCCCTGCACGCGCTGCACTACCACAAGGTTGACGTGTTCGCCCGTCAAGCCGAACTGGCCAAGCGTGCTCACGCCTCGGTGGACGACATCCTGAGCATCCCGCTGGCGGTGAACCCGCAGTGGACCGCCGAACAGATCCAGAACGAACTGGACAACAACAGCCAGGGCATTCTCGGTTATGTGGTGCGCTGGATCGACCAGGGCGTCGGCTGTTCGAAAGTGCCGGACATCAACGACGTCGGCCTGATGGAAGATCGTGCGACGCTGCGTATTTCCAGCCAGCACATCGCCAACTGGCTGCGTCACGGCATCGTCACCGAAGCGCAAGTGATGGAAAGCCTCAAGCGCATGGCGCCGGTGGTTGACCGTCAGAACGCCGGTGATGCGCTGTACCGTCCGCTGGCCCCCAACTTCGACAGCAACATCGCCTTCCAGGCGGCGGTCGAACTGGTGGTCGAAGGCACGAAGCAACCGAACGGCTACACCGAGCCGGTCCTGCACCGTCGTCGTCGCGAGTTCAAGGCTGCCAACGGCTTGTAACCAAGCGATTGCGCCGGACATGAAAAAGCCCTGATCGAAAGATCAGGGCTTTTTTTTGGTTCACGCAAGCCCCCGGGAAAGAAAGATAACGCATACCTGTAGGAGCTGGCTTGCCAGCGATGGTCGTTAACGATAACGCGTTTTTGAACCGGATAAACGCGGCGCACTTGAGTCCATCGCCGGCAAGCCGGCTCCTACAGGGAATGTGCGAGGCCGGCAGGTTTGAGCTAAGGCTTCATCCCCAGTTCACGCTTGACCAACCCAAGCAACTCGCCCGAATCAATCGGCTTGAGCAGGAAGTCCACCACGCTCAAATGCATCGCGGCGATCGCGTCCTCCACATCGGCATCGCCCGAGACGATGATGATCGGCAACGCTGCCCGTACCGACTCGCGGACCTGGCGGATCAGGTCAAGTCCATCGACGTGGCCCATTCGCAGGTCAGTGATCAGCAAACCAATAGTGGGTTTTTTGATCTCCGTTTCGGCCACCAGGATCCTGAGTGCAGCCTCACCACTGGCCGCCGTCACACAGCGAATACCGTCCAGTGCCAGAATCTCCGACAGTAACTCCCGGGCATCTTTATCGTCATCGACGATCAGCACCCGTTGCGGCGGCAGGTCAGGTTCCAGCATGACGGCACTCAATGCTTCCCGCTCGGCGTCACTCAAAATATCGTGGTCGGACATGGCGTTCTCTACATGTTCAGATCAATTCCCTAGCACAGTGGTCAGACATCGCTAAGCAGGCCTTAAATGTGCGCTTCGTCGGATATTTTTCCAATAGGGGGACAGAGAGGTTTTTCGTACAGTTGTGTAAGGTTCTTCCGACATTCCACCACAATGATTGCCTACCTAGACTTACGTCCAATGGGCACTCCGGCCGCAGGGGTCGACCATGTCTGAGACATCCGACCACAACAATTCAAACAACGACTGCGGTAATGGTTATGAGTAAAGCGGACGCCTTCACACAGGCAGGGAAAACCGCGGTGTTGCAGAACATCCAGGGTACGTTGCAATTTCTTCAGCGCTTCCCGCCTTTCAATCAGATGGAACAGGCTCACCTGGCGTTTCTGGTGGAGCAATGTCAGCTGCGTTTCTATGCCCCCGGCGAGAGCATCATCAAGCCCGCCGACGGTCCGGTTGAACACTTCTATATCGTCAAGCAAGGCCGGGTGGTGGGCGAACGTCCGCACACGGCCAAGGGTGGCACTGAAACGGTGTTCGAAATCACCACCGGCGAGTGCTTCCCTCTAGCGGCGTTGCTCGGTGAACGGGCGACTCGCACCGAGCACCTGGCCGGCGAAGACACGTTTTGCCTGCAACTGAACAAACCCGCGTTCATCCGCATGTTTTCACTCTCGGACACCTTTCGCAACTTTGCCCTGCGTTGCGTCAGCAGTTTGCTGGACCAGGTCAATCAGCAGGTCCAGCAAAAAGCCGTGGAAACCCTCGGCACCCAGTATTCGCTCAACACCCGATTGGGTGAGCTGGCCATGCGTCATCCGGTGACTTGCAGCCCGCTCACGCCGCTGCGCGAGGCCGTGACGCTGATGCATGAACAGCAGGTCGGCAGCATCGTGGCCGTCGACGAACACAAAGCACCCCTGGGGATTTTCACCCTGCGCGACCTGCGCCAGGCCGTGGCCAATGGCAGCAGTGACTTCAACGAAGCCATCGAGCGGTTCATGACCCCCGCGCCCTTTTACCTGTCGCCGGATCACAGCGCCTTCGATGCCGCGATTGCCATGACCGAGCGCCACATCGCCCACGTCTGCCTGGTCAAGGATCAGCGCCTGTGCGGCGTGGTGTCGGAGCGCGATCTGTTTTCCCTGCAACGGGTCGATCTCGTGCACCTGGCGCGGACCATCCGCAATGCGCCCCGGGTGGAAAACCTGGTGGCGATGCGTGGCGAAATCGGCCAGCTGGTCGAGCGCATGCTGGCGCACGGTGCGTCTTCGACCCAGATCACGCACATCATCACCCTGCTCAACGATCACACCGTGTGCCGGGTGATCGAACTGACCCTCGCCGAGAAAGGCGACCCCGGCGTGCCGTTCAGTTGGCTGTGTTTCGGCAGCGAAGGCCGGCGCGAACAGACGCTGCACACCGACCAGGACAACGGCATTCTGTTCGAAGCCCGGGACGCGGCCCATGCGGCAGAGATTCGCGGCAAGTTGCTGCCCATCGCCCAGCAGATCAACCAGAGCCTGGCGCTGTGCGGTTTCACCCTGTGCAAGGGCAACATCATGGCCGGCAACCCCGAGCTGTGCCTGTCCCGTGCGGAATGGGCGCGACGCTTTTCGGCGTTTATCCGCGAGGCGACGCCGGAGAATCTGCTGGGCTCCAGCATCTATTTCGATTTGCGCGTGGTCTGGGGCAGCGAACAGAGTTGCGAACAGTTGCGGCGGGGCATTCTCGATCAGGTCGGCGACAACCGTTTGTTCCAGCGGATGATGGCCGAGAATGCGCTGCGCAATCGCCCGCCTGTAGGGCGTTTCCGTGATTTTGTGCTGGCGCGCAAAAATGGCGAGAAAGCCACGCTGGACCTGAAGACCCAGGGCCTGGCCCCTTTTGTCGACGGCGCCCGGGTACTGGCCCTCGCCCATGGCATCGAAGCGAACAACACGCTGGAGCGTTTTCGTCAGTTGATCGCCAACGAGGTGATCGACCCACTGGATGGCGCGGCGTACGAAGAGGCTTATCACTTCATTCAGCAAACGCGCATGCAGCAACATCAACTACAGACCCGGGAGAATTTTCCCTACTCCAATCGGGTCGATCCTGACAGCCTCAATCATCTGGATCGACGCATCCTGCGTGAGTCCCTGCGTCAGGCCCAACGCCTGCAAAGCAGCCTGAGCCTGCGGTATCAGCTATGAGCCTGTTTGCATGGCTGCGCCCAACCAGCCCAACCCTGCCCGCCGAGGTGCAGCAACGGCTTGATCGCTTGCCCGATGCTACTGCCCTTGGCGAATGCAGCCTGCGTGAGCAACGCTGGGTCGTGCTCGACCTGGAAACCACCGGGCTCAACATGAACAAGGATCGGGTGCTGTCCATCGGTGCGGTGGTGATCGAGGACGGCGCGATTGATTTCAGCCAGCAGTTCGAGCGCACCTTGCAATGCGCTGAAGTCAAACTCGGCCCCAGCGTGCTGATCCATGGTCTCGGCCCCAGTGCCATTGCGGCGGGCAGCGATCCGGCCGAGGCGTTGCTCGATCTGATGGAGTACATCGGTGACAGCCCGGTGCTGGCCTTTCATGCGCCGTTCGATCAACACATGCTCGGGCGCGCATTGAAAGATCATCTGGGCTACAAGTTGCAGCACCCGTTTCTGGATGTGGCGGATATGGCCCCGCTGCTGTGCCCTCAGGCACACATTCGCGAGGCCGGGCTGGACGACTGGATCGACTGGTTCAAGCTGGAGGTTTTCGAGCGCCACCACGCCAGTGCCGATGCGCTGGCCACTGCGGAACTGGCGCTGATCCTGTTCAGCCGGGCGCGGCAGCAGCAGATTCATAGCCCGTTAAACCTGCAACAGCGCTTGAGCCAATGGAAACGGCGGCAGCAGGCGCCGTCCTTTTAGACTCAGTTCGCATTAGCGTTAACTGTGGCGAGGGGGCTTGCCCCCGCTCGACTGCGAAGCAGTCGTCAAACCAGTAGCTGCAAACTGGCAGGAGAAACGGAGAGGGTCGCTTCGCAACCCAACGGGGGCAAGCCCCCTCGCCACAGGTTGGTGCACTCCTAATAAGCCGCGCCAATCACCCGACCAGCGCCAATTGCTTCCCGCCCTCGCCTCTGACACAATCGCGAACAATTCTCGTTAGTTAACACTTCCCAGTCGGTGATGCTGCGTGTCGTCAGTCCCTAGCCCTCAAAGTGAGCTCGTCGGTGCGTTGTATCGCGACCATCGCAGTTGGCTACTGGCGTGGCTTCGGCGCAACGTCGCTTGCCCACAACGGGCCGAAGACCTGAGCCAGGACACTTTCGTGCGCTTGTTGGGTCGTGAGGAGTTGAAGCTGCCTCGCGAGCCGCGGGCCTTCCTGGTGTCGATTGCCAAGGGCTTGCTGTTCGATTACTTCCGTCGCGCCGCACTGGAACAGGCCTACCTCACCGAACTGATGCTGATCCCCGAAGCCGAACAGCCGTCGGTGGAAGAACAGCAGATGATCCTCGAAGACCTGAAAAACATCGACCGCCTGCTCGGCAAGCTCTCCAGCAAGGCGCGGGCGGCGTTTCTCTACAACCGTCTCGATGGCCTGGGCCATGCGGAAATTGCCGAGCGTTTGGGCGTGTCGGTGCCGCGGGTTCGTCAGTACCTGGCCCAAGGCATTCGCCAGTGCTACATCGCGCTGTACGGTGAGCCGACATGAGCCCGGTCAGTTCCAAACCGGTGTCGGCGCAGGTACTGGACGCCGCGATTGCCTGGCAGTTGTCCCTGGACTCCGGCAACCCGGCGGAGCGCGAAGCGTTCACCCAATGGCACGCCGCCCACGAAGAACACGCCCGCGCCTGGCGCCAGTTGGGCATGCTCGACCAGCGCTTCAGCGTTGCCAGCGGCCCGGCCCGTACCGCCCTGCTGCAATCGCGCGAAGGCATTCGTCGGCGCGTGCGCAAACTCGGTAACGGATTGGCCAGTGTCGTCGCAGTGATCGGCCTGGCGTTGTTCGCTGGCGAACGGTATCTGCCGGTCGATTATTGGCTGGCCGACCAGCGCACCGCGACCGGCGAACAGCGCACCCTTCGCCTGGCCGACGGCACCGTGATCAACCTCAATACCCACAGCGCCGTGGACGTACGTTTCGATGAGAAGCAGCGCCTGATCATCCTTCAGGAAGGCGAAATCCTTATCGAAACCGGTCATGGCGACCCCCGGCCCTTCATCGTCGAAACCCGCGAAGGCAGCATGCGCGCACTGGGTACGCGGTTCCTGGTCAAGCGTGAGGAAGAAGGCACGCGTCTGAGTGTGTTGCAGTCGGCGGTGGCGGCTCATCCGCAATCCAGTCCTGAAGAACAGATCCTGCGCGAGGGCCAGCAAGTGCTGATCCGCAGCAATGGCCTGGGGCCGATCCTGGCCGTCAACCTCGGTGCCGATGCCTGGACCCGCGGCATGCTGGTGGTGGACAACGCACGCCTGGAAGACCTGATTCATGAAATCGGCCGCTACCGACGAGGGTATCTGGGGGTTGCACCGGAAGTCGCTGACCTGCGGATTACCGGCAGTTTCCCGCTGCGCGATACCGACCTGGCGCTCAATGCGCTGCTGCCGACCTTGCCGGTGAAAATCGAACAGCACACGCAATGGTGGGTGACGGTGGTGAAGGCCGACTCCAAACACTGAATCATCCCGTTAACCCCGTGGCGAGGGAGCTTGCTCCCGCTGGGGTGCGAAGCGCCCCCATGCACTTTCCAGTTAGTCCGTACTCACTGATGTGACGACTGCTGCGCAGTCGAGCGGGAGCAAGCTCCCTCGCCACAAAAGGGCCGATAGATACAAACGCACTTCCTGAATCTAAATTATTTTCATCCAGCCCTATCACTTTTTGATTTTCGTTCGGCACTTAGGCAATTGAGAAGTATTCCCTTTCAGGAGCCGCTGTATGTCCCGCTCGCTAGACACCTTGTTGCGCCCCAGTTTGCTGGCGCTTGCCATTGCCTTTTGCACCCCTTTGGCCAGCAGCCAACTGATCGCCGCTGAACAGGCATCCAGCGTTCGTGCCTACAACTTGCCCGCCGCGCCACTGGCCAGCACCCTGAATCAGATTGCAAGCCAGGCCGGTCTGGCGCTGTCGTTGAATCCGTCGCTGGCGGCGGGCAAGACCTCGGCCCCGGTCAACGGCCAGTTCGACGCGGCGGGCGCCCTGCGCGAAGCCCTGCGTGGCACCGGTCTGCAACTGGAACAAAGCAGCGCCGGCACCTACAGCCTGGCGGCGGTACCCGAGGGCGTGATGGCGCTGCCGGCGACCAGCGTGATCGGCGTGGAAGACGCTGAAAGCGCTTGGGGCCCGGTGCAAGGCTATCTGGCCAAGCGCACCGCTGCCGGGACCAAGACCGATACCGCACTGGCCGAAGCGCCGCGTTCAATCTCGGTCGCCACCCGCGAACAGATGCAAGACCGTGCCGTACAGAATCTGGATGACGCCGTGCGTTACATGCCCGGCGTCATTGCCAGCAGCTACGGCAGCGATAGCCGCGCCGAATGGCTGAAGGTGCGTGGCTTTGAGCCTACCCAGTTCCTCGATGGTTTGCCGCTGCCAAAGGGCACCTACACCATGCCGAAAATGGAAACCTGGGACCTTGAGCGCGTCGCCCTGCTGCGTGGCCCTGCGTCCTCGCTGTACGGCCAGACGCCGCCTGGTGGCTTGATCGACATGGTCAGCCGTCGCCCTGATGCCTTGGCCAGCAATGAAGTGCAATTGCAGGTCGGCAGCTACGAACGCAAGCAGGTCAGCTTTGACAGCACCGGCCCGGTCGATGACGAAGGGCGTTTTTTGTACCGTGTCAGCGGTGTGGTTCGCGATAGCAACACCTCCATCGAACACATCGACGACAAGCGCTACAACATCGCGCCCAGCCTGACCTGGAACATCGATCCCGATACCACGCTGACATTCCTCAGCCAGTACAACCGTGACGATACGGGCTCCACCAGCCAGTTCCTTCCGTTGCAAGGCACCAAACTGTCCTCGCCTGCCGGTGAAGTGAAGTACCACAAGAACCTCGGCGATCCGGAATGGGAGTTCTACGACAAGACCTATTACGCGTTGGGCTATGCCTTTGAGCATCGGATGAACGACGTCTGGCAGTTCCGTCAGAACCTGCGCTACACCAAGAGCGATCTGTCCTTCCAGAGCATCACCTCGGGCGGCTACTACGGCTCGGTCAGCGATGACGGCACCGTGGCCCGTGGTGCCAACGTCGTCGACGAAGACCTCAGCCAATTCGCGGTGGATAACAATTTCCAGGCTGATTTCGACACCGGTGTCATCAAGCACACCGTGCTGCTGGGGCTGGACCACCAACGCGTCAACACCAACTACAAATGGCTGTACGGCAATGCGCCACCCAGCAACATCACCCACCCGATCTACGGTCAGGACTTCACCAACGTCAAATACACCGCTTACAACGATTACAACCAGAAGACCCATGACACCGGCCTGTACGCTCAAGACCAGATGGCCCTCGATAACTGGCGCCTGACCCTGGGCGGTCGTCAGGACTGGCTGCATACGGATTCGACGTTCTACAACATGAACGACGCCAAGGACACCCGCAACGACAGCAACTTCAGCGGCAACGCGGCCATCAGCTATGTGTTCGATTCTGGCTTCACCCCTTACATCTCGTACGCCGAATCCTTCCAGGCGGAAGCCGGTGGCGCTAATGGCGAGGCGTTCAGCCCTGGAACCGGCAAGCAATACGAAGTGGGTATCAAGTACCAGCCGCCAGGCACCGACATGCTGTTCACGGCAGCGGCCTATGACCTGACCCGCAAGGACATCGTACTCAGTGACACCCTGGGCGTGTCTCGTCCATTGGGTGAGGCCAAGGTGCGTGGCTTCGAGCTGGAAGCGACCGGTAACGTCAACGAGAACCTGAAGCTGACCGCTTCGTACACCTACGCCAACAGCAAGATGACCAAAGTCACCGATCCGCTGGACAAAAACCGTCCGCTGCCACTGACCCCGGAAAACCAGGCCGCTGCCTGGGCTGACTACACCTGGCACACAGGTGTTCTGGATGGCTTCGGTATCGGCTTTGGTGTGCGATATGTCGGCGAAACCGACAACATCGCGATCGGCAGCATGGCCTACGTGCGCGATCCATCAGATGGCCATAGCGATTCCTATACCGTCTATGATGCGGCCGTCCATTACGACCTCGGTCGCCTGGACAATGTGCTCAAGGGCGTCAGTGTCAGCGTCAATGCCAACAACGTATTCGACAAGGAATACATTTCGACCTGTGACGGCTTCTACTGCTATTACGGCGACCGTCGCAACGTCATGGCCAGCATCGGCTACAAGTGGTAACCGCTTGACCTGACGCACCCAATGACCAGGCCGTCCTTCGTGGACGGCTTTGGTTTTTCTGAAGGCTATGAAATGAAAAGTAAAACAATTCGCCGCTGGTCCGCTGTCCACACCTGGACCAGCCTGATCTGTACCGTGTTTCTGCTGATGCTGGCATTGACCGGCCTGCCGTTGATCTTCCACCACGAGATCGACCATTTGCTGGGCGATGCCGCCGAGTTGAAAGTCATGCCGGCAGACACCCCGCAGTTGAACCTGCAGCAATTGGTGCAGGCTGCGGAAAAACATCGTCCTGGCGAAGTCGTGCAGTACTTCGGTTATGAAAAGGACGAACCCAACGCCGCCATCGCAATCATGGCACCCACCGCGGGTACCGAACCGAATTCGTCCCACACCTTCATGCTCGACGCCCGTACCGGCGAAGCGCTGGAGATGCCCTCGGCCAACGGCGGCTTCATGATGGTGATGCTGCGTCTGCACGTGGACATGTTCGCCGGATTGCCGGGCAAGTTGCTGCTGGCGTTCATGGGGATTCTGTTCGTCGTCGCGATTGTCTCCGGCACCGTGCTGTACCTGCCGTTCATGCGCCGCTTGAAATTCGCCACCGTGCGGCAGGACAAATCCACCCGCCTGCGCTGGCTCGATCTGCACAACCTGATCGGTGTCGTGACGCTGACGTGGGCGCTGGTGGTCGGCGTGACCGGTGTCGTCAGTGCCTGCGCGGACTTGCTGATTGCCGCATGGCGCAACGACACACTGACCGCGATGATCGCGCCCTATCGCGATGCACCGCCGCTCACAGAACTGGCGCCCGCCACCCGTTTGCTCGACATCGCCAGGGAAGTCGCGCCGGGTATGCAGCCGGACTTCATCGCCTTCCCCGGCACGCGTTTTTCCAGCGAGCACCATTACGCGGTGTTCATGAAGGGCAGCACGCACCTGACCTCGCACCTGCTGACGCCGGTACTGATCGATGCCAGCACCCTGCAAGTCACCGCCGTGGTCGAGCGCCCGTGGTACATGGACGTCATGGGCATGTCGCAGCCGTTGCACTTCGGTGACTACGGCGGCATGCCGATGCAGATACTCTGGGCGACCCTCGATGTGCTGACCATCATCGTGCTCGGCAGCGGGGTTTACCTGTGGGTGGTGCGCCGCAGGGCCACGAAACCGGTGCTGGAAAAAGCGGAGAGCGTGGCATGAAGCGCCGGCAGTCAAATTTCTGGAAGGTCTTCGCCACCCCCACTGTCATCGCCCTGTTCAGCGCGGCGGGGTTGTTTGCCGCATTGTTGGGCGATGGTGTGTGGGATGCGCTGAGCTGGGTGGGGCTTGGCATCCCGGCCATCCTGGGCCTGCGCGGCCTCCTGCAACGCCGCTGATTTTTTGTAGGAACGCGCTATGCTGCCCGACAATGCCCACCGATCGAGACGCTGCCATGTCCGCCCCGAGCATGACCCTGTACCACAACCCCCTTTCCCCCTTCGTCCGCAAAGTCATGGTGATGCTGCACGAGACCGGTCAACAGGACCGCGTGGCGTTGCAGAACTGCGTGCTCACGCCGGTCGATCCGGACCTGACGCTGATCAATGACAACCCGCTGAGCAAAATCCCCGCGCTGCGTCTGGCCGATGGCAACATCATTCACGACAGCCGGGTGATCCTCGATTACCTCGACCATCAGCACGTCGGCAACCCGCTGATCCCCCGCGAAGGTTCGGCCCGCTGGCGCCGTCTTAACCTGGCCTCCCTGGCCGACGGGATCATGGATGCCGCCGTGCTGGTGCGCTACGAAGTCGTCCTGCGCGCCCCGGAAAAACACTGGGACGCGTACCTCGACGGCCAGCGCGACAAAATCCGCCGCGCCCTGGCGTTGCTGGAAAAAGACGCGATTGCCGAGCTGACCAGCCACTTCGACGTGGCCGCCATCAGCGTGGCGTGTGCCCTGGGTTACGTAGACCTGCGCCATCCGGATCTGGACTGGCGCACGGCGAATCCGCAGCTGGCGGCCTGGTATTTCGAGGTCAGTCAGCGGCCATCGATGATCGCGACGATGCCGAAAGTTTGAAGCGACCCTAGCAGTTCTGATAGTAGGCAAGCGCTGAAAAAACTCCGATGCTCAAGGTCCTGCCATCCGGACCTTGAACGGAGTTCAGCCATCCACAAGCACTATCAAAGAAAACCAACTCATCGAATCAGTCCCGCGTTTGCTTCATCCCCAAGCAATCAATCGACCGATCAACCATGGCCTTGGCGATTTCCAGCAAATGCCAGATAGAAAATACCATGGCCCTGTCTGCGCCTTTGAGGTGGTCGCCGCACTGATAGGCCGTGACCGAGGCGCAGCGCAGGAGGTCGGCGACGTAGAGTTGGGTGTCTTCGAAGCTCACGTCATTGCTGACGTTGTAGAACCGGAGTTCATCCGGTGCCGAGGGTTGTTCGCCGGTCAGGTAGAAATCGATTGCCCGGTAGAGTGCGGAGCGGTCTCTGCACAGTTCGTCGTTTTCGGTTGAATGGGAAGGTGGATCGGGGACTGGCCGTTTCATCGGTGTTTCTCCTATTGCTGCGTAGGAGCGGACACTTCTCGCCTACTAAACGATAGGTGGCAGCTGTGCGCAGGTTAGTAGGCCGGTCAATAGGAAACCCGGTGCACCCGAAGATGCCCCACGCACAGCCGCCATATTCAGTACCGGCAAAGTTGCCGGGCATGAGCATGAAACGCTTTGCGCCTATTGATGCGGGCTACTAAACCCGATCACTGATGAGCAGTGACGGACGAAGACTAGGCACGCAAATCTGTCGGCGCAAGCGTGCGAAATAATCTAGGAAGCGTCCTGCAAAAGGAAGGGATTGGCTCTGTAGGAGGCGAGTTTTTTCTGTGGGAAAACTTACTTTCGACGAGCGAAGTTACCTGTGCGGCCCCTCCACTTCAGCCGTGAACAGAGGGCCGCCGGGGGGTGTCAGAAATTTTGTGTTCGGGCATAACATGAGTAAGAGGTGCATGTATGCCAACCAAAAAGAAACCCGCGTTGCGAGAACTACCGAAAATCCCGAAAGAGCTGCTCGAGCAATTCACCGATGGACCGATGACCGCTGAAGCCATTGAGGACGCCTCTGCGGCGTTCAAGAAGGCTTTGATCGAGCGAGCCCTCAGTGCTGAGCTTGG
>NZ_FYDY01000035.1:0-50642 GCF_900187435.1 Pseudomonas sp. Irchel s3b5
TGCAAGACGACCCAATCTTTGAAGTCGTCGTCGTAGCGTTTGCCTAGATTGGACATTGTTATGCACCTTCGCCCTCTTGAATGAATGAGTCAATCAACAAGGGTGACAGGTAGCCTGACACGGAGGGAACGCCCCAAAAGGAACCAAAAGGTCTTGCCCCACCATTCGGCCCCTCGCTGAGGCTCGGGGTGCCCTCACTCCGGCATTGCTCCGTGGGCCCGCCGCGATCGGCCATCCATGGCCGTGCGCGGCTATCCCGGCATCCATGCCGGGATGCCCACTGCGCAACGCCTGCGTTCGGCCTCTGGAAACGGGGCGGGTGGATCAAGATCAAAAGCCAAGCAAGATCAAAAGATCGCAGCCTTCGGCAGCTCCTACAGGGAAATGTGCACGAGCTGCCGACCAGGCCGGCCGGTCGGCCGCCTCGAGTGCTTTTGATTCTTTTGCCCCCTCGAGAGGCTGAGTGGAGGTTCTGCGCAGTGGGCAACCCGGCATGGATGCCGGGTTAGCCGCCCCCGGCCATGGATGGCCGATGGCGGCGGCCCACGGAGCAGGACCGGAGCGAGGGCATGCCGAGCATTAGCGAGGCACCGAACGAAAGGGGCAAGAGCCCTTGGTTACTTGGGGCTCTTCCAAGTGACCCGCTGTAAGAGCGGAACCATAGGTGGTCGTTACCGCAGCAATGGATATGTACACCATAAAAGACACAATGCCATCGCGAGCAGGTTTTTGATGGTGTTCAGGTCATGCGTTCACCCGCGGTTCGCGCGGCATGCCCAGGGCCCGCTCGGCAATCACATTGCGCTGAATCTCGTTACTGCCACCGTAAATGGTGTCGGAGCGGGTGAACAGGAACAGCGACTGCAAGCGGCTGAGCTGGTAGGGCGCGGCGTCGAGGATTTCCCCGGCGTCGCCCAGCACGTCCATGGCAAGTTTGCCCAGATCGCTGTGCCAGGTGGACCAGGCCAGTTTGTAGATCATCGATTCGCGTCCGAGGTTGCCGTCTTGCGCACCTGAAAGCATACGCAGTGAGTTGTAGCGCAGCACCTTGAGACCGGCCCAGGCCTGGGCGATGCGCTGGCGTAGCAGCGGGTCGCGGGCGGCACCGTTGGCGCGGGCGATGCGGATGATCTCGTCGAGTTCGTTGTGGAACTGCATCTGCTGGCCCAGCGTCGATACGCCACGCTCGAAGCCCAGCAATGCCATGGCGATCTTCCAGCCATCGCCCGGTTGGCCGATCAGGTTGTCGGCACTGGTGGCGGTGTGGTCGAAAAATACTTCATTGAACTCACTGGTGCCGGTCAGTTGCTGGATCGGTTGCACGCGGATGCTGTCCTGGGCCATCGGCACCAGCAGGAACGACAAACCGTGATGCCCCTGGCTACCAGGCTCGGTGCGCGCCAGCACGAAACACCAGTCGGCCTCGTGCGCCAGGGAGGTCCAGACCTTCTGCCCACTGATCAGCCAGTGCTCGCCCGTGGCATCGAGTTTCGCCCGGGTCTGCACGTTGGCCAGGTCCGAGCCGGCACCCGGTTCCGAATAGCCCTGGCACCAGAACTGGCTGCCGTCGAGGATGCCGGGCAACAGGCGCTGCTGCTGGGCCGGGGTACCGAAGGCGGCGAGTGTCGGGCCGACCAGGCCTTCGCCGATATGACCCATGCGCCCGGGGCCACCGGCACGGGCGTACTCCTCATGGAAGATCACCTGCTGGCTGATGCTCAGTCCGCGTCCGCCGTGATCTTTCGACCAGCCCACGCCGATCCAGCCACCGGCAGCCAGTTCGCGTTCCCAGGCTTTGCGTTCTTCGGGAAAGCTGTGCTCATCCCCCGGTCCACCGCGAAAGCGCAAGGGCGAAAACTCGCCGCTCAGGTGTTCGGCCAGCCACTGGGCGACTTCTTCGCGGAACACTTCGTCTGCACGACTGAAACCGATTTTCATGCTTGTTCTCCCAAGAGATGAGCCGCCAGGCGCTCGCGGTGCAACGCCGGACTGCCCAATAGGTGTTCGCCGGCGCGGGCACGTTTGAAGTACAGGTGCGGATCGTATTCCCAGGTAAAACCGACGCCGCCATGCAGTTGGATCGACTCGGCAGCGCAATGGAAAAACGCCTCGCTGGCGTGGATTTTCGCAGTGGCGGCGGCTTGCTCAAGCTCTTTGGCCACAGTGGCATCGCCTTTCGGGTCCAGGCGTTCCTGGGCCACGCAGGCAGCGTAATAGGCCGCCGACCGGGCGCATTCGACTTGCAGCATCATGTCGGCGCAGCGGTGCTTGATTGCCTGGAAACTGGCAATGGTGCGTTTGAATTGCTGGCGTTCGGCGATGTACGCCAGGGTCAGGTCCAGGGCCTGTTGCGCACCGCCGGTCTGCTCGGCGGCAAGCCCGATGGCGGCGATCAACAAGGTGTCGCGCAGCACTGTCCAGCCTTGTTCGGGGCCGCAAAGTAGCTGCGCCTCGCTGACCTTCACCTGATGCAATTCAATGCATGCCAGGCGGCGGGTCTGGTCCAGAGTGGCCAGGGGAGTGCGGACCACGCCCGGCGTATCGCCCGGCAAGACAAACAGGCTAATGCCCTGTTCGCCCTGAGTGTCGGGGGCACGAGCGGCGACAATCAGCAGGTCGGCCGAGGCGCCATCGATAACTTGTGCGTACTGGCCGTCAAGGGTCCAGCCGCCGAGGCGCGGTGCGGCCACGACTTGCACGCTGCGAGCCTCCAGCCCCGGAACACTGGCGAAGGCCAGGGTGGCGCGGGTTTCGCCGGCGGCAATCGCCCCCAGCCAGTACTCCTGAAGGGCTTCATTGTGCCCCAGCAACAGGGCGGGGGTGGCCAGGCATGCCGTCGCGAATAGCGGTGAGCCGAGCAGATAGCGACCGCTTTGTTCCAGCAGGATCGCGAGTTCGACAAAACCCAGGCCCATGCCGCCAAAGCGCTCGGGCACCATCAACGCTGGCCAGTAAAGCTCCTGACCAATCCGCCGCCAGACCTCGGGATCATGCGCATCCGGGCGGTTCATCGCGGCACGCACGGCATGCGAGTCGCTGGCCTGGGCGAGAAAACGCTCGGCGCTGTCGCGAATCATCAGGTGCTCTTCGGTAAAAGCGAACTCCATGGGGGCGGTCTCTGCAAGGCGGATGGATGCGCAAAGTCTGAGCGGGTGGGAGCGGTGTTCGAATCACTAAAACGGACTAGGGACACTGCGTCATCGTGCTTCGCCCTGTAGGAGCCCGGCTTGCCGGCGAAGGCGTCCGTGAAATCGCCTTCGCCGGTAAGCCGCTCTCCCACAGATGCTTAGTCTCAACGGACGATGAAGTGCAAGGCGGCGCTTCGCACAATGCCAGCCACGTAAGCCATTCAGCCAACGAGGACCCAGGCATGATCGACATTCGCGGTTTGAGCTATTTCGTCTCGCAGATCGAAAACCTCAGCCATTGGCAGCGTTACGCCGAAGACGTGCTGGGCATGCAGGTACAGCCAGCGCCGGGCGGTGGCTTGTACGTGAAAATGGACGAGCGTCCGTTTCGCATGCTGATCGTCGAAGGCAGCGAGGCGCGTTATCTGGCTTCCGGTTGGGAGCTGGCCAATGAGCCGGCATTCCAGGCCGCACTTGAGCACCTGAGCGCGGCCTGCATCGAATGGCAGCCGGGCTCTGCCGCCGAGATCGATCAGCGCGGTGTACAGGCGCTGGTCAAAGTCACCGACCCCTCCGGCAACTGCCATGAACTGAGCTGGGGCCATCGCTCCGATTGCCTGCCGTTCGTGTCGCCCCAAGGTGTGCCGCGCTTCATCACTGGCGACATGGGCCTGGGCCACACGGTGCTGCCGGCGCCGAACTTCGACGCCACCCTGGCGTTCGCCAAGGATGTGCTCGGTTTCGAGCTGTCGGACATTTTCAACTTTCGTCCTGGCCCGTCGGCACCGCCGATCCGTATTCACTTCCTGCATTGCCAGAACGCCCGTCACCACAGTCTGGCACTGGCCGAGTACCCGGTGCCGTCTGGCTGCGTGCACGTGATGGTCGAGGTCGATTCGATGACCGAAGTCGGCCGTGCCCATGACCGCCTGCATGCCCACGACGTGAGCCTCTCGGCCACCCTCGGCCAGCACCTGAACGACCGCATGACCAGTTTCTACATGAAGACGCCGTCCGGGTTCGATCTGGAGTACGGGTTTGGCGGGTTGCAGGTCGACTGGGCCGAGCATTCGGCATTCGAATTCACTCGCGTGAGCATTTGGGGGCACGACTTTTCGGTCGGCCAACAGTAAGGAATGATCAACATGAACAAACAACTGACAGCGGCCGATGCGGTCGCTCAATTGCGCGATGGCATGACCATCGGTTTCGGCGGCTGGGGCCCGCGGCGCAAGCCGATGGCCATCGTGCGCGAGATCCTGCGTTCGCCGGTCAAGGACCTGACCGTGGTCGCCTACGGTGGCCCCGAAGTGGGCATGCTGTGCGCTGCCGGCAAGGTCAAGAAGCTGGTGTTCGGCTTCGCCACCCTTGATGCCATTCCGCTGGAACCCTACTACCGCAAGGCCCGCGAAGCCGGCGAGCTGGAGCTGATGGAGCTGGACGAAGGCATGTTCCAGTGGGGCCTGCGCGCCGCCGGCATGCGCTTGCCGTTCCTGCCGACCCGTTGTGGCCTGGCAACCGATGTGACGCGCCTGAATCCGGAGCTCAAGACCATCCAGTCGCCTTATGCCGATGGCGAGGTGCTGCTGGCCATGCCGGCACTCAACCTCGACGTGGCGTTCTTGCATGCCAACGTCGCCGATCGCTTGGGCAACTGCCTGGTGACCGGTCCCGACCCATATTTTGACCACCTGTTCGCCCGCGCTGCCAAGCAATGCTTTGTCTCCTGCGAACGCCTGGAAGAACGCCTGGAGCTGAGCGCCGATCAGGCCCGCTTCAACACCTTCGAGCGTTACTTGGTGACCGGCGTGGTGCATGCGCCCCTCGGTGCGCACCCGACGCTCTGCGCCCCCGACTACGGCTGGGACCTCAAACACCTGAAAAACTATGTCGCCAGCAGCCAGGCGGACAACGGCTGGCAGGACTATGTGCAGACCTACATCGCCGGTGGCGAGCAGGCCTATCAGGCACAGAACGGTGGTGCCGACTCCATGGGCGCCTTGCCCCTTCCCGTGTTCTGAGGATTAGCGACTATGTCTGCAACCTGTGATTTCACCCTCGCTGAACTGATGATCGTCGCCGCCTCCGAGGCCTGGCGTGGCAATGGCGAGGTGATTGCCTCGGGCCTGGGCGTGATCCCGCGTCTGGGCGCTAGCCTGGCCAAGCTGACCCACAGCCCGGAACTGCTGATGACCGACAGCGAGGCGTTCCTGGTCGAAGAACCGATCCCGCTCGGCCCGCGTGGTGACTATGTGCCGCGTTACTCGGGGTACATGTCGTTCGAGCGGGTCTTCGAATGCGTCTGGGGTGGTCGCCGTCACGCGATGATCGGCCCGACCCAGATCGACCGTTGGGGCCAGACCAATCTGTCCTGCGTCGGCGACTATCAAAAGCCCAAGACCGCGATCCTGGGTGTGCGGGGCTTGCCCGGCAACAGCATCAACCACCTCAACTCGTTCTTCGTGCCCAGCCATAACACGCGGGTGTTTGTCAGCGGCGAAGTGGACATGGTCTCCGGTGTCGGCTTCAAGGCCGAGCGCTGGCCCGAAGGTGCGCGCCGCGACTTGATGGACATCCATTGCGTGGTCAGCGATCTGTGCGTCCTGGATTTCAATGGCCCGGAGCGTGCGGTGCAGGTGCGTTCGTTGCACCCCGGCGTGAGTTTCGAGCAGGTTCAGGAGAACACCGGTTTCCCGTTGCTCAAGTCCGCGCAGTTGCACGAAACCGTGCACCCCACCCCTGAGCAGTTGGCCCTGATCCGCCGCCTCGACCCCCACGATTACCGCGCCACCACGATCAAGGGCAACCCGCCCGGCATCCGTACGGCCTGAGACAAGGAGGCGAGCATGCACAGCAGCGACAGTGAATTTATCGTCCGCGAGGACAAAGCCATCTACGAGACGGACACCCCGGTGCTGTACAGCGTGGCCGAGGGTATCGCCACGCTGACGCTGAACCGGCCAACCTTCAACAACGCGCAAAACTCGCAGATGACCTACGCCCTGGATGCGTGCTTTCGCCAGGCGGTGAACGACGACAGCGTCAAGGTCATCGTCCTGCGGGGCAACGGCAAGCACTTCTCGGCGGGCCACGATATAGGCACTCCGGGGCGCGATATCGACAAGCCGTTTGAGCGCGCGCACCTGTGGTGGGATCACACCAACAAGCCTGGTGGCGAGCAGCTGTATGCCCGCGAGCAGGAGGTGTACCTGGGCATGTGCCGACGCTGGCGTGAACTGCCCAAGCCGACCATCGCGATGGTCCATGGCGCGTGTATCGCGGGTGGGCTGATGCTGGCCTGGGTCTGCGATCTGATCGTCGCCAGCGACGACGCGTTCTTCCAGGATCCGGTGGTGCGCATGGGCATTCCGGGGGTGGAGTACTTTGCCCATCCCTACGAAATGAACCCGCGTATTGCCAAGGAATTTCTCTTCACCGGTGACCGCATGAGCGCCAACCGCGCCTGGCAAGTGGGCATGGTCAACCGCCTGGTGTCACGTGAAGAACTGGAGTCGGCCACCTATGCCCTGGCCGCCGGCATCGCCCGCCAGCCGCGCATGGGCCTGGCGCTGACCAAGCAGGCGATCAACCACGTTGAAGACCTGCAAGGCAAGCGCACGGCAATGGATGCCGTGTTCGCCTGGCACCACTTTGCCCATGCCCATAACGAGCTGTTGTCCGGTGACAAACTCGGCGGTTTCGATGCCAAAGGCATGGCTCGGGCCAACAAGCAGGACGAGGACAAAAGCCAATGAACAGCTGGCTCGATACGCCGCTGACCGAGGCCCTCGGTTGCCGTTATCCGATTGTGCAAACCGCGATGGGCTGGGTCGCCGACGCCAATCTGGTGATCGCCACGACCCAAGCGGGAGGTTTTGGTTTTCTGGCAGGGGCGACCATCGCGGCGGATGAACTGGAAGGCGAAATTCTCAAGGTGATCGACGCCACTGGCGGCAGCAACTTCGGACTCAATTTCCATATGTTCCAGGACAACGCCACGCAGTGCGTCGACCTGGCGATCAAGTACCGCTTGCGCGCCGTGAGTTACGGACGCGGCCCGGACAAACAGACCATCGCGCGTTTCAAGGCAGCCAAGGTGTTGTGCATTCCCACTGTTGGCGCATTGAAGCATGCGCTGAAGGCGGTGGAACTGGGCGCCGACCTCATTACCATTCAGGGCGGTGAGGGCGGTGGCCACACCGGTGGCGTACCCAGTTCGATCCTGCTGCCCCAGGTGCTGGCGGCGGTCAAGGTGCCGGTGATCGCGGCCGGTGGGTTTTCCACCGGACGTGGCCTGGCCTCGGTGTTGGCCGCTGGCGGCGCAGGCATCGCCATGGGCACGCGTTTTCTCATGACCCGTGAATCGCCGACCCCGGCCGCAACGCTCGAACACTATCTGAAGGTCAACGATCCGCAGCAAGTGCGCGTGACCACGGCGGTCGATGGCATGCGCCACCGCATGATCGAAAACCGCTTCATCAATCACTTGGAACAGGCGGGTTCCTTCGGTCGCCTGCGCATTGCTCTGGGCAGCGCCTGGCAGTGGAAGCAGCAGACTGGCATGAGCCTGGGACACATGGCCGCAGTGTTTGTTCGCGCGCTGCGTGAAGACCCTTCCGCGTTGTCGCAAGTGGTGATGGCCGCCAACCAGCCGGTGCTGTTGCAGCGCTCGATGGTCGATGGCGCACCGGACGAAGGCATCCTGCCCAGTGGCCAGGTTGCCGCCGCCATCGGCGAGTTGCTCAGTTGTCGTGAAGTCATCGAAGGCATCGCCAGCGAGGCCCAGCAATGCCTGGATGCGCTCCTGGCACGTAGCCAGGCACGCCCCTCTCACCATCCTGCCAGCATTGGAGAACCCCTATGAACCCGGCATTTACCACACAACTCAATCAGGGGATCGCTGAGCTGGTGATCGCCAAACCACCGGTCAACGCCCTGGACAGCCAGGAGTGGCAAGCCTTGGCGCAACAGATCGAAACCCTTGGTGCCAACCCCGAGGTGCGGGTGATCGTTATCCGCGCCGAAGGCCGCGGATTTTGCGCGGGTGTCGACATCAAGGAACTGGACAAGTACCCGGAGCGCATCGTCGAGGTCAATGCCGGTAATTACGCGACCTTCAAGGCCGTGCACCGCAACCCGGTGCCGGTGATTGTCGCGGTGCATGGTTTTGTCCTCGGTGGCGGCATTGGTATCACCGGGGCGGCGGACATCGTTGTCGCTTCTGAATGCGCGACCTTCGCCTTGCCGGAAGTCGACCGTGGGGCCATGGGGGGCGGTGCACATCTGCAACGTCTGTTCCCGGTGCAGAAAGTTCGCTACCTGTTCTTTACCGGCGACAGCATCGGCGCACCCGAAGCCCTTCAGTACGGCTTTATCGAACGGATCGTCAGCAAGGACCAGTTGCGTGAAACCGCCTTGGGCATCGCCGCAAAAATTGCCGAAAAAAGCCCGGGGATGATTCGCATCGCCAAGGAAGCCTTGAACGGCATCGAAGACGGCAATCTGGAAGATAAATACCGCTGGGAACAGGGCTTCACCATGCAGGCCTACAGCAGCCCGGACTCCGCGGAAACGCGCCGGGCCTTCGTCGAAAAACGCGACGCCAAGTTCTGAGATAACGCCATGGACCTGACTTATACCCCCAAGCAAAACGCCTTCCGCGCCGAAGTCCGTGCCTGGCTGGCCGCCAACCTGCCACGCGAGCCCCTGGCGAGCTATGACACCCGCGAAGGCTTTGAACAGCACCGCGCCTGGGAGGCCAAGCTGTTCGAGAGCCGCTGGTCGATGGTGATGTGGCCGGCCGAACTCGGCGGTCGCGGTAGCGACTTGATCGAGTGGCTGATCTTCGAGGAGGAGTATTACGGTGCCGGCGCACCGATGCGCGTCAACCAGAACGGTCAGTTGCTGCTGGGACCAACGCTGATGGAATTTGGCACCCCAGAGCAGAAAAAGCGTTTCCTGCCACGCATGGCCGCCAGCCTGGACATGTGGGCGCAAGGTTGGTCGGAGCCCAACGCCGGTTCCGACATGGCGGCGATCACCAGCAAGGCGCTGCTCGACGGCGATCATTACGTGATCAATGGGCAGAAAACCTGGTCGACCCGGGCGATCTACGCCGACTGGCTGTTCGGCCTGTTCCGCAGCGAGCCAGGATCGGCTCGTCACCACGGTCTGTCGTTCATCATGGTGCCGCTGGACACGCCGGGGGTGAGCATTCGCTCGATCAAGGCGCTCAATGGCAAAGATGCTTTTGCCGAAGTGTTTTTCGACGATGTGCGAGTGCCGGTGGCCAACCGCATCGGTGAGCAAGGACAGGGCTGGCACGTGGCAATGGCCACCGCCGGTTTCGAGCGCGGGCTGCTGTTGCGTTCCCCGGCGCGTTTCCAGGCCACGGCCCGCAAGCTGGTCGAACTGTATAAGGCGAACCGCGCCAGTGCCGACCGCGACCCGGGTCTGCGCGAGGCGGTGTTGGAGACCTGGATGGGCGCCGAGGCCTACGCGCTGTCGGCCTATTACACCGTCGGGCGTTTGAGCCGAGGCGAGCAGGTCGGCGCCGAGTCGAGCATCAACAAAATCATCTGGTCAGAGCTGGACCTGAAGATGCACGAGACCGCCATGCGCATTCTCGGCACGCGTGGAGAATTGCTGGACAAGGGCGCGCAGGCAGGTGATGCGGCGGGTTGGCTGGAGGGCTTCCTGTTCGCCCAATCCGGCCCGATCTACGCCGGCACCAACGAAATCCAGCGCAACATCATTGCCGAGCGGATGCTCGGCTTGCCGAAATAAGGAGCCGCCCATGGACTTCACTTTTAACGATGACCAGTTGGCGTTCCGCGAAGCCATCAGTCGTTTCCTGATGACCGAAGCTGCACCGGAAATGCTCAGGGAAATCTGGGAGACCGATGCCGGGCGTTCTCGGGACTTGCGCAACAAGATCGCTGATCAGGGCCTGACCGCTTTGTCGGTGCCCGAGGCTGAAGGTGGCCTAGGTATGGACGATGTGACCTGGGCGCTGATGACCCAGGATCTGGGTTACTACGCCATTCCTGATTCATTGGCCGACACCGCCTATGTCGCCAGTGGCTTGCTCGCCGCTCTGCCCGCGGGGCATCCCGCCCGCGCCGATCTGTTGCCACGGATCGCCGATGGCAGTTTGCGCATGGCAATCAGTCATCCAGTCAATGCCCTGGTCAGCGACGCGCAACTGGCCGAAGTGCTGATACTCACCGACGGCGACGACATTCACGTGGTGTCGCGATCCGAAGTGAACGTGGAAAACCACCCTAGCATCGATGCTTCGCGACGTCTGGGCCGGGTGAGCTGGACTCCGTCCGCGGCGACCTGCGTGGCCAGCGGCGAGCAGGGTCGGGCTTTGCAGGAACGCCTGTTGGACCGTGGCGCGCTGTCGGTGGCCGGGCAACTGTTAGGGCTGGCGCAGCGCATGCTGGACCTGTCGGTGGACTACGTGGCCCAACGCAAACAGTTCGGCAAACCGATCGGCAGTTTCCAGGCGGTCAAACATCACCTGGCCGACGTTGCCCGTTACATCGAACAGGCCAAACCGGTGCTGTACCGCGCCGCCCATGCCTTGGCTCGAGGCGACGACAACGCTGGCGTCTGGGTTTCCCAAGCGCGTCTGGCGGCGAATGAGGCGAGCTGGATTGCCGCGCGCAAAGGCATCCAGGTGCACGGTGCGATGGGGTACACCTGGGAAGTGGATCTGCAAATGTTCATGAAGCGAGCCTGGGCCCTCGATGCGTCCTGGGGGGACCGCGGCTTTCACAAAACCCGTGTCAGCGACTACCTGTTCGCCGACGCCACCGGCCTGGGGCCGGGGCATACTTTCGAGGAATGAGTCATGGCACAGGCCTACATTGTTGATGCACTGCGCAGCCCTACCGGCAAACGCAAGGGAGGGCTGAGCGAGATCCACGCGATTGACCTGGGCGCCCATGTGCTCAAGGCGCTGGTGGAGCGCAATGCGATCCCTGCGGAAGATTATGACGACGTGATATTCGGTTGCGTCGACACCATCGGTTCCCAGGCCGGCGATATCGCGCGCACCAGTTGGCTAGCCGCCGGTTTACCCCTGACGGTGCCCGGCACCACAGTCGATCGCCAGTGCGGGTCGTCGCAACAGGCGCTGCACTTCGCCGCGCAGGCGGTGATGAGCGGCACCCAGGATGTGGTTGCGGTGGGCGGGGTACAGACCATGACCCAGATCCCGATTTCCTCGGCGATGCTCGCCGGCCAGCCGCTGGGTTTTGCTGATCCGTTCTCGGGCAGCGTCGGCTGGCGCGCGCGGTTTGGCCAGCAGCCAGTGAACCAGTTCTACGCGGCACAACGGATTGCCGATCACTGGCAGATCAGCCGCGAGCAAATGGAAGCGTTTGCTTTGCAAAGCCACGAACGCGCTTTGGCGGCCATCGCCAGTGGCCGCTTTGCCCGGGAAATCGTCAGCTGCCAGGGCCTGGCGGTGGATGAAACCCCGCGCCACAGCAGCCTGGCGAAGATGGCCGAATTGCAACCGGTGGACCCGCAATTTCCCTCGATCACCGCGGCCGTTTCCAGCCAGACCTGCGACGCCTCGGCGGCGTTGCTGGTGGTGTCCGAGGCGGCGCTCAAGCGCTACGACCTGACGCCACGGGCACGGATTCATCAGTTGACGGTGCTCGGTGACGATCCGATCTGGCACCTCACCGCCCCGATTGCGGCTACCCGCCGGGCCTTGGCCAAAAGCGGCCTGAGCATGGCCGACATCGACCGCGTGGAGATCAACGAAGCCTTTGCCTCGGTCGTCATGGCTTGGGCCAAGGAGCTGGATTACGACCCTGCGCGCACTAACGTCAATGGCGGTGCGATTGCCCTCGGCCATCCGCTGGGCGCAACCGGCGCACGACTGATGACCACGCTGCTCAACGAACTGGAGTGCAGCGGTGGTCGCTATGGCTTGCAAACCATGTGTGAAGGCGGCGGCCAGGCCAACGTGACCATTATCGAACGCTTGTGATTTTTTGCCGGCCGCCGCTTCGGGTGCGCGGCCACCCAACATTTGAGGAGTCAAACATGGCTATGTGTGCAGACCGCACCGTGATCATCACCGGGGCCGGCGGAGGACTCGGTCGCGCCTACGCCCTGGCGTTCGCTGCGCAAGGGGCCAACGTGGTGGTCAACGATATTCGCGCCGAGGCTGCAGAAGATGTGGCAGGTGAGATTCGCGCCAACGGTGGTCAGGCGATTGCCAACAGCGACGACATTACGACCCTGGCCACCGCGCAGCGCATCGTCGATGCAGCATTTGCGGCGTTCGGTGAAGTGCATGTGTTGATCAACAATGCCGGGGTGTTGCGCGACCGCATGTTCATCAGCCTCAGTGAAGAAGACTGGGACATGGTTATGCGCGTCCATCTCAAGGGTCATTACTGCCTGGCCAACATCCTGGGCCGCCGCTGGCGCGACCTGGCCAAGGCCGGCACACCGGTTGATGCGCGGATCATCAACACCAGCTCCGGCGCCGGCCTGCAAGGCTCGGTGGGACAGTCCAATTATTCGGCGGCCAAGGGCGGCATTGCTTCACTGACCCTGGTGCAAGCGGCGGAACTGGCTCGCTACGGCGTCACCGCCAACGCGCTGGCACCGGCCGCACGCACCTCGATGACCGAGGGCGCCATGCCCGACGTGGTGAAAAAACCCGAGGACGGTAGCTTTGATGCTTGGGCCGCGGAAAACGTTGCGCCGCTGGTGGTGTGGCTGGGAAGCCCTGCGTCGGCTCACGTCAGCGGTCAGATCTTCGAAAGTCAGGGCGGGCGAATTTCCCTCGGTGACGGCTGGCGCACCGGCGTCACTCGCGACAAAGGCGCGTTGTGGCAGGCAGAAGAAATCGGCGCGGCAGTGGATGCGATCCTCGCCGAAGCGCCGAAGGCGCAGAAAGTCTGGGGCACTTGAAGCCCCGCCTCACTCGCGGACTCACTCGATCAACTGTAGGAGCTGGCTTGCCAGCGATGGCGACCTCACAACCGACCCATCTCTGGCAGCTGTACCCGATCTACTGTAGGAGCTGGCTTGCCAGCGATAGCGGCCTGACAGCCGACCTGGATTTTGACCGAGTAAATATCCATTCCTGCGGTAACGGCCACTTACGGTTCCGCTCTTACAGCGGGTTACTTGGAAAAGCCCCAAGTAACCAAGGGCTCTTGCCCCTTTCGTTCGGTGCCTCGCTGTGGCTCGGCATACCCTCGCTCCGGTCCTGCTCCGTGGGCCCGCCGCGATCGGCCATCCATGGCCGTGCGCGGCTAACCCGGCATCCATGCCGGGTTACCCACTGCGCCGAACCTGCGCTCGGCCTCTCGATGGGGCAAGTAGATCAAAAGCAAAAGCGAGGCAGCCTACGGGCCGACCTGATCTCTGGTGAACGCATCCCCCTGTAGGAGCTGGCTTGCCAGCGATAGCGGCCTGACAGCCGACCTGGATTTTGACCGAGTAAATATCCATTCCTGCGGTAACGGCCACTTACGGTTCCGCTCTTACAGCGGGTTACTTGGAAAAGCCCCAAGTAACCAAGGGCTCTTGCCCCTTTCGTTCGGTGCCTCGCTGTGGCTCGGCATGCCCTCGCTCCGGTCCTGCTCCGTGGGCCCGCCGCGATCGGCCATCCATGGCCGTGCGCGGCTAACCCGGCATCCATGCCGGGTTGCCCACTGCGCAGAACCTGCGCTCGGCCTCTCGATGGGGCAAGAAGATCAAAAGCCAAAGCCAAAGCCAAAGCGAGGCGGCCTAAGGGCCGACCTGATCTCTGGTGAACGCGTCCCCCTGTAGGAGCTGGCTTGCCAGCGATGGCGGCCTGACAGCCGACCCATCTCTGGCAGCTGTACCCGATCTACTGTAGGAGCTGGCTTGCCAGCGATAGCGGCCTGACAGCCGACCTGGATTTTGACCGAGTAAATATCCATTCCTGCGGTAACGGCCACTTACGGTTCCGCTCTTACAGCGGGTTACTTGGAAAAGCCCCAAGTAACCAAGGGCTCTTGCCCCTTTCGTTCGGTGCCTCGCTGTGGCTCGGCATACCCTCGCTCCGGTCCTGCTCCGTGGGCCCGCCGCGATCGGCCATCCATGGCCGTGCGCGGCTAACCCGGCATCCATGCCGGGTTACCCACTGCGCAGAACCTGCGCTCGGCCTCTCGATGGGGCAAGAAGATCAAAAGCCAAAACCAAAGCGAGGCGGCCTACGGGCCGACCTGATCTCTGGTGAACGCGTCCCCCTGTAGGAGCTGCCGAAGGCTGCGATCTTTTGATCTTGCTAGCACCGCAGTGTATCCGTTGCACCACGTCATCCTTCTCCACCTTCATACCCCATTTTGACGATGCGCCCGCATCGCTCCCTCCGTACAACTGCAGCGTATTGATTTCTTCGGAGGTAGACGCTGTGAAACAAGCCCCCCCTTATGTGCCAGGTCATCAACTGCTGGCTGGAAAATCGGTGTTGATTACCGCTGCTGCCGGCGCTGGCATCGGTTATTCGGCGGCCCGCCGCAGTGCTGAGGAAGGCTGTCGAGCGCTGATGATTTCCGATGTGCATTCGCGGCGCCTGGAAGACGCAGTGGAGCGCCTCAAGGCCGAGACTGGTCTGCAGGCGATTTATGGCCAGCTGTGCAATGTCACTGTCGAAGACGAAGTCCAGGCCCTGGTGGCTGCCGCCGAAGAGGCGTTGGGCGGGGTCGATGTGCTGATCAACAACGCGGGCTTGGGTGGTCAAAAGCGCGTGGTCGAGATGAGTGACGAAGAATGGTTGCGGGTGCTGGATGTGACCTTGACCGGTACCTTCCGCATGACGCGGGCGATGTTGCCGCACATGCAGCGCCGTGGTTCGGGCGCCATCGTCAACAACGCCTCGGTGCTCGGTTGGCGGGCACAGAAGGAACAAGCCCATTACGCCGCCGCCAAGGCCGGGGTGATGGCGCTGACCCGCTGCAGTGCGCTTGAAGCCGCCGAGTTTGGTGTGCGCATCAATGCGGTATCGCCATCGATTGCCCTGCACGACTTCCTCAAGAAAGCCTCCAGTGAAGAGTTGCTAGCCAGTCTCGCCGGGCGTGAGGCGTTCGGTCGCGCCGCCGAAGTCTGGGAAGTGGCCAACGTGATGATGTTCCTGGCCAGCGACTATGCCTCCTACATGGTCGGCGAAGTGCTGTCCGTCAGTTCGCAACAGGCTTGAGGATTCAATCATGAGTCACGTTTTCAGCAGTGCCCAGGCGTTGCTTGCGGCCGAAGGCCTGGACCTGGGCCACACCGAATGGCTGACCATCGACCAGCAACGCATCGACCTGTTCGCCGAAGCGACCAGTGATCACCAGTGGATTCATGTCGACCCGGTGCGTGCCGCCAGCGGTCCTTTTGGTGCCTGCATTGCCCACGGCTACCTGACTCAGTCCCTGTCCAATCTGTTCATGCCGCAGCTGATGACCATCGAAAACATGGCCATGGGCGTCAACTACGGCAGCGACCGGGTGCGCTTCCCTGCACCGGTCAAGGTCGACTCGCGAGTGCGCGGCAGCGGCCAGATCATCCGCGCCGAAACCCTGGGCGACGCCGTGCAACTGGTGGTGCGCATGACCATGGAAGTCGAGGGCCAGACGCGCCCGGGCTGCGTGATCGACACCATAAGCCGCTACACCTTCAACCCAATTTCCGAGTGAGTTGCCCATGGACCTGAATGAAGTTGTCATCGTCGCCACCGCCCGTACCGCGCTGGCCAAGTCGTTTCGCGGATCCTTCAACGATACCGAGGCCCCGGTGCTGGGCGGCCATGTCGTGCGCGCGGTGGTCGAGCGCGCCGGCATCGAGCCGGCTGATGTCGAGGATGTGATCATGGGCGCGGCGGTCCAGCAGGGCACCCAGGCCTACAACATCGGTCGGCTCTGTGCCTACACCGGTGGATTGCCGGACAGCGTGCCGGGTATGGCTCTGGACCGGATGTGCGCTTCCGGCCTGATGAGTATCGGTGTGGCAGCGAAGGGCATCATGACCGGCGAGATGAACATCGCCATCGGCGGCGGCGTGGAATCCCTGTCGCTGACCCAGACCAAACACAAGAACAGCTTTCGCGCGCAGTCTGAAGCCGTGCTGCAGGTGATGCCCAGCGCCTACATTCCGATGATCGAAACCGCCGAGATTGTCTCGCGCCGCTATGGCATTAGCCGCGCCGCCCAGGATGAATACTCGCTGCAAAGCCAGCTACGCACCGCTGCCGCCCAGCGTGATGGCCTGTTCGACGAGGAAATTGTCGGCCTGAGCGTCGACAAGCTGCTGTTCGCCGCCGATGGCCAGCCCAATGGCCATGAACGCGTGGAGGTCCTGCGCGACGAGTGCAACCGGCCCAATACGCGCCTGGAAGATCTGGCCGGATTGAAGCCGGTGTGGAAGGACGGCAAATGGATCGAGCAGGGCGAGTTCGTCACCGCTGGCAACGCCTCGCAATTCTCCGACGGTGCCGCGGCCAGCCTGCTGATGAGTCGTGCCGAGGCCAAGCGTCGCGGATTGACGCCACTGGGCATCTACCGCGGTATTGCCGTGGGCGGCTGCGCGCCAGAAGAAATGGGCATCGGCCCGGTGATCGCCATTCCCAAGCTGCTCAAGCGCTTTGGCTTGGGGGTCGCGGATATCGGCCTGTGGGAAATCAACGAGGCCTTTGCCAGCCAAGTGTTGCATTGTCGCGATGCGCTGCAGATCCCGGCTGATCGCCTGAACGTGAATGGTGGGGCGATTGCCATCGGGCATCCTTTCGGTATGTCCGGCGCGCGGATGGTCGGCCACGCCTTGCTCGAAGGACGGCGGCGCGGTGTGCGCTATGTGGTCATTGCCATGTGCATCGGTGGCGGCATGGGCGCCGCAGGCCTGTTCGAACTGCCGTGAGGCGAGCGGAGCGCCGCGCCGTCGCGATTCAATCCATGGGGGCCCGCTGGTCGGGCCCGCTGCTGGGGAATGGTTATGCAAAGTCACATGCCCAATGCACAGGTCCTGGCGCAAATGGGCCTGGAGCTGGCCGAGTACGAACGGATTATCGGCAACATCTACGAAGCAGCGATGAATACTCGCTGCCTGAGCGACTCGTTGCGCGAGATCCGCGCATTGTTCAAGGCCAATTTCGTCACCCTGATCCTGCGGGTCCAGGATGAGCCGCTGTTGTCACCGATGGTGGTTGCCGGTGATGTCGAACTGGGGCAGGGCGGGATCAACCATTATGCCTACTACGCCAAATCCACCCTGTTCGAAGGCTTGCCCACCGACACCGTGTTCACCATCGATGAACTGATGAGCGATGCCGAGTGGGCCAGTTCGGCGTTTTACCTGCTGTACTGCCAACCCTACGATTGCTACCACATGCTCGGTGCCGATATCCGCATGCCGGATGGCGGCACGGTGCGCTTTCGGATCAATCGACCACAGGGTCAGCCAGCTTTCAGTGACACCGAGCGGGCCATGTGCGCCATGTTGTTGCCGCACCTGCGCCGGACCTTACACCTGTATTCGCAGCTCGACCGCAGTGAGTCCCTCGGCAGTCTGTATTCGCAGACGATCAGCCGCCTTGCGGTGGCGACCATCGTGCTCGATGAAAACGGCAGCGTGGTGCAACTCAATCCCGTGGCCCGGGACATTCTCGACAGTCAGGACGGCCTCAAGGTGGTGGGCGGTCGGCTGGAGGCCACGTATCCCAGTGACAATCGTGAATTGACTCGCCTGGTGCGAAATGCTTTTCAGCGAGCCAGGCAGGGTGTCGGCAAGGGTGTGCAGGTGGCTGAGGCGACGTCGATTTCCCGTCCTTCCGGACAGGTCAGCCTGGGGGTTGTGGTGGAGTTGATTCCCTCCCGGGATCTGCTCGAAGGCAACGGCAAGCCGACGGTGGTGGTGTATGTGCGCGATGCGGTGAGCAAGTCGCTGGTGAGTACGGTGTTGACGTCGCAACTGTACAACCTGACCCCGGCGGAAACTGCACTGGCCCTGGAACTGGCCAACGGTCTGTCGTTGGAGGAAGCCTCGGAACTGCTCAATATTCGCCGTAACACCGCGCGTGCGCACTTGCGTTCGATTTTCTCCAAGACCGGTGTGCGGCGCCAGACCGAGCTGGTGCGGATCATGCTCAACAGCGTGGTGGCCCTGGGCGCGCCACAGCCGACCGGGGCCCGGTTGTGAGGCGCGGCTGCGCAAAAATGCGTTAGTCCGTGCGGACGATGCTGCCAGGTTCCTGGGCTGTCGATACTGGGCAACCGTTGTCGAACCTAAGGAGAATAAAAATGACCGGCAGTAATCAGTCCCCTGGCTGGGCCTTGGTGTTGTTATTGGGGTGCAGTGCCATCGGCACGGTGCATGCCGCACCGGAAGACATCCCGCGATTGGGCAACGACTTGACGTGCCTGGGCGCGGAAAAGGCCGGCAATGCCGACGGTAGCATTCCAGCGTTCAGCGGCAAGTGGCTGGGTGCACCGCCCCACGTCGATTTCAAGGGCACGGGCAACCATCCGGTGGATCCGTACCCGGACGAAAAGCCGCTGTTCGTGATCACCGCGCAGAACATCGCGCAATACAGCGACTACCTGTCCGACGGCCAGAAAGCGCTGTTCAAGCTGTACCCGGGTACTTACAAAATGCCGGTCTATCCCTCGCATCGGGATTTTCGTTACAACGACGCGGTCTGCCAGGCCACGCGTGAAAACGCCAGTGTCGCGCGTTTGGTGGATGACGGCGAAGGCGTGGTCGGCAAGACCGGCGGCACACCGTTCCCAGTACCGCGCAGCGGCCTGGAACTATTGAAAAACGCCTCGACGTTTACCTTGCGCGCCTGGACCGAGGAATACGTCTCGGATAACGCCTACGTGCTTAAGGACGGCAACATCAACTGGGGTCGCGTGCATTCGCGCAACCTGGCACCGGCGCTGGAGCCAGGCAAGATTGGCGAAACCAGCGGCAACTCGTCGTTCTATCTCAACGAGACCTTGCTGCCGCAACGGGACAAGGGCGAGATCAATACCGGCACCGAGTTCTGGAACGATAAGACCGAACCGCGCCAGGCCTGGCGTTACGATCCCGGCACCCGTCGTGTGCGTCAGTCGCCGGGTTATGGTTTCGACATGTCGTTCCCTGGCAGTGGTGGCTCAATCACGGTGGACGAAGTGCGCCTGTTCAACGGTTCGGGCCAGCGCTACGACTGGAAGATCGTCGGCAAGCGCGAGATGTACATTCCCTACAACACCTATCGCCTGCACGCGGGCAATCTTAAGTACACCGATCTGCTGACCCCCGGCCACATCAATCCCGACGTCATGCGCTATGAGCGCCATCGAGTTTGGGAGCTGGAAGGCACTCTCAAACCCGGGTATCGCCACTTGTATGGCAAACGCAAGTTGTATGTCGACGAAGACACCTGGTTCCCGATGCTCGCCGACAATTACGACAACCGTGGCGAGCTGTGGCGTACCTCAATGGTCAACTACTTCTACGCCTACGAAAGCCAGCGCCAGCAAGCAGGCGTCGGCCTGTATTACGACCTCAATGCCGGCAGCTACCTGGCGTTCAACCTGATCAACGAGCAGCGCAACGGTTACCTGTTGAACAAACCCGGTTTCAGTCCCCGCGACTTTGGTCCGGAAGCCGCTCGGCGCTTCGGCCAATAACCCTCAAGCACGGCGCCCGTCGGGCCATGGGCGCCGATTGAGAGTGGCTCGCATTTGATCTAGTCCAACTGAAGGATGATCTGCTTGCGCGACTCCTCAATGATGTTCGCCATGGGATCACCCTGTATTTCTTGGGGGCATTGCCTGCCCCGAAGTCTGCACTCGAGGAACAATAACAATGACGAAACTCGCTGAAATCAACATCGAGAACGCCCAGCGTACCCACCGTTACGCGCGCGGCTGGCACTGTCTGGGCAATGCCAGCGATTACCGCGATGGCAAACCCCATACCCTGGAAGTCTTCGGCACCCGCCTGGTGGCCTTTGCCGACAGCCAGGGCACGATCAGTATTCTGGATGCCTATTGCCCGCACATGGGCGCGGACCTGTCCCAGGGCACCATCGAAAACGACAAGCTGGTCTGCCCGTTCCACCATTGGAAGTACGACACTGGCGGTAAGTGCGTAGAGATTCCTTACTGCAAACGCATTCCACCCAAGGCCAAGACCCGCAGCTGGTTGACCTGCGAGGAAAACAACCTGCTGTTCGTCTGGAACAACCCCGAAGGCCGCCCGCCAAAAGAGGGCGTGATCATTCCGCATATGCCTGAGATGGATGATCCGGATTGGGTTCATGACTGGAACATCGACACCATGCACATCGAAACCAACCCACGGGAGTTGGTTGATAACCTGGTAGATGCCCAGCACTTCGGGCCGGTGCACGGGACGCCGACGAAGTATTTCGCCAATGTGTTCGAAGGGCATATCGGCCATCAGATTTTCCATGGCGATTCCGAACGCCTGGGCGGTGACCTGATCGCGCCATCGGCTTACTACGGCCCGGCCACGCACTTCACGCACATCAGCTCGATGTTCGGCGACGTGCGCATCCACGCCATTTTGCTCAACAGCCACGTACCGGTGACGCCGAACAGCTTCGACCTGCGCTTTGGTTGCATGGTCAAGCGCGTACCAGGCTGGACTGAAGAACAAAACCAGGAAGTGGCCAAGGCCTATGTCCAGGGCAACCGCGACTCGTTCTATCAGGACGTGGTGATCTGGAAACACAAAATCCGTATCGACAAGCCGGTGCTGGCAGAAACCGATGGCCCGGTCTACCAGCTGCGCGAGTGGTACGAGCAGTTCTTCACCAATGAGGACGACGTGCCGGCATTCATGGCCGAGCGTCGCGAGTTCATTACGGTCGACGAGCGCTGACAGAGCAACAAGGCGCCTTCCAGCGATAAGCATTTGTCCTCGAAGGCGCCGCACGCAGCGGCCCTGCCACCTTGCAAGTCATGGCAGTGGAGCAGGTCGGATTCAAAGGTCATGAGAGCACTGACAATGAAAATAAAAAGTCTTCTTGCCTATGTCGTCCCCTTGTTTGTCTTGTTTTCCCTGGTGGTGACCGTGCAGGTTTCGGTACCGCCGGAATCCCCCAGCGTCCTGGCCTGCAAGCGTTATGCGAGCTGTGTCGCGATGAGTTCGAGTGTCCCGAACTGGCTTAATCTCCGTTAGGTAACGGTTATTGATCCTTGTCTACATCCACTTCCTTCCAACTGGCATCCGGATCGAAGCGCTTCATCGCTTGCCCGATTTTTTCTCCATCGGGCCCCAGGTCCTTCTCGAACACCTGACCTTCATGACTGATCATGAAGCTCATCACTCCGGTGTCGTTGTATTTCGCTGGCCAGGCGATCAGCGCAAAACCTCGGCTCATCTTGTCGCCGATGAGATAGTTATAGGCGCCACCGGGCGCCGAAGGGCCCTGGCCTTTAAGGATGCGAAAGCGGTAGCCGCGCCATTCTTCGTCGGCAATGGCTCGGCCGAACGAAGGCCCGAGCGGGCTGATCTGGCCGCTGCCGTCGTCAGCCCAGTAGAGTCCGTCGTGCTTGCCTTCGGTGCTGAAGATTTTCTGTGCGTATTCGAGGGCGCCGTCACCGTCACGGTCCACTGCCGCGTAGTCCATCTGGGCATCGTGATAGGCCAGCACCGATTGCACCGCGTTAAGCTCGTTGCGGCCGATTCTACGCGCACGGATTTCGGCACTGCCGGCCTTCGTGTCGAAGCGCCAGCCATTGGCGTCCTCGACCAACGGAATAGGCATTGTCCAGTGGTCTGCACCGACGTCCAGAACAGCCTTTCGATCACCGGTTTTTTCAATCCGGTGTTGCTCGCGGTAATGCTGCAAAAATGCATCCACGTCTTTGCGCTGTACGCCTTCGCGCGGGATGAAGCTGTGCCATTCGCTGCCCAGTAACTCTGTCAGGCGTGCCTGGTCGGCGTGCTCCGTGCCCAATGCTTCGACGAACGCTTCGACAGCCTTTTCTGGCGTTGGAAATACCTGCTGTGCCGATGCGATACACGACCACAGCAAGCCGGCCGTCATCGCAAGCACCTGAGGAAGCGAGCCCATGAGTCGTTTCACTTGAGGATGATTTTTCAACGGCGGCCCCCCCTTTGACGCGATGGTGGATTGGACGGCCGACTGACCTGCTGACCGGCCGATCGCGAGGCTTGGGGACGTTGGGCAGAGGCCTGGCTGGCCCGGCCACGGTTGGCCTGAGCTTGAGTCCTCGACGGTGAGCGGGCGCCGGCGAACGCATTGTTGCGGGCACTACCGGTACTGGCTTTGGGCCGCTTTTGGCTGGCTTGCCGCGTTTGCGCTTGACCGTCTCTACGCTGATTCAACTGAGAGGACTGATTTCTCTGTTGCTGATTATCCCGAGTATTTCTGGCCGTGCCCTGGCTTCTGTCAGCCGTTCTAGGCCGGTCTGCTCCTGCTTGTGCCCGATTTCTGTCCGAGGTTCCGGCTTGGGCTCTGCGTGCTTGGTCACGGGCTTCGAGGTTGCTGGTGGGCGGTCTTTCGATACCGGCCCGGTCCATGGAACTGCGGGCGTTTTCACGAGCCTGGGCACGTTGGGCGTTGTCGCCTCGGTAGGCTTCACGCTGATTCGCACCGTTGAGTTGTCGACCGTACTGTTCCCGGCTCTTGCCGTCGCGATAAGGCACGCCGTTGCGGTGAACCGGGTTGTGCTCCCAGTTACCGTTGTTGATTCGATTGTTGGCATTGATGTTGTTGTAACGGTCGACGTCGATGTCGACGTCGTTATCGTCCCAGTCACATTCGCCCCACAACGCCCCAACGATAGCCACGCCGGTCCCGAATGCCAGCCCGGCCATCAAAGCCTGACCTGGGTAATACGCAGGTGGCGGTGGATAGTACGCGGGAGGTGACGCCGGGTAAGCCCAGGTGCCATACGTGGTTGTCGGGTTATAGGTGGGCACGTACACCACCTGCGGATCGGCGGGCTGAATGATGATGGTGGAACTGCTGGCGGGGGCTGGAGCAGGGGCTTCCTGTGCGGGGGCCGGCGCCGGTGCGGGACTATTCTGGATGGTCACGTTCTGATATTGATTGCTCTGCAGGTTGCCTGCCGCCTGCGCCTGATGACGCAAGCGTTGCACGCCCTGCATGACATCGTCGGGCTGTGCCAGGAAGGCATCCCCCAGGCGTTGTACCCAGACGGGATCTTGCCCCAGCGTTGCCAGAACCTGAGGGAAGGCGACCAGGGCCTGCACGCTCGGATCCCAGGGCTGGCTCGCCACTTGTTTGACCGCATCGTCGCCCTTGGCGTCCGGATGAGCCTTCGACCAGGCTACCGCCTCCGTGATCTCGCCGGGGTAGGTGGTTGCCATCAGTACCTGGGCCAGCAGCGGGTCCGGGTAAAGCGCAATGGGTGCCAGCATCTGATCCAACTGTTCCTGGGTAAACACCGGGGTTTTGGCCAACGCCGCGGCGGGTGCCGGGCTGACGACGTTGGCGGGTGCGGTCGTTGACTGCGCCAGGCAGGTGGATCCGCTCAAAAACAGTACGGCTGACAACGTGTAAAGGACTGGAATGCGCATTGCACCCCCTATGTGGTCAGGCAGGCTTGAAGTGAGTGGATCAATGTCAGGCAGGCAAAAACCAACCCTGCGAGCCCTTGAGCTTAGCTTCAATGCAGTTTTTTGAAGGGCGCAAACAAACAATTTTTACCAATGATTCATTGCCGCACTGATTTGAGCGGTTGGCGCAAAGATTCACGGGTGTTTACGGGAGGCAACGGGAGGGCGAAATGTGCGCAGAAGAGGTCGATTCCTGCCAATACCCTCTGACAGGAATCGATCTCAAAGAAGTCAGCGCTTGATAAGGGAAATCTTCGTACCCTCGATACTGATCCCGGCCATCAACCCTTGTTGGTCGAAGATGAAGGCATAAGCGTCGTCTTTGATCGTCGAGCTGGACAGGTTTTTCGCAACCCCTTCATCCACCACGACAACGGTGGGGCCTACACCGATTTCCCAGCCTTTGGTTTCGGTGATGTATTTCAATGCCTTGTCGGTCATCAGAAACACCGCATAGCCATACGACTGGGCGCCGGCCTGCAGCCCCCACGACCCGCTGACCGAGTTGTAATAGTTCTCTACTTTAGTGCCCTTCATCAGCACGCCTTCGCCATAGCTGCCACCGAACACGAGTCCTGCTTTGATGATTTTCGGGAAGACCAGTATGGCTTTGGCCTGGCGCGAGAGGGTTTCGGCAGTTGGATTGCTCTTGTAGAGCAGTTGCAACGCTTGGCGAGCGTCGGCATTCAGGTCCTCGGCAGTGGCCGCTGCTGCAGTGTTCAGCAGACTTGCCGATGCCAGTGTTGCAACCGCGAGGAAGAACGACAGAAAGTACCGCATTGATTGAGTCATTTCCGTACTCCGAAGAGGGAGCATTGGATGCAAGGCAGCGATCAGCACCTGCCTCAGACAGGGACCGAGTTCGCTGAACGTTATCCGGCGCACCCTACAGTGTGTGAAATGCAGCTTCGCGCTTGAATGAGGCCCAGGGCCGCTGATCCATCGCGATGCCATCACCTGTTATGACCACCGGGCAATGTGCGGGTTCGTGTTCAAATGGTTTTTCATCAGGATTGGGTGCCTGGCGCCAGATTACATGGTGCTCAGCGCGTGCCGCGATCATCCGGCGTTGCTTGTTTTACGCGTTTGATCGCCGTTCAACGTTGAAGGATCGTTCCCACGGCGTGGGAACGATCTCTGAGGCGGGTTTAGTCCTCGCGCTTCACCACCAGCGTCAGGATGTCATAGCTGGCCACCAGCTCTCCCAACTGGTTGGTGACTTCCACGTCCCACGCCACCACCCCTTGCGGGATGCCTTGCGGGCTAGTCTTGCCCTGGTCGATCTTGCGCTTGCAGGTCAGGCGCGCCTGGATGGTGTCGCCGATGCCCACCGGGTTGATGAAGCGCAAAGTGTCCAGGCCGTAGTTGGCCAGTACCGGGCCGACGCCAGGGGAGACGAACAGACCGGCTGCCGCCGAGAGCACGAAGTAACCGTGGGCGATGCGCTTGCCGAATTGCGATTCCTTGGCCGCGATATCGTCGAAGTGCATATAGAAGTGGTCGCCCGACAGGCAGCCGAAGTTCACCAGGTCCGCTTCGGTGACGGTGCGACGGTGGGTCAGCAGCGACTCGCCGATCTGCAGGTCCTGGAAGTGGCGGCGGAACGGATGGACTTCAGTCTCGATGACTTTCGCGCCACGGACGAATTCGCCGGTGACTGCTGCCAGCATGGTTGGCGAGCCTTGCACCGCTGCACGTTGCAGGTAATGCTTCACTGCTCGCAGGCCGCCGAGTTCTTCACCACCGCCAGCACGTCCCGGGCCGCCATGCTTGAGTTGTGGCAGCGGCGAGCCGTGGCCGGTGGATTCGCCAGCGGACTCGCGATCCAGCACCAACAGACGACCATGCAATGCGGCCGCTACCGGGATGGCTTTGGCGGCGATTTTCGGGTCTTTGGTGATCAAACTCGCCACCAGGCTGCCTTTGCCGCGTGCGGCCAGGGCCAGAGCTTCGTCCAGATCGTCGTAGGCCATCAGGGTGCTGACCGGGCCGAACGCTTCGATATCGTGGGCGCCGCCTTCAGCGTGCGGGTCGCGGGCCTGCAACAGGGTTGGGGCGAAGAACGCGCCTTTGTCGACATTTTCACCGCGCGGTTCGAAACCGTCGCGGGCACCGAACAGCATGTCGCTGCTCTGCAACAGGGCTTCCAGGCGTTCGCTCACGTCTTTCTGCTGATCGTGGGAAGCCAGTGCGCCCATGCGCACGCCTTCCACCGACGGGTCGCCGACCACGACTTTGGCCAGGCGATCACGCAGGCGAGTAGCCACGGCGTCGATGTGCTTGGCCGGGACGATGGCGCGGCGGATGGCGGTGCATTTCTGCCCGGCCTTGGTGGTCATTTCCCGGGCGACTTCCTTGATGAACAGCTCGAACTCTTCGTCATCCGGGGTCACGTCCGGGGCGAGGATTGCGCAGTTCAGCGAGTCGGCTTCGGCGTTGAACGGTACCGAATTGCGGATCAGGTTCGGGTTGACCCGCAGCTTGGCCGCGGTGTCGGCGGAACCGGTGAAAGTCACCACGTCCTGGCCTTGCAGACGGTCGAGCAGGTCGCCGGTGCCGCCGATGATCAATTGCAGGCTGCCTGCCGGCAACAGGCCGGATTCGTCCATCAGGCGGACCACGGCTTCAGTCAGGTAACTGGTGGCGCTGGCCGGTTTGACGATGCACGGCATGCCGGCAAGGAAGCTCGGGGCGAATTTTTCCAGCATGCCCCAGATCGGGAAGTTGAACGCGTTGATGTGCACGGCCAGGCCGCCGCGTGGCACCAGAATGTGCGTGCCGGCGAAGGTGCCCAGTTTGCTCAGCTGCATCGCCGGGCCTTCGTGGACGACGTTGCCTGACGGCAGTTCACGGGAACCGAGGCTGGCGTAGGTGAACAACGTGCTGTTGCCGCCTTCGATGTCGATCCAGCTGTCGGCCCGGGTTGCGCCGCTGTGGTGGGAAATCGCGTAGAGCTGTTCCTTGCGCTCGCTCAGGTACAGGGCCAGGGCCTTGAGACGCTGGGCGCGCTGCTGGAAGTCCAGCGCCATCAAGCCGCTGATGCCTTGGCGGCGGCCATGCTCGATGGCTTCGGCGAAATCCGGGCGCTCTTCGTGGGTACGGGCGATTTCATGGCCGTCGATGGCACTGCGCAGCACTTGTGCGCCCTGTTGGCCGATCCAGCGACCGGCGATAAAACTCTGCAGGGTAGGGGCATGCAGGGTAGGGGCGTGAGACATCACGATTGCTCCTGATTGTGAAAAGTGTAAGTGCGGCCGCAGCCGCACTGTTTCGGAATTACCAAAGCGCCAGGGTGTAACCGACGATCAAGCGGTTCTCATCGATGTCGGTCGTCAAGCCATTACCGGAACGGAAGGTCACGTTGCGCCAGCGCAAGCTGACGTCCTTGAACGGGCCGCTCTGGATGACATAACTGATGTCGGTGTCGCGCTCCCATTCGCTGCCGTTGTCGACCCTGCCCGCCTTGACATGGCTGCCGTCGGTGTAGCGGGTCATGAAGGTCAGGCCGGGAATGCCTTGCGCCGCGAAGTCATAGTCGTAACGCAGTTGCCAGGAGTCCTCTTCGGCGCGGGTGTAGGTGTTGTAGGTCACCAGGTTGACCACGTACGGATCGCCACCGTTGAGAAACGGGAAGGCGCTGTCGCCGGACAATTGCTGGTAGGTCGCGCTGACCTTGTGGGCGCCGTGGGACACGGTGAACATGCTGTTGAAGTTGCGGTTGTCGATGCGTCCGGCCTTTTCGGCGCCATCGCCGCGACTGTCGAAGTAGCGTATGTCGCTGCGCAGGTTGAAGCCGCTGCCCAAAGGTTGCATATGCACCAGCCCGACGAATTGCTGGCGATAGATCTGTTCAAGCTTGCCGTAGTAGTAGCTCACGTTCAGTTGCGGGCTGAATGCGTAGCTGCCTCCGCCGAAATCGAAGTGATCACTGCTGGCGGCGCCGTAGCCGATGTCATCGTTGCTGGAAGAATCCCGCAGGTTGGCCTTGGTCAGACGTCCGGCGTTCAGGGTCAGGCCATTGATGTCCTGACTCGTCAACAAGCCGCCCTCGAAGGTCGAGCTCAAAAGGCGTGTGTCGTTATAGGTTGCGACCGGCAGCAAGGGTTGCAGGGTGCCGAGTTTCAATACGCTTTTGGATACGCGCAGTTTGCCGGTCAGCCCCAGTTCGCTGTACTCGTCGTCGGGCTCATGGCTCTGCGGGCCGAACGGCAGCAGCCCGGTGCCACGGCGATCAGGACTGGAGTCGAGCTTGAGCCCCAGTTCGCCCAGTGCGTCGAGACCGACACCGAAAGTACCGTCGGTGAACCCGGACTCGATGCGCGCAGTGAATCCCTGGGCCCATTCTTCGGCCTTGGATTGCGGCGCGTTGTCCTGACGGAAATCGCGATTGATGTAGTGATTGCGCATATCAATGCGGGCCTTGCTGTCGCCGATGAAGTCGGCCATGGCGCAGGGCGCGATCATGGGCAGGCTCAATGCGGCGGCCAGCGAAAACAGTGATTCAAAAGGTGCAGTACGTGCGGGTTTCATTATTTTTATTCCCTACCAACTCATCGGTCGTTATTCAGTGTTTGCTGGCGCCAGAGGCACCAATGCCAGTCATCGAACGGATGAACTGCGCCAGATAACGACCGCGCTCAAGGGCTGCACGGGGCGAGGTGTCGGTGACGGAAAACAGCCATGCACTGAAGAACGCCAGGCTCATGGAAAACAGCGCCGGGTTGGAGTAAGGGAACAGCGCCTTGTCGTGATGCAGCACGTTGACCCACACCGCCGGGCTCAGCACCAGCAAGACAATCGCCGACACCAGGCCCGCCAGGCTGCCGGTGACGGCACCCCGGGTAGTCAGGCCTTTCCAGTACATCGAAAGGAACAGCACCGGGAAATTCACCGACGCGGCGATGGCCAGCACCAGGCCCGAGAGGAAGGCAATGTTCTGCGATTCGAACAGCAGGCCAAGGATGATCGCCAGCACACCGATGCACAGGGTGGCGATGCGCGAAACGCGGATTTCCTGTTGCTCGGTGGCCTTTCCTTTACGCATCACGCAGGCATACAGGTCGTGGGACACCGCCGAGGCGCCGGACAGTGCCAGCCCGGCCACCACCGCCAGAATGGTGGCGAAAGCGACCGCCGAGATGAAACCGAGGAACAGATTGCCGCCTACCGCCTGGGCCAGGTGCACGGCGATCATGTTGCCGCCGCCGATGATCGCGCCGTTGGCGTCACGGAACGCCGGATCGGTGCCGACCATGACGATGGCGCCGAAGCCGACGATGATCAGCAGCAAGTAGAAGTAGCCGATAAAACCGGTGGCGTAGAACACGCTTTTACGCGCTTCCTTGGCATCGCTGACGGTGAAGAAACGCATCAGGATGTGCGGCAGGCCGGCGGTGCCGAACATCATGCCCAAGCCCAAAGAAATCGCATCGATCGGATTGGACAGCAAGCCGCCGGGGGCCATGATCGCGTTGCCCTTGGCATGCACGGCGGTGGCACCGGCAAACATCGCTTCAGTGCTGAAGCCGAAGTGCTTGAGCACCATGAATGCCATGAAGGTGGTGCCGAACAGTAGCATCACCGCCTTGATGATCTGCACCCAGGTGGTGGCGAGCATGCCGCCGAAGGTCACGTAGAACACCATCAATACGCCGACCAGCATCACTGCGTAGAGGTAGTCGATGCCGAACAGCAATTCGATCAGCTTGCCGGCGCCGACCATCTGCGCCACCAGGTACATCAGGGCCACGGTCAGGGTGCCGAAGGCAGAGGTCAGGCGCACCGGGGTCTGTTCCAGTCGATAGGAAACCACGTCGGCAAAGGTGTACTTGCCCAGGTTGCGCAGGCGCTCGGCAATCAGGAACAGGATGATCGGCCAGCCGGCCAAAACGCCCAGTGCGTAGAGCAAGCCGTCGTAGCCATTGAGGAACATCATCGCGGAGATGCCGAGGAACGACGCCGCCGAGATCATGTCGCCGGCAATCGCCAGACCGTTCTGGAAACCGGTCATGCCGCCGCCAGCGGTATAAAAATCGCTGGTGGAGCGGGTGCGAAGTGCCGCCCAGCGTGTCACGCCAAGGGTGAACAGCACGAACACCAGGAACATGCCGATGGCGTTCCAGTTCAGTGGGCGGGCGACGCCGTCGGCGGCCAGCGCAACATCCGTGACAGCCGCCAGCGGCAGCAGGAACAGCGCGAGAAGGCGGCTCATCGGGCGCACTCCTGCTTGAGTTTTTCATTCAGCGGATCGATCACGTTGTTGGCGCGATAGACATAGAACCCGGTCAGCGCAAAGGCCAGCCCGACGATGACGACACCCACCAGCATGCCCACGGTGGTCACGCCGCCGTTCAGGGATTGGCCGAGGGTAGAAGGGGAGAAAGCCACCAGCAGCACGAAGCCGTAGTAAATCACCAGCATGGCCAGGCTCAGCGACCAGTACAGCTTCTGTTTACGGCGAACCAGCTGGATGAAATCCGGGTGCTGGCGGATGAGTTCTACTTCTTGCGGGCTCATGGGTAGCGTCCTTTTTTTGTTTTTTTTGGGGTGACCACGGTTTTCCCCCTGTAGGAGCCGGCTTGCTGGCGATAAGGCCGGTGAAATCACCGGTGAAATCATTGGCCTTATCGCCAGCAAGCCGGCTCCTACAGGGAGGTGTTGCTTTTCAGAGCTGATCGAAATCCAGTACCACTTTGTCGCTGATCGGGAAGGCCTGGCACGACAGCACATAGCCGGCGGCCACTTCGTAGTCTTCCAGGGCGTGGTTGCTGTCCATTTCCACTTCGCCTTCGATGACCTTGCACTTGCAGGTCGAGCACACGCCGGCCTTGCACGAGTAGGGCAGTTCCGCACCTTGCTCGTTACCCGCGTCGAGGATGCTCATGCTGTTGCGCGGCAGGTCGAAGGCCAGGGCGCGGCCGTCGCTGATCACGGTGATCTGGCTGACCGCTGAATCCACTTGGCGCGCCGCCTCACGGGCTTCGCGTTTTTGCTCGCTGCCGGCGGCGGCGAACAGTTCGAAATGGATGCGCTCGGGTTGCATGCCCTTGGCCTTGAGGCTGTCGCGCACGGTCTCGGTTATTTCCTGCGGGCCGCAGATGAACGCGGCGTCGAGGGTCTTGACGTCGAGCCAGCGGCTGAACAGTTGCTCGCACTTGTCGGCGTTGATCCGGCCGTTGTACAGGTCGACGTCCTGCTGCTCGCGGCTGAACACGAAGATCAGGTTCAGGCGTTGCAGGTAACGGTTTTTCAGGTCTTCCAGCTGCTCGCGAAACAACGCGCCGGAGCTGGAACGGTTGCCGTATAGCAGCGTGACGCGGCTGTGGGGCTCGGTTTCCAGGGTGGTCTTGATGATCGACAGGATCGGCGTGATCCCGCTACCTGCAGCCACGGCCAGGTAATTGCCATGGCGCGCCGGGTCGAGTTCAACGCAGAAGTGCCCGGCCGGTGGCATCACTTCCAGGGTGTGTCCGGCTTTCAGTTGTTCGTTGGCAAACGCCGAGAAGCGCCCACCCGCCACACGCTTGATGGCGACACGCAACTCACCGTCGTTGACCCCGGTGCAGATCGAATAGGAACGACGAACTTCTTCGCCGTCCAGTTGGGTGCGCATCACCAGGTGCTGGCCTTGGGTGTAGTGAAAGCTGTCTTGCAATTCCTGCGGAATCTCGAAGGCGATGGACACCGCGTCACGGGTCTCGGCGCGCACGTCCTTGATGGTCAGGATGTGAAATTTGCTCATTGTTATTCTCCAGCTGGGACGGCCGATTCGCCGCTCAGATGCACTTGAAATAGTCGAACGGTTCCCGGCAATCGACGCAGCGATACAACGCCTTGCACGCGGTGGAGCCAAACTCGCTGAGCACCTCGGTGTGGGCGCTGCCGCACTGCGGGCACACAACCTGCGGGCTTTCACCGAGCAGGCTGCGCTTGCTGGTGCTGCCCTCGGGCGGTGCGATGCCGTAGGCGCGCAGACGTTCGCGACCGCTGTCGCTGATCCAGTCGGTGGTCCAGGCCGGGGTCAACTTGCGCTCCAGTTGCGGCGCCTTGAATCCGGCGAGTTCCAGCGCTTCGCGGATGTCGCTCTCGATCACTTCGGTGGCCGGGCAACCGGAGTAGGTCGGCGTGACCACCACGTGAAGGTGACCGGCCTGCCAGTCGAGGTAGCGGACGATGCCCAGGTCAACCACGCTGACCACCGGCACTTCCGGGTCCATGACCTCAGACAGAATCGCCCACGCAGCCGCCAGGTCGGTCGGTTGAGCCGGCCGGGCGCCGAGGTCGCTGGCGATCAACTCACCAGGTTGCATCGGGATACGCTCGTGGCAGGAACTGCATTTCAGCCAGCAGAATGCCCAGGTGTTCGGTGTGCAGGCCGGTACGAGCATTCAGGTAGAAATAGCTCGGCGCGGCAGGCACGGGCAGGGTGGCGCTGGTGAAAATCTGCTCGACCTTGGCTTGCCATTGGGCAGCCACGCTGGCGATGTCCGGGGTGATGCCGGCTGCGTTCAAGCGTTGTTCACTGTCATCGGCGGCGATGAGTTCGATGGTGAAGCGCCAGACTTCGGGGATTGCCGCGAGCATGCGCTGGTGGCTTTCCTCGGTGCCGTCACCCATGCGCTCGATCCATTCGCCGGAGCGGCGCAGGTGGTAGGTCACTTCCTTGACGGCTTTGGCGGCGATCCCGGCGATGCGTTCATCGCTGGACTGGCTCAGGCCCTGCAGTACCGGCAAATGCCAGGCGTCATAGAGGAACTGCTTGAGCATGGTCACCGCGAAGTCGCCGTTGGGTTGTTCCACCAGCAGCAGGTTGCGATAAGCGCGTTCGTCGCGGCGGAATGCGAGGTCATCAGCATTACGGCCGTCGTCCAGCAGTTCGGCGGCGTATTCCAGCCAGTTGCGCGCCTGGCCCACCAGGTCGAGGCCGACGTTCATCAGCGCCAGCTCTTCTTCCAGTGCCGGGGCCTTGCCGCACCATTGGCACAGGCGCTGGCCCTGGATCAGGGCGCTGTCGCCGAGGCGCAACAGGTATTCGATCAGATCAGTCTTGTTGTCCATGGTCGACCTCACATGTGCCCGACTTCGGCCGGCAGCTCGTAGAAGCTGGCGTGGCGGTAAACCTTGTCGTCCGACGGATCGAACAGCGGGTCTTTTTCATCCGGCGACGAGGCGGTGATCAGCGCCGAAGGCACCACCCACAGGCTCACGCCTTCGCTGCGACGGGTGTACAGCTCGCGCGCGTTCTCGATGGCCATGGTGGTGTCGGCGGCATGCACGCTACCGACGTGCTTGTGGTTGAGGCCGTGCTTGCTGCGCACGAAAACTTCGAAGAGGGTCCACTCGGACATTTCAGTTACTCCACATCGTTTGCTTCTGTAGGAGCTGCCGCAGGCTGCGATCTTTTGATCTTCAGCGGCTTCAAAAGCGCCAAAAGATCGCAGCCTTCGGCAGCTCCTACAGGGGGTCGGATTGCCTTATGCGGCGTTCTTGTTTTGTTTTTTGCGGGCGTGGGCGACGGCGGCTTCGCGAACCCAGGCACCGTCTTCAATCGCCTTGCGGCGGGTGGCGACGCGTTCCTGGTTGCACGGGCCGTTGCCCTTGAGCACTTCGTAGAACTCGCTCCACTGGATGTCGCCGAAGTCGTAGTGGCCGGTTTCGGCGTTCCACTTCAGGTCCGGGTCAGGGCAGGTGCAGCCCAGCAACTCCAGCTGCGGAATGGTCTGGTCGATGAAGCGCTGGCGCAGTTCGTCGTTGCTCTGGCGCTTGATCTTCCAGGCCATGGATTGCGCGCTGTTCGGCGAGTGTTCGTCGCTTGGGCCGAACATCATCAGAGACGGCCACCACAGGCGGTTGATCGCGTCCTGGACCATGTCTTTTTGCGCCTGGGTACCGTGGCGCATCATGGTCAGGAGGATTTCGTAGCCTTGGCGCTGGTGGAAGCTCTCTTCCTTGCAGATGCGCACCATGGCCCGGGAGTAGGGGCCGTAGGAAGTGCGCTGGAGCACTACCTGGTTGACGATCGCCGCGCCATCCACCAGCCAGCCCACCGCGCCCATGTCGGCCCAGTTCAGCGTCGGGTAATTGAAGATGCTCGAGTATTTGGCCTTGCCGCTGTGCAGCTTGGCGATTTCTTCATCGCGGTCGGCGCCCAGGGTTTCCATGGCGCTGTACAGGTACAGGCCGTGGCCGGCTTCGTCCTGGATCTTGGCCATCAGTTGCAGTTTGCGTTTGAGGCTTGGCGCGCGGGTGACCCAGTTGCCTTCGGGCAGCATGCCGACGATTTCGGAGTGGGCGTGCTGGGAAATCTGCCGGATCAAAGTCTGGCGGTAAGCATCTGGCATCCAGTTCTTGGCTTCGATCTTGATTTCTGAATCGATTTTTTCCTGGAAGGCGCGTTCCTCTTCGGACATCTCCGAGAGGTCCTTGATGCGCTTGACGCCTGTTTCTACGAGCTGTGCGTACATTTTTGTTCTCCCGCCTTGAATCTGTTCTGAGGCATGGAGAACTTTATAAGCGATACGGAAATTAATATCAAACACAAAATGACGTGTCGTATTTGTTTTTTGTATCGCTTTGGATGGGGGGTCGCTTTTTTTGGGGGGGGGGTGTACATATCCGTTGCTGCGGTAATGGCGACTTATGGTTCCGCTCTTACAGCGGGTCACTTTTGGCAACGAACGCCCCAAAAGTAACCAAAAGGTCTCGCCCCTTACGTACGGCCCCTCGCTGAGGCTCGGCGTTCCTTCGCTCCGGCATTCATCCGGGGGCATTGCCCTCCGGTCTGCTTCGCTACGACCTACATGCAATGAGTTCGACTGCGTCGAACGGCGCTGCGCGCCAATCCCCGGATGAACACCTCCACTCAGCCTCCCGAGGGGGCGGGTGGATCAAAAGCGAAAGGCGAGCTAACGCTCGGCCTGATGAGTGGTGAGAAGCGTGGTGTACGCCAATCAACTGTAGGAGCTGGCTTGCCAGCGATGGCGGCCCAACAGCCGACCTGAATTCGCGGATGTATCACTTTCCCGAGATCAAAAGCGGAAGGCGAGCTAACGCTCGGCCTGGTGAGTGGTGAAGAGCGTGGGTGTACGCCAATCAACTGTAGGAGCTGGCTTGCCAGCGATGGCGGCCGACAGCCGACCTGAATTCGCGGATGTATCACTCTCCCGAGGGGGCGGGTGGATCAAAAGCTGCAGGCGAGCTGACGCTCGGCCTGATGAGTGGTGAGAAGCGTGGAGGTACGCCGATCAACTGTAGGAGCTGGCTTGCCAGCGATGGCGGCCCAACAGCCGACCTGAATTCGCGGATGTATCACTCCGTAGGAGCTGCCGAAGGCTGCGATCTTTTGATCCTGCCTGTAAAAAAACAGAGTCAAAAGATCGCAGCCTCGTTGCACTCGACAGCTCCTACAGGGGAGCGCGTACGCATCAGAAACAGGCCGGCCGGTAGGTCGCCTCGGACGCTGTTGCGGTACACGCCCACTCGTGAGGCCGAGCCACAGCGAGGCACCGAATGTCAGGGGCAAGAGCCCTTGGTTACTTGGGGTTGGGCGGCACTCCGTTTTTCCAAGTGACCCGCTGTAAGAGCGGAACCATTGGCGGCCGTTACCGAAGAAACGGATATACACACGAAACTCAAAACCAAAACCCAAAAAAAAGCCCCGCAATAAGCGGGGCCATAAAGGGTGCAGCAGTCATGCTTTAGGACGTTTATCCAACACGTGGCAAGCCTTGCCCTCCGACCGTTTGATCGAATGAAACGGCTGCAAAACAATCCGCGAACTGATCCCGATGTACGTCTTGATGTGCTTGCTCAGCTCCCCGCAAACAGCCTTCTGCTGTTCCTCGGTCAGATGCTGGTGCTCAGCCTTGAGCTCGACATGCACATCCACGCTGTCCAGGTTGCCATTGCGATACAGATGAATCTCATAACACTCGGCAAGTTGTTTAACTTTGAGAACCTGTTCCTCGATCTGCGTCGGAAACACGTTAACGCCACGAATGATCAGCATGTCATCGCTGCGCCCGGTGATCTTGTCGATACGCCGCATCGGCCGTGCGGTGCCCGGCAGCAGGCGCGTCAGGTCGCGGGTGCGGTAGCGGATCATCGGCAGGGCTTCTTTGCTCAATGAGGTGAACACCAGTTCGCCCATCTGTCCGTCCGGCAGCACTTCGCCGGTGACCGGGTCAATGATTTCCGGGTAGAAGTGGTCTTCCCAGATGGTCGGGCCGTCCTTGGTTTCGGCGCATTCCATGGCGACACCCGGCCCCATGATTTCCGAGAGGCCGTAAATATCCAGCGCCGTAATGCCCAGGCGGTTCTCGATGGCGCTGCGCAGTTCGGCGGTCCACGGCTCGGCGCCGAAGATACCCAGGCGCAGGGCCAGTTTGTGCGGGTCGATGCCCTGGCGCTCGATTTCATCGGCGATGTTGAGCATGTAGGACGGCGTGACCATGATGATGTCCGGCTGGAAATCCTTGATCAGCTGTACTTGTTTTTCGGTCTGGCCGCCGGACATCGGTATCACCGTGCAACCCAGGCGTTCAGCGCCGTAGTGCGCGCCGAGGCCGCCGGTGAACAGGCCGTAGCCGTAGGAAATATGCACCTTGTCGCCACGGTGGCCACCGGCGGCGCGGATCGAACGCGCCACCACGTTGGCCCAGGTGTCGATGTCGTTCTGGGTGTAGCCGACCACGGTCGGTTTGCCGGTGGTGCCACTGGAGGCGTGCAGGCGCACGATGTCGTTCATTGGCACGGCAAACATGCCGTAGGGATAGTTGTCGCGCAGGTCGGCCTTGGTGGTGAAGGGGAACTTCGCCAGGTCGTCGAGGGACTTGATGTCATCAGGGTGCACGCCCAGCGCATCGAAACGCTGACGGTACAGCGGCACGTTGTTGTAGGCGTGGTTCAGGCTCCAGCGCAGGCGCTCCAGCTGATGCTGGCGCAGCTCGTCGATGCTGGCGGTTTCCAGCGGGTCCAGCACAGGATTCAGCACGGCTTGGGCTATTGGCATGTTCATGTGTTCACTCGAATTGTTTTTGTGTTCCAGCCCTTTTGCGCAAGGGCTTTGAGTGCATGCCCCAAGGATACCTCTCGGCTCCTTGGGAATCGCGATTCTTTAGTGGGATAAACGCTCAATGATCAGCGCGATCCCCTGGCCGACACCGATGCACATGGTGCACAGGGCGTAACGGCCATTGCGTTCTTCCAGTTCGTGCAGGGCGGTGGTGACCAAGCGTGCGCCGCTCATGCCCAGTGGATGACCCAGCGCGATGGCGCCGCCGTTGGGGTTGACCCGTGGATCGGTGTCGCTCAGGCCCAGTTCACGCAGCACCGCCAGACCTTGTGCGGCGAAGGCTTCGTTGAGCTCGATCACGTCCATGTCGGCCAGGCTCAGGTTGGCCACTTCCAGCACTTTGCGCGTGGCCGGGACAGGACCGATGCCCATGATCCGTGGTTCAACGCCGGCGGTGGCCATCGCGACAACGCGGCCCCGTGCGGTCAGGCCGTGGCGCTTGGCGACTTCCGGACTGGCCAGCAGCAATGCGCAAGCGCCGTCGTTAACCCCGGAGGAATTGCCAGCGGTAATGCTGCCGCCTTCGCGGAACGGCGTCCCCAGTTTGGCCAGTTGCTCAAGCGTGGTGTCGCCACGCGGGTGTTCGTCGTGCTCGACCACTTTCGCCGGGCCTTTACGCTGCGGAATTTCCACCGCGACGATTTCCTTGGCCAGACGCCCGTTGGCCTGTGCCGCAGCGGCGCGTTGCTGGCTGCGCAGGGCGAAGGCGTCCTGGTCGGCGCGGGAGATGTTGAACTGCTCGGCGACGTTCTCTGCCGTTTCCGGCATGGAGTCGATGCCGTAGGCCTTTTTCATCAGCGGATTGACGAAGCGCCAGCCGATGGTGGTGTCGAAGATCTCGGCTGACCGGGAAAACGCCTGCTCGGCCTTGCCCATCACCAGCGGTGCGCGGGACATGGATTCCACGCCGCCCACCAGCATCAAGCCGGTTTCGCCGCTGCGAATGGCGCGGGCGGCGGTGCCGATGGCATCCAGCCCGGAACCGCACAGGCGATTGAGGGTGGTGCCCGGCACGCTGACCGGCAACCCGGCCAGCAGCGCCGACATGCGTGCGACGTTGCGGTTGTCTTCGCCAGCCTGGTTGGCGCAGCCGTAGATCACGTCGTCGACCGAGGTCCAGTCGACTTGCGGGTGACGGCGCAGCAGTTCGCGCAAGGGTACGGCGCCGAGGTCGTCGGCGCGCACACCGCTGAGGACGCCGGCGTAACGGCCAATCGGGGTGCGGACTGCGTCGATGATCAGGGCGTCATTCATTGGGAGTCTCCTGCGCCAGCACCGGGCCGCGCACTTTGTAGGATTTGCCGTGGAACAGGGCGATCAACTGACCCTGCTGGTTTTCGATGCGCACGTCATAGTTGCCGGTGCGACCGGAACGGCTCTGCTCGATGCAGTCGGCGTTCAGCGTGTCGCCCAGGCGGGCCGGGGCGATGTAGTCGATGCTGCAACCGATGGCGACGGTGGCTTCGTTGTAGCTGTTGCAGGCAAAAGCGAACGCCGAGTCGGCGAGCGCGAACAGATAGCCGCCGTGGCACGTGCCGTGGCCCTGGACCATATCGGCCCGCACGGTCATGCCGACCCGGGAGCAACCGGGGCCGGCCGAGAGCAGGCGCATGCCCATTCCCAGGCTGGCGGCGTCACGCTGGAGCAAGGCCTGGGCGCATTCGCTGGCCAACGTCATGGCTTCATGATTAGTCATGGAGGTTTCTCCCTTCGGCGACGCGACGGCGCAGCAGCAGCGACGGCCGGTAGCGTTCTTCGCCATAACTGGCTTGCAGGTTTTCCAGCGTTTGAAGAATGTGCGACAGGCCAATGGCATCGGCCCAGGCCAGCGGCCCTTGCGGATAATTGACCCCGGCGCGCATGGCCAGATCGATGTCGGCGGCCGAGGCCACGCCTTGCAGCAGCGCGTCGGCCGCTTCGTTGGCGAGCATCGCTACGGTGCGCAAGACGGCGAGTGCCGGGCTGTCGCTGAGCAGGCTGACCTTGAGGCCGGCCCGTTGCAGCAGGGCAACGCCTTGTTCGAGCGCGGCCGGATCGATCCCGGCCGAGTAGCTGATAGCGATGCGTTTGGCTTGTCCATAATCTGACGCCAGATCCAGCAGAATCAGATTGCGCAATCCATCTTCCTGGGCGCGCTGACAGGCCATGCGCCCGTCGCTCAGGGCCAGTACGGCATCGCCGACGCGCAGCAATCCTTGGCCGTCGCGCTGGATGATTTCGATGCCGTGTTCCTGCATGCGTGGAATCAGGCCCCGGGCGATGCCCAGATCACCTTCGATCACGCAGGTCTGGATTGCCGCGTCACTGCTTATTTCGGCAGGCTGTGGGCGCACCGCACCCTCGGCATAACTGTAGAAACCCTGACCGCTCTTGCGTCCCAGGCGTCCGCCGTCCACCAGTTCTTTCTGGATCAGCGACGGCAGGAAGCGCGTGTCCTGGTAATAGGCGTCGAACACCGAACAGGTCACGGCGTAGTTGACGTCGTGGCCGATCAGATCGGTCAGCTCGAACGCGCCCATGGCAAAGCCGCCGGCTTCGCGCATCAGGGCATCCAGTGTCGGGCAATCGGCGGCGCCTTCCTGCAACAGGCGCAGGCTTTCGGCATAGAACGGCCGGGCCACGCGATTGACGATAAACCCCGGCGTCGAGCGGGTGTGCACCGGTTTTTTGCCCCAGGCCTTGGCGGTGTCGTACAGGCATTCGGCGAGTTTCGGATCGCTGGCCAGGCCGGAGACGATTTCCACCAGCGCCATGACCGGTGCCGGGTTGAAAAAGTGCAGGCCGAGCAGGCGATTTGGATGTTCGAGTTGCGCGGCGATGCTGGTGATCGACAGCGACGAAGTGTTGCTCGCGAGGATGCAGTGCTCGCCGCAAATACCTTCGAGTTGACGGAACAGGGCGCGTTTGACCTCAAGGTTCTCGACGATGGCTTCGATGATCAGATCGCAGTCAGCCAGGGTTTCGATGGTTTCTGCCGCTTGCAGGCGGGCAATCGTCGCGCTACGCGACTCGGCGGACAGCTTGCCGTTCTTGACTCGCTTGCCCAATTGCCGATCGATACCTTCAATCGCTTGCGCGGCAGCGCCGGGACGATTGTCCAGCAGTAATACCGGATGGCCGGCCTGGGCCGCGACCTGGGCGATACCGGCACCCATGGCCCCGGCGCCGATCACGGCGATGCGTGCGTTGGTGTTCAGTGCGGTCATGACTCAGCGTCCCTTGAAGCTTGGGGTGCGTTTTTCCATGAATGCGCCGACGCCTTCGCGGTAGTCCTCGCTGCGCCCGGCCAGGCGTTGCAGGTCTTTTTCCAGTTCCAGCTGTTCGTCGAAACTGTTGCTCATGCTGGCGTTGAGGCTGCGTTTGATCAGTGCCAGGCCGTAGGTCGGTTGGGTCGCCAGATGGCGGGCCAGTTTCAGCGCTTCGTCGCGTAAATCGGCGTCGTCCACGCACTGGTAGATCAAGCCCCATTGCTCGGCTTGTTCGGCGCTCAGGCGATTACCCAGCAGGGTCAAAGCCTTGGCGCGGGCCATGCCGACAAGGCGCGGCAGGGTCCAGGTGCCACCGGAGTCAGGGATCAGGCCGATCTTGCAAAATGCCTGAATGAAACTTGCCGAACGCGCCGCCAGCACCAGGTCACAAGCCAGCGGAATGTTGGCACCGGCGCCAGCGGCGACGCCGTTGACCGCGCAAATCACCGGCATAGGCAGGTCGCGCAACTGGCGGATCAGCGGGTTGTAGAACTTCTCGATGGACTCGCCCAGGTCCGGCGCAGTGCTGCCCGGCGCGACATTGCGGTCGCTCAGGTCCTGCCCGGCGCAGAAACCGCGGCCTTCGCCTGTCAGCAGCAGCACGCGCACGTCCGGGTTTTGCCGAACTTGCTTGAGTGCTTCCTTCACTTCGCCATGCATCTGGGTATTGAAGCTGTTGAGCTGGTCCGGCCGATTGAGGCTGAGCAGCGCGACGCCGGCGTCGATGGAAAACAGGATGTGTTCGAAGTTCATGGTCTTGGCGCTCTCTTGGCGGTCGTTCGAGTTCTGGGATTACTGGCCGGTGAAGGTCGGCGTGCGCTTTTCCTGAAAGGCAGCGATGCCTTCGTCGCGGTCACGGGTGCCCGCCAGCACGGTGAAGGCATGGCGTTCGAAACGCAGGCCGCTGGCCAGGTCGGTGTCCATGGCTTTGAGCAGCGCTTCCTTGGCCAGGCGCACCGCCAGCGGTGCCTTGGTCGCAATATTGCGGGCGATGTGCAGGGCGCGCTCGACGGTGAATTCCGGCTGGGTGACTTCGCTGACCAGGCCGGCGCGCTGGGCCTGGCGGGCGTCGATCGCCTCGCCGGTCAGCACCATTTGCATGGCCATGGATTTGCCGACGGCGCGCAACAGGCGTTGCGTGCCACCGGCGCCGGGCATGATCCCGAGGTTGATTTCCGGTTGGCCGAAGCGGGCGTCTTCACCGGCAATGATGATGTCGGCGTGCATCGCCAGTTCGCAGCCACCGCCGAGGGCGAAGCCGTTGACGGCGGCGATCAGCGGTTTGCTGAAGCGGGTAATGGTTTGCCACGAAACCTGGCGCGGGTCGTCGAGGATGCCGACCAGGTTGCGTTCGGCCATTTCCTTGATGTCGGCGCCAGCGGCGAAGGCCTTGCGACTGCCGGTGAGGACCACAGCGCGGGTGTCGGGGTCGGCTTGCGCGATATTCAGTTCAGCGGCCAGTTCGCCCAGCAACTCGGTGGTCAAGGCGTTCAGGGCTTGCGGGCGCTGCAGGGTAATCAGGCGGACGCCAGGCTCGATCAATTCGACGGCAAGGGTCAGAGGCATGGCGGATGCTCTCGCGGTGCACGCTCGGCGTGGTGCCGGCTTGTTATTGGATCGGCTGCGGGGGCCGGTTTTGCCCAAGTATAGCTATAACGTGATACGTAAATGCAATACGAAAATAGATTTAATGTGTCCCAATGGTGTGGATTTTGGTTTTTCATCTTCCTTGTAAAGGGATGCTGATAGCAGGGATATCCCAGAAAACATTGGGTTTTGTGGCGATTTTAGAGACGTCATGGCATTCGTCGGAAAGGTGTATTTCAAGTGATACGGTTTTTGGTCTTTGTGTTGTTAAAAGTGATGTGATACAAAATGAGTCATTAATCGCATCGCTTTGTGAAGGAAGTCTCCATGACCTGCTACAGCCTTGATGGCCTGACTCCAGTGGTTGATCCGAGCGCTTATGTGCACCCGTCCGCCGTATTGATCGGTGACGTGATCATCGGCCCGCATTGCTATGTCGGTCCGCTGGCCAGCCTGCGCGGGGACTTCGGGCGAATCGTGCTGGAGGAGGGCGCCAACTTGCAGGACACCTGCGTGATGCACGGTTTTCCCGACAGCGACACGGTGGTCGAACGCAACGGCCACATCGGCCACGGCGCGGTGTTGCACGGTTGTCGGATCGGTGCCGACGCGCTGGTGGGCATGAATGCGGTGGTGATGGACAACGCCCGCATCGGGCCGCGTTCATTCGTTTCGGCGGCAGCGTTCGTCAAGGCTGGATTCGAATGCCCGGAGCAGTCGCTGGTCATGGGCGCCCCGGCCAGCGTCAAACGCAGCCTTAGCGATCAGGAAGTGGCCTGGAAGATGGCCGGCACCCGGGAGTATCAGCAACTGGCCCAGCGTTGCCTGACGCAGATGCAGGTCTGCGAACCGCTGAGCGAACCGGAGCCGGATCGCCCGCGTATCAGTGACAGCGGGTTACGCCCCAAAGGCAGCAACGCATGAACACCGACCCCCTGTAGGAGCCGGCTTGCTGGCGAAGCTGTGTCAGCTACCTTGGTGTCGACTGACACACCATCGCCAGCAAGCCGGCTCCTACAAGGGATTGGGCTTAACCCCATAGCTTTCGGTATATTCCTTTTCTTTTTTTGCACGGAACGCCCATGTCGTCCCTGACGCCCTTGAACCATCTGATTACCCGCTTCCAGGAGCAGACGCCGATCCGCGCCAGCTCCTTGATCATCACGTTGTACGGGGATGCCATCGAACCCCATGGCGGCACTGTCTGGCTGGGCAGTCTGATTCAGTTGCTCGAACCGATCGGCATCAACGAACGGCTGATCCGCACTTCGATTTTCCGCCTGACCAAGGAAGGCTGGCTGACCGCCGAAAAAGTCGGTCGTCGTAGCTACTACAGCCTGACCGGTGCCGGACGCCGCCGTTTCGACAAGGCCTTCAAGCGGGTCTACAGCACCACGATGCCGGCATGGGATGGCTCGTGGTGTCTGGTGATGTTGTCGCAACTGACCCAGGACAAGCGCAAGCAAGTGCGCGAAGAATTGGAATGGCAAGGCTTCGGCGCGATTTCGCCGATGGTGCTGGCCTGTCCGCGTAGCGACCGTTCCGACGTCAACGCGACGCTGCTCGACCTCGGCGCCCAGGAAGACACCATCGTTTTCGAAACCACCGCCCAGGACGTGTTGGCCTCCAAGGCGCTACGCCTGCAAGTGCGCGAGAGCTGGAACATCGAAGAGCTGGCGACCCATTACAGCGAGTTCATCCAGCTGTTCCGCCCACTGTGGCAAGCACTTCGCGAGCAGGAAAACCTGCAACCGGCCGATTGCTTCCTGGCGCGGATCCTGCTGATTCACGAATACCGCAAGCTGCTGCTGCGCGACCCGCAACTGCCGGACGAGTTGTTGCCCGGCGACTGGGAAGGCCGCGCCGCCCGACAGTTGTGCCGCAACATTTATCGTTTGATTTACGCCAAGGCCGAAGAGTGGCTCAACAGCGCACTGGAAACGGCCGACGGCCCGTTGCCGGATGTCGGTGAAAGCTTCTATCGACGTTTCGGCGGACTGAAGTAACACGTCATTGTTCCGGGAGTGGTGCGGTTCAGGAGACTTGAAGCATCCCGATGTCGTGTGGATTGACGTAGACAATAAAAATAAGCCTGCGTGAGGCCTGACATGATTTCTACAACTGCACAGCGCCATGATGGGTTCGACCTGTGGATCCATCAGATCAACCAGATCTGTGGCGCCTTCAACGCACAACCCCTGGGCAACGAGTTTGCCGGGCGTATCCGTGAATACCAGAGCGATGCGCTCAAGCTCAGTTTTGTCGACGTGTGCCAGGCCCGACTGTTTCGAACGCCCCATGAGGTCGCGGCGGGTGAGGGCGGCAAGTACTTCGCGGTGTTCCAGCTCGAAGGTTCGGCGGGCATGGCCCAGGGCGACGACAAGGTGTTGCTGTCACCCGGCGACATCACCTTGATCGACGCTGCGCGGCCCAGCGATTTCACCTACGGCGAAAATTCCCGGCAGCTGTCGTTGATCCTGCCGCATCAAGTGGTCGAGCAAACCCTGCGCTTCAATCAGATCAAATGCGGTCACCGGATCGCCGCGTCATCCCCCATCGCGATGTTGTCACACCGGTTGATCCTGGATGCCAGCCGTCAACAACACCTGACCCGGGAGGAAAGTGAAGCGACGCTGGAGGCGATTGTCAGCCTGTTGCGCCCGGCCATCAGCCAGAGCGACGACTGCACCGATCCGCATGAGCGCATTTTCCGCAAGACCTTGAGCTTTATCGACGCGAACATTCGCTCCGAAGAACTGTGCCCGGAATGGCTGGCACGGGAAGTCGGCATGTCGACCCGTGGCTTGTACCGGATGTTTGCCAAGAAGGGGTTGGTGGTGGCGCGTTACATCAAGAACCGTCGCCTGGATTTGTGCGCCGAATCCCTGCGGCGTTCGGGCAAGGAGCAGAAGTTGTCGGTGCTGGGTTATTCGTGGGGTTTTTCTGATTCGAGCTATTTTTCGACGGCGTTCAAAACGCGCTTCGGCATTGCGCCGGGGGAGTATCGCAAGCAGCACGCGTGATTGTTGTGCATGAACACCACCTGATCCTGTAGGAGCCGGCTTGCCGGCGATGGCGGTCTTGAGTCGTACGTCGAACTTTCGGACGCCATCGCTGGCAAGCCAGCTCCTACAGGGGTTACTGCGTGTCTACTTCGGTGCGTTGAGGTTCAAGGTCGGCGTTTCATCGAAGAAGTTCCACGGCTTCAACAGCACATGCACCCACTCCGTCGGCATGATCGGCCATTCCTCGGCCCGGGCGATGTGGGTGGTGCCGGTGGTCAGCCAGACCACGTCGTCGGTGTTCTCGATGGACTGGTTATCCTGAGTGAACTGCCCCAGCCCCGAGTCTTTGTCCGAGCGGTTCGGGTACTTGCCTTCCGGGTACTTTTCCTCCGGGTTGTACTGCGTCACCCACAGCTGCTTGTCCATGAAATTCAGGCGATGGTAGAGCCATTCGTCCTTGCCGAAGTTGGCGCCCTTGGCCACCGGATGCGTACCGCCGGCATACGGAATCAGTTGATAGGAAACGGTGTTGCCGACCTTGTTTTCCTTGCCGGGGTTGCTCAGCAGGCGCACGGTCGACGGGTCGAATTTCTGCGCTGCTTGCTGTTCGGTGGTGACCACTTTGGTGTCGGTCTGCATGGTGCTGGTGCGCGGGCCGCCACGGTCGTTGGGCAGCACCACCGGGTTCACTTCCACCAGTGAGTTCTGCTCGCCGTCCACGTCCATATCGAGGCGGAAGTTATAGATGTGCTGGTGCGTGGTGCCGACGATGTTGTGGTCCAGCAAGGTGCCGTAGCGCGTGTCTTCCTTGGCGGTGTCTTCGTGCATGGTCTTGGACTTCACGCCCTTGACCGCTTCGATGCCGGTGGCGCCGGCATCGATGCCGATGGTGCCGTTCTGCTGGAAGACCCAGTCGAAGATGTAGTCGTAGTTGCCGACGGTGCTGATCCAGCGCACCACCAGTTCACGCCGTTCGGTACTGAGGTTGGGCTGGCCCATTTCCTGGTGCTTGTATTCCGGGCCGGCGTAGCGCTCGAACACCGCCATGGCGCGCGGGATCGAGGTTGGGGCGCCAGTGTAGTCGGCGATGGTGGCGTCCAGCAGCACGGCGTTTTCCGGGGCGTCTTTACCACGGGCAATCGGCGAGGTCAGCGTGCCCATGCCGTAGTCGCCGGAGTCGAGGTACGCCTTGAAGTACCAGCCGACATCCGGGTCGCCGTAAGGCACGATCATGCCGCCCAGCGAGCCTTCGTACATGATTTTGCGCTTCTTGCCCTTGTCGTCATAAGTGACGGTGGACAGGATCGGGCCGACCCGCGAATCGAGGCGGACGTGGAAATCCCAGTTCTGCCAGTGAATGCTGTTGCCGGTGATGGTGTAGTTCTTGCCTTCTGGCTCGGTGATTTCCAGCGGCTTGACCGTCACGCCCTTGCGTCCGCGGCCGTCATACGGCGTCGGTTTCATCGGCACCGGAATGAGCGCATCGTCTTCGATCTTGATCAGCTTCTTCTGTTCCAGATCAACAATCGCCACCAGGCCTTCGATCGGGTGCGCCCAGTAGTTGCCGTCATCGACATTGAGGTAGCTGACGATTTTCAGCAATCGCTTGTCCTGCGCCAGGCCGTCCTTGCCATCGAAATAGCCGACGGTCAGCGGCGTGGCCACGACTTTCTTCACGTCGTTGATGCCGCGCTTGGCCAGGGCCTGCGCGTATTCGGGGCTGTTTTCCACGGCCGTTTGCACCGCGACGAAATCGTCCAGCAGCACCATACCGTGGGCGCCTTCGATCGGCTTCCAGGACTTGAGCTGTTTGCTGTCCAGATCCACCAACGCTTCGATCACATGCTTGCCGTCCAGCACCACAATGTTGGCCTGGCGCGGCTGCGTGACGTTTTGCCCGGTGTAGACGAAATTCCACACCTGATCCTTTGGCGGCGTCTTGACTGAGATTTCGGTGAAGCGGAAACCGGGTTTGTAGTTTTCCGATTGCTTGACGATGTCCACCGCCGCCGTGATTTCGGCTGCGCTCAGAGGATTGAGCGGGTTGGGGCGGGTCTCGACGACAAAGGTCGTGTCCAGGCCGGACTGGAACACCTGATTGATGAAGTCCTTGGACATGAAGGCCGTCTTGTCCTTGAACACCACCGGTACCGTCAGCTCCATGCGCTTGCCGTTGAGCATGGCCACTTTGCTGTTCGGCTTGACCTTGAGGTAGACCCCGTCCTTGGCGATGGTGAACAGGTTGGCATAGTCGTCCCACTTCACCGTGGCGCCAAACTCCTCAAGCCCTGCTTGCAGTGGCACCATGTCGGCATGGCCGCCATGGGCCTGGGCATTGCTCGCCCAAAAAGGCAGGCCAAGGGCGCTCAGGGAGATGGCCAGGGCGAGCCGGGCAAGGGGGGATCTTTTTGGCAGCGCGGTGGGGTTGAACATAGGGGAGATCCTGAGGAAAAGCCGGGTACGGGTGTTTTTGTACTTTGCTACAACTCGCGCAGTTCTGCTTTGGAATTGCTGCCAGATTTCTTTGGCTCTGTGCCGTCAATTGAATCGCCCGAGTGATCCTGCATGAGGATTGACACCCGGAGGGTGAGCCTGAGGGTGTTGCTGCGCATTTCGATCATTAAGTTGTGAGTTTAGGTCATTGAGTGAGAGCGAAGCGGCTCTTAGTCTGTCGGACATGTCAGATGGGGGCCGTAGAGCTCCTGCATATTTCCGTGATCGCTCGAAGTGGAGTTACCGATGACCGCCGCTCATTACCCGCACCTGCTGGCTCCGCTGGACCTGGGTTTTACCACCTTGCGCAACCGCACCTTGATGGGTTCAATGCACACCGGCCTTGAAGAGAAACCGGGTGGCTTCGAGCGCATGGCCGCGTACTTCGCCGAGCGGGCCCTTGGCGGCGTCGGCCTGATGGTGACTGGCGGTATCGGCCCGAACGAAGAGGGGGGCGTGTACTCCGGTGCAGCCAAGCTGACTACCGAAGAGGAAGCGCTCAAGCACCGCATCGTCACCCGTGCCGTCCATGATGCGGGCGGCAAGATCTGCATGCAGATCCTCCATGCCGGTCGTTATGCCTACAGCCCGAAACAGGTGGCGCCCAGTGCGATCCAGGCACCGATCAACCCGTTCAAGCCCAAAGAGCTGGACGAGGAAGGCATCGAGAAGCAGATCAGCGATTTCGTCACCTGCTCGGTACTGGCGCAAACCGCCGAGTACGACGGCGTGGAAATCATGGGCTCCGAAGGTTATTTCATTAACCAGTTCCTCGCCGCCCACACCAACCACCGCACCGACCGCTGGGGCGGCAGCTACGAAAATCGTATGCGCCTGCCGGTGGAAATCGTCCGTCGTGTGCGTGAAGCGGTAGGCCCGAACTTCATCATCATTTTCCGCCTGTCGATGCTCGATCTGGTCGAGGGCGGCAGCTCCTGGGAAGAAATCGTGCTGTTGGCCAAGGCCATCGAACAGGCTGGCGCGACCATCATCAACACCGGTATCGGCTGGCACGAAGCGCGGATTCCAACCATCGCCACCAAAGTGCCGCGCGCGGCCTTCAGCAAGGTCACGGCCAAGCTGCGTGGTTCGGTCAATATTCCGCTGATCACCACCAACCGTATCAACACCCCGGAAGTGGCCGAGCAGATCCTGGCGGAAGGCGATGCCGACATGGTGTCCATGGCGCGGCCGTTCCTGGCCGATCCGGACTTCGTCAACAAGGCCGCCGAAGGGCGCGCCGATGAAATCAACACCTGCATCGGTTGCAATCAGGCCTGCCTCGATCACACCTTTGGCGGCAAGCTGACCAGTTGCCTGGTCAACCCGCGTGCCTGCCATGAAACCGAACTCAACTATCTGCCGGTGCAGCAGTTGAAGAAAATTGCCGTGGTCGGTGCCGGTCCTGCCGGTTTGTCCGCCGCGACCGTGGCCGCAGAACGTGGTCACCAGGTGACGCTGTTCGACTCGGCCAGCGAAATCGGTGGTCAGTTCAACATCGCCAAGCGCGTGCCAGGCAAGGAAGAGTTTTACGAAACCATTCGCTACTTCAACCGCAAGTTGCAGACCACCAACGTCGAGGTGTGCCTGAACACCCGTGTCGACGTCGCTGCACTGGTCGAAGGCGGTTACGACGAGATCATCCTGGCCACCGGCATCGCGCCGCGCTTGCCGGCGATTCCGGGCGTGGAAAACGCCAAGGTGCTGAGCTACCTGGACGTGATCCTTGCGCGCAAACCGGTCGGCAAACGTGTCGCGGTGATTGGCGCCGGTGGTATCGGTTTTGACGTCTCGGAATTCCTCGTCCATGAAGGCGTAGCGACCAGTCAGGATCGTGCTGCGTTCTGGAAAGAATGGGGCATCGATACGCACCTGGAAGCTCGCGGCGGCGTTGCCGGTATCAAGGCTGCGCCTCACGCGCCGGCCCGCGAAGTGTTCCTGCTGCAACGCAAGAAATCCAAGGTCGGCGACGGTCTGGGCAAGACCACTGGCTGGATTCACCGCACCGGTCTGAAGAACAAGCAGGTACAAATGCTCAACAGCGTTGAATACTTGAAGATCGACGACGAAGGCCTGCACATCCGCATTGGTGAAACCGGCGAGCCGCAAGTGCTGCCAGTGGACAACATCGTGATCTGTGCCGGACAGGATCCATTGCGCGAGCTGCATGACGGGCTGGTGGCGGCGGGGCAGAACGTGCACCTGATCGGCGGCGCGGATGTCGCGGCGGAGCTGGATGCGAAGCGGGCGATCAATCAGGGTTCGCGGTTGGCGGCCGAGCTGTAACACACATTCAGACCACCCACCAAGGTGCTGCTAAGATGCCGGATCTTTCCAAAGATCCGGCATCATGCTTTCTTCTCCAGACAACTGGCTTCCTCACGCTCCCCTCGAACCCCTTCACCTCGACTGGCTGGCCCGCGCCGGCATCGAAGTCGCGATCCTGCGCCTGGATCAAATCGATCCGCTGATCAGCGGCAACAAGTGGTTCAAGCTGATCGAACACCTCAGGGCCGCGGAGCGAGCAGGTGCCGAGGGCATCATCAGCCTCGGTGGCGCCCATTCCAATCACCTTCATGCGCTGGCGGCGGCGGGCAAACGATTCGGTTTTTCCACCGTCGGGCTGTTGCGCGGCCATCCACAGCAAACCCCTACGGTGGGGGATTTGCAGGCATTTGGCATGCAGTTGCACTGGTTGGGTTATGGCGGATATCGCGCCCGGAATGAACCGGGTTTCTGGCAGCCGTGGCAATCCCGATATCCGACGTTGCATGCGGTGCCTGAAGGGGGTGGTGGTTTGCCCGGCGCTCGGGGTTGCATGCAGTTGAAGGAAACGGTTTGCGCGCAACTGGAGGGTTTGGGCTGGAGCGACTACGACGGCTGGTGGCTGGCCTGCGGCACTGGCACCACACTGGCCGGTCTGGTGCTGGCTGAGGCGGGGGAACATCCGGTTTACGGCGCGTTGGCGGTGCCTGATGACCATGGCGTGGCGCAACAGGTCGAATTGATCATGGAGCAAGCGGGGGCGGTGGATCCGGTGTATGAACTGTTCGATGCCAGTCGCGGCGGCTTTGCGAAGGTCGATCCAATGCTGCTCGACTTCATCGAACAGACCGAGCAGGTCAGCGGCATTCCACTGGAGCCTTTGTATACCGGCAAGGCTTTGCTGGCGCTGGAGCAGCAAGTCGAAGCAGGACAGTTTGCCAGGGGCACACGACTTGTCTTTATCCACACGGGCGGCTTGCAGGGGCGTCGCGGGTTTGATTCACCGATCTGAAGGGCATCGCCAATCAGTGTGGGAGCGAGCCTGCTCGCGATGAGGTCAGGTCATTCAATACATCTGTTGAATGATAGGGCGCCATCGCGAGCAGGCTCGCTCCTATGTATGGACTCGCCCCCACTGTCTACCTGCTTTTTAAACACTGCTACCCGGTTGCATCTATGTATAAGGCCTATTCGAGGAAGCCATCTTTGGCTTCTGGCCAACATTGGTTGAGCTCAC